>DASXHF010000234.1:0-5489 GCA_036488775.1 Gemmatimonadaceae bacterium | reverse complement strand
TGGCACAACTTCGGAAGCGTCGACCCGTTCGACGAAGCGCGCGACATGGTCCGCCGCGCCTTCGAGCTCGGGATCACCCACTTCGATCTCGCCAACAACTACGGGCCCGAGCCCGGGTCGGCGGAGACGACGTTCGGTCGCATCCTGGGGCTCGACCTCGCCGGCCATCGCGATGAGCTGATCATCTCGACGAAGGCCGGATACCGCATGTGGCCAGGACCCTATGGCGAATGGGGATCACGCAAGTACCTGATCGCGAGCCTGGATCAGAGCCTGCGACGCATGGGAGTCGACTACGTCGACATATTTTACTCGCACCGTCCGGATCCGGAGACGCCACTCGAGGAGACGATGGGTGCGTTGGACTTCGCCGTGCGAAGCGGCCGCGCCCTGTATGTCGGCATCTCGAGCTACTCGGCCGACGACACCCGCCGAGCCGTGGACATCCTCGAGTCGCTGGGGACGCCCTGTCTCATCCATCAGCCGCGCTACAGCATGTTCGACCGCTGGGTCGAGGACGGGTTGCTCGACGTGCTCGCTGAACGCGGGATCGGATGCATCGCCTTCTCGCCACTCGCGCAAGGTCTGCTCACAAACCGCTACCTGCGCGAGATCCCCCGCGAGTCGCGCGCTGGCAAGCCGCATGGCGCGCTGCGGGCGGACGCGATCACCGACGCGCGCCGCGCGCAGATCGCGGCGCTCGACCGGATCGCGGCGGCTCGGGGCCAGAGTCTCGCACAGCTCGCGATCGCCTGGGTGCTCCGTCACGAGACGATGACGTCCGCGCTCGTCGGGGCGAGCCGAGTGGCACAGATCGAAGAGGACGTAGCGGCGTTGAATCGGCTCGAGCTGTCGGAGGAGGAGGTCGTCGCGATCGACCGCATCGTCGGAACGGCGTGATCTTGGGTGCTCGTCGGTGCTCGTCGTCGCTGCACGAAACACGGGCGCGGTCGACGCGGACCTCATTCCTTGCTCGCCCCCGGGAGCCCACATAGCTTTCGCCGGCTCCGCACATTTCACCAAGCAATAGGGACGGCATGGCGAGTTACCGTTACGCGACGCGCCCGGCGAAGGGCGACGCGATCGCGTTCGAGCAGGGCGTTCTGAGCGTTCCGAGCAACCCGATCATCCCGTACGTCGAAGGCGACGGAACCGGCCCCGACATCTGGCGCGCCGCCGTGCGCGTGTTCGACGCGGCGGTCAAGAAGGCCTTCGGCGGCGAGCGACGTGTTTCCTGGATGAAGGTCTACGCCGGCGAAGAAGCCCACCAGAAGTTCGGTGAATGGCTCCCCGACGAGACGCTCGAGGCCTTCAAGGAGTTCCGCGTCTCCATCAAGGGACCGCTCTCCACTCCGGTCGGCGGCGGCATCCGCTCCCTCAACGTCACGCTCCGGCAGGTGCTCGATCTCTACGCCTGCATCCGGCCCGTCCGGTACTTCGAGGGCGTCGGCAGCCCGATGAAGGAACCGGGCAAGCTCGACGTCGTGATCTTTCGCGAGAACACGGAGGACGTCTACGCCGGGATCGAATGGAAAGCCGGCTCGCCGGAGGCGAACGAGGTCATCCAGTTTCTGCGGACGAAGCTCAAGGCGGACATTCGCGACATGTCGGCGATCGGCATCAAGCCGATGTCCGAGTTCGGCTCCAAGCGGCTCGTGCACATGGCGGTCAAGTACGCGCTCGAGAACAACCGCCGGTCGCTCACGCTGGTGCACAAGGGCAACATCATGAAGTACACCGAGGGCGCGTTCCGCGACTGGGGATACCAGGAAGCGCAGACGGCCTTCGCCGGACAGACGTGCACGGAGGCGGAGCTCGGCAAGGGTGGACGGGACGCCCGCGCCGACTGTCTCGTGATCAATGACCGCATCGCCGACGCGATGTTCCAGCAGCTCCTGCTGCGCCCCGATGAGTACGACGTCATCGCGACGCCGAACCTGAACGGCGACTACCTCTCCGACGCCGCGGCGGCGCAGGTGGGCGGGTTGGGGCTCGCGCCCGGTGGCAACGTCGGCGACGGCGTCGCGGTGTTCGAAGCGACGCACGGCACGGCGCCGAAGTACGCGAATCTCGACAAGATCAATCCCGGGAGCGTCATCCTCTCGGGTGTCATGATGTTCGAGTACATGGGCTGGAAGGACGCGGGCCAGCTCATCGTGCGAGGGCTCGAGAACGCGATCAAGCGCAAGCGCGTCACGTACGATCTCGCCCGCCAGATGCCGGGCGCCACCGAGGTGAGCACGTCGGCATTCGGCGACGAGATCATCAAGGGGATGGGCGCGTAGCGATTCGTCACTCACCTTCCGCTTTCACGTCATGATGCTGTCGTTCTCCGCTGGGCGCTCGGAGCTCGCCGCGCTCGACATCCCGTTGCTGGTGGTCGCCCTTCCGACGGCACCGGCGCTCGACCAGGCGCTGATCGCGCTCGACGGCACGCTCGGCGGCGCGCTCCGCCGCACGCTCGAGCGGCGCGACTTCCGCGGCGGGCGCGACGAGTCGCTGCATCTCGTCGGCGCCGCGTCGGGGCCGCGTCGCGTGCTGCTGCTCGGGCTCGGAAAGGTCACCGATCGCGCCGGCGCACTCCGTCGGGCCGGCGCCATCGCGGCGCGACAGGCGGTTCGCATGGGCGCCGGCGAGATGGCGTTCTACGCCGGTGCCGTCGACGCGCGAGAGGTCGAATCGGCCACTGTCGGTCTCGCGGCCGGTGCGTGGGACTACACGGACACCAAGACGCCGCCGCCGGCCGAGGAGCGTCGTGCACCGCTCACCGGCGCACGGGTGTTGGGACCCGATAGCGGTGCTCTGGAACGGGGCGTCGCGAGCGGTCGGGCGATCGCCGAGGGACATTCGCTCGCGCGCACGCTCGGGATGATGCCCGGCAATCTCTGCACGCCGGAGTTCCTGGCGCGCACCGCGCAGGACATCGGGGCGCGGCACGGGCTCGCCGTCACCGTGCTGGGTCGTACGGAGATGGAGCAGCTGGGGATGGGAAGCTTTCTCTGCGTCGCGCAGGGGACGCCGCAGGATCCCAAGCTCATCGCGATCGAGTATCGCGGCGGCGCGAAGGACGCGCCGCCGGTGGCGCTGGTCGGGAAGGGGCTCTGCTTCGATTCCGGCGGGATCTCCATCAAGCCGGCGCAGGGGATGGAGTGGATGAAGTTCGACATGTGCGGCGCGGCCGGCGTGCTCGGCGCCATGGAGGCAATCGCGCGGTTGAAGGTGCCGGTCAACGTGGTCGGTCTCGTCGGCTCGACGACCAACATGCCGTCCGGCACCGCGGTGAAGCCCGGCGACGTCGTGAAGAGCATGTCTGGCAAGTTCATCGAGATCATCAACACCGACGCCGAAGGCCGTCTCGTGCTGGCCGACGTGTTGACCTACGCGAAGCGGTACAAGCCCGCGGCCGTCATCGACGCCGCCACGCTCACCGGCGCGTGCGTCATCGCGCTCGGTCACACGGCGACCGGTGTACTTGGAAACGATGCCTCGCTCGTCCAGGAGGTGATCAGGGCCGGTTCGGCGGCTGGCGAGCCGGGTTGGGAGCTGCCGATGTGGGACGACTACAAGGAGCTCATCAAGTCCGACGTCGCCGACGTGAAGAACTCCGGCGGCCGGCCCGCCGGCACGATCACCGCTGCGCTCTTTCTGAGAGAATTCGCAGACGAGTTCCCGTGGGTGCACCTCGACGTCGCCGGCACGGCGTACACCGAGGCGGATTTGGGAACAGTGCCGCGCGGACCGACCGGCGTTCCCGTGGGCACCTTCGTCGAGTTCGTGCGAGGCCGAGCCGGGTGATCCCGTGATCCTGCGTCGCGGGCGCGCCTGCTTGCTCATCGGCCTCGGCGCGCTCGCCGGGGCCGTCGTGCCTGCACGCGTGCGTGCGCAGGTGCCGGTGCGACGCGACACCATTCCCGGCCGGCGAGATACGATGCCGACCCGCACGGACACGCTGCGTCGTCCTCCGCCGAAGCCTCCGACGGACGCGCCCGACACGATCAAGGTGCCGGTGCCGCCACGCGCGGACTCGACGGTGAAGAACGACTCGATACGCATGGGCATCGTCCCGCTGCCGAAGCCCGTTCCGCGCGACACGATCAAGCCGCCGCTGGCGCGCGCGGAGGCGCCCCCGGTGTTCGAGATCGGCCCACCCCGCATCTACGATCGCACGGCGCTCTTCGCGACCGGTGCGCTCACCCTGAGCGACCTGCTCGCGCGGGTGCCCGGCCTGACCGAGATGGCCACGGGCTACGCCGGTGCGCCGGTCGAGGTGGCGTCGCTGGGCGACACCCGGCGCATCCGCATCTTTCTGGACGGTGTTCAGATCGACCCGCTGAACACCCGCGCACAGGGGGCGGCGCCGGTGAACGACGTGCCGATCGCCGCGCTCGAGGAGGTACGCATCGAGCGGGGAGCCGAGGAGGTCCGCGTCTACGCCCGCAGCTGGCGCGTCGATCGGACGACGGCGTACACGCGGGCCGACGTCGCCACCGGCGACCTGAACACGAACCTGTATCGCGCGTTCTTCGGGCGGCGCTACGATCACGGCGAGGCTCTGCAGCTCGTTGCGGAGCAGATCACCACCCAGCCCGACAATCAGCTGCCGTCGTCGAGCGCGCTGCACCTCATGGCGCGGGTCGGCCTGACTCGCGGTCCATGGAGCGCCGACGCGTTCGCTCAGCGGAGCGACGTGGACCGCGGGCCCTGGGTGGGCCACGGCAACTTCTTCGAGAACCGCGACACGGTGCCGGCGCTGCTGACCCGAAAGACGACCGCCTATCTCCGACTGTCGAATGGCGATCCGGACGCCGGCCGCTGGTTCCAGGTGATCGCGTCGTCACAGGGCTGGCGCGGTACGCCCACCACGCCCGCAGGGGACACCATCCCGATCCCGGACACGTCGGCGTACGAGAACCAGTACGTCGCCACCGGCGGCATCACGCGCGGTGGGGTGCGACTGAGCGGAACGGAGCGGCTGCGCGCGGCGAATCACACCACGTCCAACGCGCTCTCGGGGCGGGCCGCCGTCGATCTGCGGATGGTCGGCCTGTCGCTGCTCGCGGAGCAGAAGAGTGCGATCGATCCGTCGCGCCTCGAGGCGTCGGCCAAGGTAGTTCCCTTCGACCGGCTGGCCGTGGTGGGCGCGGTGTCGCGCACGGGCGGAGGGCGGTTCATGCGGGTCATCGGCGACGTGCAGCCGACGCCTGTGCTGCTCGCCGACGGGACCCTGCAGTCATCGTCGGTCGCCGCATCGGGACCGACCTATACCGATGCGCGGATCGGCAGCTATGAGCTCGCGCCGCGCACCAATCTCCGGGCGGAGGCGGGCGTCCGCGTCGCCGACTTGTGGCTGTCGGGCGGCGTGATTCGGCGTGGCCCCACGACGTTGTTCGCGCCGGCGGAGTTCGACACGTCGTACGCACGGCCGGCAGCGGCGCGAGTGGAGGGCGAGGCGACGGCCCGGACCGCCGCGCTGCGCGGCCGGCTGTACA
>DASXHF010000203.1:0-1859 GCA_036488775.1 Gemmatimonadaceae bacterium | reverse complement strand
GCGGCACGGACGACGCGGCTGAGCTGGCGGGCCGACAGCGGCTCGACCGGGTTGCGGCCGGGAAACAGCCAGCCTCCCGGCAGCAGCAGGCTGCGCCGCCGCCCCTCCCGCCACCAGGCGCGCAGCAGGACGAGCAACTGCGGCGACAGCATCGCGTGACGATCCTTGCGCCCCTTGCCGCGCTCGACGCGCAGCAGCATGCGCTCGGAGTCGATATCGACGACCTTGAGCGCGACAACTTCCGAGACGCGCAGCCCGGCGCCGTAGGCGGTGGCGAACGCCGCCTTGTACTTCGGCGCCGTTGCCGCACGCAGCAGCAGCGTCACTTCCTCGGCGCTGAGCACCGCGGGTATCCGCCGCGGCTGCGGCACGACGGTGAGCCGGCGCGACAGGTCCGGCCGGTCCAGCGTCACCGTGAAGAAGAAGCGCAGGGCCGAAACCGAGCTGTTGATGCTGGCCGGCTGCATGCCGATCCGTGTCTGGTGCAGTTGGTAGAGACGCAGGTCTTCCGCTGTTGCCGTGTCGCCCTCCGCGGCGACGGCCTCATTTTCACTACGTTTGATGGCGGTTTGGGCCTCTCGCGTCGCAAGGCCTCGGCGACGCTGTCGGCCAGCCGCGCCAGACGATACGGCTTCTGGAGAACGAGGTCGCCTTCTGCCGGGGAGAACGCCGCAATGTCGGCGTAACCGGAGACGAGCAGCGCGCGCAGCCTGGGATACCGCTCTCGCGCCCGGCGGATCACCTCGACCCCGTTCATCCCCGGCATCGCCATGTCCACCAGCAATAGATCCACCCGCTCGGGCCCCGCCAGGACATCGAGCGCAGCCAGTCCGTTCTCCGCGGCCAGCAAGTGGTACCCACAGCTCTCGAGGCTGCTCACCGCGACTTCCCGCACGTCCGGATCGTCGTCGACCACGAGAATGGTCGCCTCCTCATGGACCGTCGCCGACGACGTTTCGCGCTCCCGTGCTGTCGCCGAGGGGCGGCGCGCGCGCGGCAGGTAAACGTTGACCGTTGTCCCGCGACCGACGCGGCTGTCGATGCGCAGACCGCCGCCAGATTGCGTCGCCACGCCGTGCACCATGCTGAGGCCGAGACCGCTGCCCTTGCCAATCTCCTTAGTCGTGAAGAAGGGCTCGACAGCTTTGCTGAGGATCTCCTCCGTCATGCCCTCGCCGCTATCCACTACCGAGATCAGCACATAGTCGCCCGGTCGTAGGTCGGGCGGCGTGTCGCTCCGACCGACATTAGCTGTCCGAATCGTCAGGCGCCCGCCCGCGGGCATTGCGTCGCGAGCGTTGATCGCGAGGTTCAACAAGACCAGCTCGATCTGCGTGGGATCAACCAATGCGGGCCAAAGCCCCTCGGTCAGCACGGTCTCGATTCTCACCGTCGCCCCGATCGTGCGGAACAGCAAGTCGCTGGCTTCGCTGACCAGCCGGTTCAAATCGAGCGGCGTTGGCGCGAGGCGCTGCTTGCGCGAAAACGCGAGAAGCTGGTGCGTCAGTCGTGCGCCGCGCTCGGCAGCGGCGCGCGCCGAGCGCAATCGGCGCAGTGAGCCTTCGCTTTTTAGCCGCCGCTCCAGCAACTCCAAATTGCCTAGCACACCGGTCAGGAGATTGTTGAAGTCGTGCGCAACCCCCGAAGTAAGCTGACCGATCGCCTCGAGCTTTTGCGATTGGCGCAGCGCTTCTTCCGTGCGCTGCCGCTCCGCGATCTCCGCGGCCAATCGTTCGTTTGCGGCGGCGAGACTGCGGGTTCGTTCGGCCACGCGCCGTTCGAGTTCCTCCCGACTACGCGTCAAGGTCTCGCGCGCCGCGACGATGTCGGTTATGTCGGTGCAGGTGCCGAACCATCTG
>DASXHF010000193.1:0-11378 GCA_036488775.1 Gemmatimonadaceae bacterium | reverse complement strand
GTGACGCGCGGCGCGCTGGTGGTGAGCCCGCCGCTTCGCGGCGGCCCATGGCTCGCCGCCAACGGACCGTCCAATCGCTCGGGCCATCGCCGCGCGCTGATCACCGTCGAGGGAACGCCGGCGATCGCGCAGCGGTTCGCGATCGACTACATCGAGCTGAACGACAGCAACACGACGCACAGCGGCGACAAGCTCAAGAACGAGAATTACCTCGCCGAAGGGCTGGACGCCCTGGCCGTCGCGGATGGACGCGTCGTGGAGGTGAAGGACAGCATCCCCGAGAACGTGCCGGGCTCGCGCGCCGTGCCGATCACGCTCGAGACCGTCGGTGGCAACCACGTCATCCTGGACATCGGCGGCGGGCACTACGCCTTCTACGCGCATCTCAAACCGGGTTCGATCCGGGTGAAGCTCGGCGACACCGTCCGGCGCGGCGACGTGGTCGGTCTCGTCGGCAATTCGGGAAATTCCACCGAGCCGCATCTGCACTTCCACATCTCCGACGCCAACTCGCCGCTCGGCAGCGAGGGCATTCCGTACGTCTACGATCGCTACGAGCGGCTCGGCGCCTGCCGCGGCACGCTCGTCGGCTGCACCGTCGGCGCACCGCAGGTGCGCACGCGGCAGATTCCATTGGAGAATGAGATTGTCCGCTATCCGTGATGTGATGCGCGCGCCGGCGCGGCTGCTGCTCGCGCTGGCGTTCGTCCCGGCGCTCGCCGCGCAACAGCCGACGTCGACGCCTGACTATGACGTCGTCATTCGCAACGGCCGCGTGCTCGACGGTGCCGGCAATCCGTGGATCGCGGCCGACGTCGCCATTCGCGACGGGCGGTTCGTCCGCATCGGCGTCATCCCGGGCCACGGCCGCGTGGAGCTCGACGCGCGCGGGAAGTACGTCTCGCCCGGCTGGCTGGACGTGATGGATCATTCCGGCTACGTCCTCCCGCGCAACCCGCTCGCCGAGAACAAGCTGATGATGGGGGTCACCACCGTCGTCGCGGGCGAGGGAGGAACGCCGGTGCCGGCCGGCCAGATCCCCGCCTTCTTCCGCCAGCTCGAGCAGTCGGGGATCAGCATCAACTTCGGGACCTACTTCAGCGAGACGCAGACGCGCGTCGCAGTGCTCGGCCGGTCGTCGCGTGCGCCGACGCCCGCGGAGCTCGATCGCATGCGCGCGATCATGGATACCGCGATGCGCGCCGGCGCGATGGGCATGACGACCGCCCTGATCTATCCGCCGAGCAGCTGGGCGACGACGGACGAGATCGCGGAGGTGGGCAAAGCCGCGGCGAAGTACGGCGGCATCTATGCGAGCCACATCCGTGGCGAAGGGAAGGAAGTCGTCCAGTCGGTGCAGGAAGCGATCACGATCGGTGAGCGTGCCGGCATGCCGGTCGAGATCTTCCACCTCAAGGTCGCGTACAAACCGGGCTGGGGAATCCTGATGGATTCCGTCCGCCAGGTCGTCGAAGCGGCGCGCGCACGCGGTCAGGACGTCGCCGCCGACATGTACGTCTACACCGCCGGCGGCACCGGGCTCGAAGCGACCATTCCAAGCTGGGCGTTCGATGGCGGCAACGACTCGCTGCTCGCGCGCCTCGCGAGGCCCGACGTTCGCGCGCGCCTCAAGCGGGAGCAGCAGACCGGCGTGCCAGGCTGGTGGAACATCATCGAGGCCGCGGGTGGCTGGGATGGCATCGTGCTCGGCAACGCGCGCAATCCGGCGAACGCCAAGTACGAGGGGAAGACGCTGACCCAGATCGGCCGCGAGATGGGGAAGGATCCCGCCGATGCGGCGATGGATCTCGTCGCGCAGGGGAAGGGGCGCGTGATGGCGATCTACTACATGATGAGCGAGCAGGACATCGAGACCGCGCTGCGCTTCCCGTGGACCAGCATCGGCAGCGACGCCGGCGCCGCGGCCACGCTTGGCGGTGGCGACGAGCTCGGGCTGCCGCACCCGCGGTCGTATGGCAACGCGGTGCGCGTGATCTCGAAGTACGTGAAGGAGCGCCACGTGCTCACCCTCGAGGAGGCGGTGCGCAAGATGACGTCGTGGCCGGCGACGCGATACCGGCTCGCCGATCGCGGCGTGATCAAGGCCGGCGCCAAGGCCGACGTCACGATCTTCGACCTCGACGCGCTGGCCGACCGCGCGACGTACGAGAAGCCCACGGAATTCCCTTCGGGGATCGACTGGGTGCTCGTGAACGGCGTGGTGACGATCGATCACGGCAAGCACACGGGCGCCAAGGCGGGCCAGATCCTGTACGGCCCCGGCCACGCCGCGGCGATGGGCGCGCAATGACGCCGTCATCCCGCAAGAGCCGGCGGCGCGAGTCCATCATCCTGACACCTCCTACAGCGGAAATGACCCTTCGCTTCCGAGCCACCAACCGCGTCGCTGCCCGCGCGCTCCTCCTCGCCAGCGCGCTCGCCCTTCCGGCACGCGCCACGGCGCAGGAAGCGCCCGACCTCGCGGCATTCGACCGATACGTGGCGCAGGCGGCGCGCGACTGGCGCGTCCCCGGCCTCGCGATCGCCGTCGTGAAGGACGACTCGCTCGTCTTCGCGAAGGGCTACGGCGTGATCGAGATCGGCAAAGCGGCGCCGGCCACCGAGCACACGCGCTTCGCCATCGGGTCCACCACCAAGGCGATGACCACCGCCGCGCTCGCGATGCTGGTCGACGAGGGAAAGCTGCGGTGGGACGACCACGTCACCGACATCCTGCCGGAGCTGCGGCTGTACGATCCCTACGTGACGCGCGAGCTCACGGTGCGCGACCTGCTCACCCACCGCAGCGGGCTCCCGGGGACGGACCTGTTCTGGGGCCAGCCGGAGAACGTGCTTCCAGTCGCCGAGCAGATTCGCCGTCTGCGCTACGTCCGTCCGTCGGCGTCGTTCCGCTCGACGTGGCAATACCACAACGTGATGTACGCGCTCTCGGGCGCGATCATCGAGCGGCTGTCGGGGATGCCGTGGGAGCAGTTCGTCCGCACGCGCATCTTCACGCCGCTCGGGATGAACGAGACCGAGCCGCTCGTGTCGGCGATCGCCGGGAAGGCGAACGTCGCCGTGCCGCACGCCGACATCCGCGATACCGTGCGCGTCGTCCCCGTGCGCAGCACCGATGGGGTCGCGTCGGCCGGCTCGGTCTGGTCGAGTGTGTACGACATGTCGAAGTGGATGCGCTTCATGCTCGACAGCGGGCGCGTCGGCAATCGACGGCTCATCGCGCCGGCGACCTTCCGCGAGATCGTCGCGCCGCAGATCCGCGCGCCGATGGCCGAGTATCCCGCGCTCGAGCTGGCGCAGCCGCACTTCTTCAGCTACGCGCTCGGCTGGTTCGTGCAGGACTATCACGGCCGCACGGTGTGGATGCACACCGGCAGCATCGACGGGATGAGTGCGATCATCGGTCTCCTGCCGGAGCAGCGCGTCGGGGTGTACGTGCTCGCGAACCTCGATCATGCCGAGCTGCGGCACGCGCTGATGTACGAAGCGTTCGATGTCTTCGGCGGCGTCGGCGGGACGCGGGATTGGAGCGCGGACGTGCGCACGTTGTTCGCGAACCGCGGACGGGGTGTGCGCGGTGTCGCGCCGCAGCAAGTGGCGGGGACTCGTCCCACGTATGCGCTCGACAAGTATGCCGGCACGTACGTCGATTCGGCGTACGGTACGATCGAGGTGGCCCTCGCCGGCGGAGCGCTTCGCGCGCACTGGGACAAGGCGGACCTCGGGCCGCTGGACCACTGGGAGTACGATGTCTTCCGATCGCGTCCCACCGGCGCGGGCGGCTCGGCAATGACGCTGACCTTCATCCCCGACGGCGCCGGCGGAATCAGCGCCGTTCGCGCCTTCGGCAACTCGTTCATCCGCTCACGCGGTAGGACTCAGGGCCAATGATACTCTTCCATCGACGCCCGGCGCGGCTCGCCGCATCGCTCGCGCTGGTCGCGCTCGGGCTCGCGCCGCGCCCGTCGCTACACGCACAGACGCAGAGCGCGGCGGCAGCGCGCGCCTCGGCGGCCGACAGCTTCGACCGTGCCGAGGTCATGATCCCGACGCGGGACGGCGTGAAGCTGCATACGCTGATCTTCACCCCGAAGCGCGCGAGCGGTGATCTACCGATCATCCTCACGCGCACCCCTTACGGGATCGCCGGCGCGTCGCGCTCGCTCGGGAGTTCCTACGCCGAGCTCGCGCAGGACGGCTACATTTTCGTCTACCAGGACATCCGGGGCCGGTACGGATCGGAAGGGCAGTTCGTCATGCTGCGCCCGATGCGCAACAAGGCCGACCCCAAGGCGATCGACGAGAGCAGCGACACCTACGACACGATCGACTGGCTGCTCAAGAACGTCCCGCGCAACAATGGTCGCGTCGGCATGCTGGGCGTGTCGTATCCCGGGTGGCTGACGGTGATGGCGATGCTTGATCCGCATCCCGCGCTCAAGGCGGTGTCGCCGCAGGCGTCGCCCGCCGACATGTTCATCGGTGACGACTTCCATCACAACGGCGCGTTCCGGCTGAGCTACGGGTTCGAGTACGCCGCGGCGATGGAAACGGGGAAGGTGATCACGCCGTTCAAGTTCGACTCCACGGCCGACCTCTACGACTGGTATCTCAACCTCGGGTCGCTGGCCCACGTGAAAGACCGGGTGCTCAACGGCCAGGTGCTGCCCACCTGGAACGACTTCGCGTCGCACCCGAACTACGACGCCTTCTGGCAGCGGCAAGGCGTCGCGAAGTATCTCGATCGCGTCAACGTCCCGACACTCAACGTCGCCGGTTGGTGGGACCAGGAAGACTTCTACGGTCCGATCAAGATCTACGAGACCCTCGAGCCCCACGACACGAAGCACCAGAACTATCTCGTCGTCGGCCCGTGGAACCACGGGGGGTGGAGCGGGGGGGCGGGGCAGAAGCTCGGCGACGTCGACTTCGGGAGCGAGACAGCGAAGGACTACCGCCGGAACATCCTGGCGCCGTGGTTCGCGTACTGGCTCAAGGATCGCGGGACGCTCAACCTCGCGGAGGCGACGACGTTCGAGGCGGGGACGAACCAGTGGGTGAAGCACGACTCGTGGCCGGAGAAGAAGAACGTCAGCCCGCGGCGCCTGTACACCGCGGCCAACGGCAAGCTCTCCTGGTCGCCGCCGACGGACGCGTCACCCACTGCCTATGACAGCTACGTGTCCGACCCGGCGAATCCGGTGCCGTACCGCCAGCGTCCGATCAAGCCGCTGTTCTCGGGAGGCAACACGTGGAGCCGCTGGCTCGTCGACGACCAGAGCTTCCTCAAGGGCCGGCCCGACGTGCTGACCTGGGAGACGCCGGTGCTCACGGACGACGTCGTGATCGCCGGCGCGATCAAGGCGAACCTGGAGGCGGCAACGACCGGCTCCGACGCGGATTGGATCGTGAAGCTGATCGACGTCTACCCGGACAGCGCGGCGGATCCGAAGATGAGCGGCCACGCCCTGATGGTTGCGAACGACGTGCTCCGGGCGCGCTTCCGTCACGGCTACGTGCACCCGGAGCCGATCACGCCGAACAAGGTCGAGCCGTTCGTCGTCGATCTGCACACCCAGGACTATCGGTTCCGAAAGGGCCACCGCATTCAGGTGCAGATGCAGAGCAGCTGGTTCCCGCTCATCGACCGCAACCCGCAGACGTTTGTCCCGAACATCTTCGAGGCGAAGGATTCCGACTTCAAGGCGGCGACCCAGCGGATCTACCGCTCGCGCGGGGCGGCGACGTACGTCGAGCTGCCGGTGGTGACGCCGGCGCTCGTACCTTGAAGTACGGTCAACTGATAGATGGGCGGTCGACTGATGGACCGCCCCTCAGTTGACCCCCTCGTTGCCCGCCGCCATTATCCAGAGTCCTTCCACTGAACCCCAACCGCACCCTGGCGAGAGCGAGAGCGAGCGTTGTCCGAGTTGGCCTTCCGCGATGGCATCATGGATCGCATCCGCGTGCGTGAGCAGCGGTTCGACGAGCGCGCGTATCTGTTCGTGCTCGCCGCGCTGGAGTTCTGCCAGCAGCGGCTGACCGAGCGGCGGCACATCACCGGGCGGGAATTGGCCCTCGCGTGCCGAGACCTGGCGCTCGACCGCTTCGGCGTCATGGCCCGGCTGGTGCTCGAGCACTGGGGCCTTCGCCGCTCGTCCGACATCGGCGACGTCGTATTCACCCTCGTCGAGCTCGAGCTCCTCATGAGCCAGGCGACCGACTCCCGCGACGAGTTCGTCGACGCGTTCGACTTCGATCAGGCTTTCGAGCGCGACTACCCTTGGTGCGCGGAGCTCGTCTGATCCCGCGTCGCGACGCCGACCATGAGCCTGCCCGCGGAGCTTCCCGTCTGCCGAAAGTGCGGCAAAGGCGTCCTGCTCCCGCTGAGTGACTACGGCCGCGACGGCGCGCCGATCACCTTCAAGGCGTGGGCCTGCTCCAATCCGGACTGCGGGTTCAACCTACGCATCGACAACGGAGAGCTGAGCTACGGACGCACCGTCGGGTCCTCGCAGAAGTAGCTCTCCCATCCTCGTCGCCGACGCGGCCGGCGCCGCCGCTGCCGACGCCGCCGCCATCGCGGCGGGTATTCCGTCTCGCGCGCTCATGCAGCGAGCCGGCGCCGGCGCAGCCGCGGAGATCGCGGGGCGCCTTGTATCCGACCTCGCCGACGGCGTCGTCATCGCCACGGGGCCCGGCAACAACGGCGGCGACGGGTGGGTCGTCGCCTCGGCGCTGCACGCCGCGGGCGTCCGCGTGCGCGTGGTCGAGTGCGCCCCTGCCCGCACTCCCGACGCACGCGCAGAACGCGAGCACGCCATCACCCTCGGTGTCCCCGTGACCGGGGACGTCTCGGCGCTCGCCGCTGGCGGCGAGCACGTCGCCGTGGACGCGCTGCTTGGCACCGGCCTGACCGCCGACAAGCCGCTGAGCGGAGAGCTCGCGACCGCGGTGCGGTCGCTCGCCTCGCTGCGTGACCGTGGCGCCGACGTCGTCGCGCTCGACCTGCCGACAGGGCTGGACGCGAGCACCGGCGTCGACGTCGGCGGACTTCGGGCGTCGCTGACTCTCACCTTCGGAACGATGAAGCGCGGCCACCTGATCGGCCGCGCGCAGTGCGGGACGATCGTCGTGCTCGACATCGGACTCGGCGCGCACGCCCGCGCGTCGTCGGGGATGCCCCTCGCCACCGCGGCGTGGTTTCGCGAGTCGCTCCCGCCGATCCCCGCCGACGCGCACAAGGGCACGCGAAAGAAAGTCGCCATCGTCGGGGGAGCCGAGGGCATGGCCGGCGCCGCGATCCTCGCCGCCCGCGCCGCGCTGCGCGCGGGCGCGGGACTGGTGAAGTGCGTCGTCGCGCCCGAGTCGCTGCCGGCGGTGCAGGAGGCGGAGCCTGCCGCCCTGGCCGCGCCGTGGCCCGCCGACGGCGCATCGCTTGCGTCGCTCGCGCAGTGGGCCGACGTTCTCCTCGTTGGACCGGGTCTCGGCCGCCCACATGCACGCACCACCGTCGAGCGTCTGCTCGCAGCCTTCGACGGACCGGTGGTGCTCGACGCCGACGCGCTGAATGCGTTCGAAGGGGACGCTGCCGCGCTGGCGCCGCTCCTTCGCGGACGGCCGGCGCTCCTTACACCGCACCCCGCGGAGCTCGCGCGCCTTGCGCAGACCACCGTCGACGACGTGTTGGCGCAGCGCTTCGCATGGCCGCGGCGCGTCGCCGAGATGACCAGCGCCTCGGTGCTGTCGAAGGGCGTGCCGACGATCGTCGCCGCCGCGAGCGGCGACGCCATGGTGGTCGCCGAAGGCACGCCCATCCTCGCCACCGGCGGCGCCGGTGATCTGCTCGGCGGGATCGCCGCCACGTTGCTTGCCCAGTGCGGCGACCCGCTCCGCGCCGGTGCGTTGGCAGCCTTCGCGCACGGGCGCGCCGCGGCCGCGGTGAGCGCGCGCAACGTGCGCGGCTACCTGCTCGACGACGTGCTGCTCGCGCTACCCGAGGTCTGGTCGTTGAGCCCATCACCGCCGCGGCCGCCGGTGCTCGCCGAGCTGCCCGCCGTCGGGGAAGCGGGAGGGCGCGCGTGAGCGGCGCCGAGCAGTCCGGCCACCTGCCGCTTGCCGAAGGGGCGGAGTTCGATCTCGTTCGCGTGCTGCTGTTCGAGTGGGGCACGCGCGCGCGCGGGATCGGCGACGACGCCGCCGTGCTCGACGTGCCCGCCGGCGAACGGCTCGTCGCCAGCACCGACGCGAGCGTGGAAGGCGTTCACTTCCGGCGCGACTGGCTGTCCCCGGAGGAGATCGGCGGCCGCGCGGCCGCGGCGGCGCTGAGCGACCTCGCGGCGATGGCCGCCACGCCGCTCGGCATGCTGCTCGCCCTCGGGCTGCCGGGAGCCTGGCGGGAGGACGTTCGGGAGATCGCGCGCGGTGTCGGCGCGATGGCGGAGCGATGTGGCTGTCCGATCGTCGGCGGCAACCTGTCGCGGGCGACGGAGCTGTCGCTCACCGTGACGGTGCTGGGTGGCACGCGCCGGCCGCTGCGGCGTTCCGGCGCGCGGCCCGGCGACACGCTCTACGTGACGGGCCGGCTCGGCGGGCCCGGCGCCGCCCTGCGTGCGCTGCAGTCAGGGAGCGCGCCGTCTCGCGCCGACATGCTTCGCTTCGCCGCGCCCGTGCCCCGTCTCCGCGAAGCGCGCTGGCTCGCCGAACGGGGCGCGCACGCCGCGGTCGACATCTCGGACGGACTCCTTGCCGACGCCGCGCACGTCGCGCGCGCAAGCGCGGTCACGCTCGAGATCGACCTCGCCGGCGTGCCGCGCGTCGATCAGGTGTCACCGCAGCAGGCCGCGACGAGCGGCGAGGAGTACGAGCTCCTCGTTGCGATGCCGGCGGCGGTCGACGTCCCGGCCTTCGTGTCGCGCTTCGGCTGCGACCTCACCGCGATCGGTCGAGTCAAGCCGTTCGACGGCGAGTCCGTGCGCGTCGATGGGCGGCCGGCGCCTCGCCAGGGTCACGACCATTTCGGTTGAGTTCGTCATCGGGATTTTTTTTTGGCGCGACATAGGGTGCGCTCACGATGACGTGTCTTGGAATCGCAGGCCCGGGCGTGGCGGTCCGTGGTGCTGCACGATGACGGTCGAGCACGGTGCCGCCAGTCGCACCAGCTACCTCGACCCCGTACGACAGATCGCGCCGTAAGTCGGCACGGAGCCTACTCTGGTGGGGGGAAAGCTCTCGTAATGCCGGCTTGCGGCGTGCTGTCTGTTGTCCGCGGTAGTCGCTGGCTATCACCCGCTGGCATACGAGTCGACAGAGGACAGGGCAAGCTGACAGTCTGTCAGCTTGCCCTGTCCTCTGTCAGCTACCTCCGATTCGTCCTTACGAGCAAACCGGCCGGCCGCGCGGAAGCGGGACCGTGCAGTTCTTCGTCGTTCCGTCCTGCGTGATCACGAGCTTCGCCGTCGACGAACCGTCGTAGGTGATGACTTCGCTCCGCTGGCTCGTCGTCGTCGTTCCGTTGAGCGTCAGCGTCACCTTCATCGTGCGCGACACCGTGCCCGCCGTCGGATAGCTCGGCGTGCCATTCGCGACCGGGATGACGACGCCCGTGATGGCGTCGTTCACCTCGCGCACCGACGTGAACGCGTTGCCGTCCTTGTTCGTGCCGGTCGACGATTCCGTTCCCGACGCCGTGCCGTCCACGTTGCGCGACGTGCTGGCCGCTTCGAGCCCTGCCACCGTCAGATCGCTCTTCTCGGCGACCGTCGTCGTCACCTTGCCGTCGCGGCGCGTGCGCGTGCCGCTAACGTCGCTGTGGAACACCACCTTGTGCGTGTTCGCGTCGCGCGCGCTCTGCGCGACGCCGTTCGCGTCCGTCCACGTGATGGTGCGTGCGACGGTCAGGCCGTTCCGCGTCGACGTGCACGTCGTCACGCCGTTCGCGAACGCGCAGCCGGTCGACGACTCATCATCGTGCTCGCGCTCGAACGGCCTGAAGCCGCCGACGCGACCCCCGAGCAGGTCGAGGCTCAGTCCCGCGCCCATGAAGTCGTGGCCGATCGCGAGGCCGTTGTTTCCCTCCTGGTCCTTCTGATCGTTGCTGCCGGCCGGCTCGAATTCCTGGCCCGGCGTGTTCGCCGCGTCGGCGAAGGAGCTGGTCGTGGACTCCATGCCAACAGGCGACGTGCTGAAGGCCGCCGTCAATTGCGGACTGTTGATCGCGCCCGAGTTGCTGATCTTCTCGGCGCAACCGACGCCGACGAGCGCCGTCGTGGCGATGAGCAGAGTGCGAGCAGTGCGTGCCATCGTCGATTCTCCAATGCGAGGTAAGTCGCGACGGGACCGCACGGCAGCGCGCGTCCCGTTCGCTCGTTCAGACACTCACGAAGTCAAACACCCTGCACAGGTAAACCGGTGTGGCAGGCGTCACCATCCGGCGGTGGCGCGCGTCGCTCGAGAGCGCTCACGAGCTGCGCTCGGGGAGCCAGGCCGCCAGTCGCTCGCGCAACTGCTTGAGCGCGCGCCCCATGCGCGCTTCCACCGTCTTCACCGAGATGCCCAGCACGTCCGCAATCTCTGGATAGGTGAGCCCGCGCGTGCGGCTCAGATCGAACACTTCGCGCTGTGGGCCGGAGAGCGACGCCATCGCGCGGTCGACGGCCCGCTGCAGCTCCCCCGAGATCGTGCGCTCGTCCGCCGTTGGCGCCGAGGCCGGCGCCCGGACGAACGGCTCGGCGAGCCGCGCCGTCTTGAGTTGGCGAAGGCGGTTGAGGGCGCGGTTGCGGGTGGCCTGGCTCAGGTAGGCGGCGAGCGGCCCGTTCAGGGCGAGCGCCTCGCGGCGGCGCCACAGCTCGAGCATGACGTCCTGGGCGATCTCCTCGGCCAGCGCCCGCTCGTGGAGGAGGCGGGACGCGTTCACGACCAGGAGCGGATAGTGGGCGCGAAAGAGCGCCGCGAATGCGTCGTCGTCCCCCCGGCGCAGCCGCGCCAGGAGTTCCGCTTCTCCGCCGCGCTCAGTATCGTTCACCGATGGGTGGTGGGCATGCGCACCTCCAATACTAACGCGGATTGCAGACGGACGGCTGAGTCGCCGCGAGAGCGGCGGGCCGAATAGAGGGTACCGCACTGCACCTGTGTCTGACCAGCATGGCCGATGACGCGCAGCCGCTCCACGGAGCGCACGACCCGGATCGAGACGTGGTCGCCCGTCTGATCGACGAGGCGCGGCCGCGCCCTGCCATCCTCCCTCCCACGCGCGAGGAAGTCGACTCCGCGCTGCGTCGCGTCCTCGCCCGTCGCGACCGGCACGACTCGCTCGACATCGCCGTCATACCGATCGACCGCTACCGCGGCCGCACGCG
>DASXHF010000150.1:0-4479 GCA_036488775.1 Gemmatimonadaceae bacterium | reverse complement strand
GGCCGCCTCGGCGCGGGCCCGACGATCGAGATCCGCGGACGCAGCAGCATCGGATTGAACACCTCGCCGCTGATCTACGTCGACGGCGTGCGCGTGAACAACGCGACCGCCTCCGGTCCCGTGGCACCCTCGGGACGCCTCGGCGGGCAGGGCTCGAACGTCGGCGGGCGGTTGAACGACATCAACCCCGAAGACATCGAGAGCATCGAGATCATCAAAGGGCCGGCGGCCGCGACGATCTACGGCACGGAGGCGGCGAACGGCGTCATCCAGATCATCACCAAGAAGGGGCTGGCCGGCAACAAGCCCGTGGTCAACGCGCAGATCCAGGACGGCACGATCTGGTTCCGCGACGCGGCGGGTCGCGTTCCGACGAACTACGCCAAGGATCCGACCGGCAACATCGTCACCTGGAACGGGGTGCAGAGCGAAGCCGATCGCGGCACGCCGATCTATCGCACTGGTCAATCACGGCTGTACAGCGGATCGCTCTCGGGTGGTCGGGACATCGTCAACTACTACGCATCCGGCACGTATGAGAACGATCTCGGCATCGAGCCGAACAACTCGATTCGCCAATTCAGCCTTCACGCGAACCTGAGCGTCGCGCCGACGTCCACGATCGACTTCGCATCCAGCCTCAACTTCGTCACCCTCTCCAACCATCTCGGCGCCGACGTCGGTGTCTCGCCGCTGCTCGGGGCAATCGCGGGGCACTCGCTGCTCTTTCCCTCGGCGCGCGGGTTCTATCCGAACTTCCCCCCGGAAGTGGCGCAGACGCTGTACGACAATGCCCAGGGGATCAACCGGTTCACGGGCAGCGGCACGATCACCCATCGCCCGACGAGCTGGTTCACCCAGCGCTTGATCGTCGGTATCGATCAGACGAGCGACGACAGCCGCGCGATCGAGCATTTCGCCACACCGGATCTCGCTGCGTTCATCGGCCCCATCGCCGCCGCAGGCAGCATCGGGCAGACGCTGCGCCGCACCAACGTGATCTCGGCCGACTACTCGGGAACAGCCAAGGTTCCGATCACGCCGGCGCTCATCGCCAGCACGTCGCTCGGCGGCCAATTCTATCGCACGGAGCTCAACTCGAGCTTTCTCGGCGGCAGCGGCTTTCCGGGTCTTGGCGTCGAATCCGTGAGTGCGGTATCGACGCCGGCAGCGTCGGTCCAGGGCGATACCCTCAACACGACGATCGGTGCGTACGGGCAGGAGCAATTCGCGTGGCACGACCGCCTCTTCGTGACCGCCGCGTTGCGTATCGACAACAACAGTGCCTTCGGCTCGGGTTTCAAGTGGGTCACCTATCCGAAGGTGAGTGCCGCGTGGGTGGTGAACGAGGAGCCCTTCTGGCGCGCCAACTCGATCGTGAGCTCGCTCAAGCTGCGCGGCGCATACGGCGAGTCCGGCCGCGCGCCGGCATCGTTCAGCGCGCTGCGCACCTTTGCGGCAGCTCAGGGGCCCGGCGGTACCAGCGCCGTGACGCCGAGCTCGATCGGAAACCCGAACCTGCGACCCGAGCGCGGGACGGAGCTCGAGCTGGGCTTCGAGAGCTCTCTCTTCGACCGGCTCAACCTCGACTTCACGTACTTCAACAAGAAGACGACTGACGTCATCGTCGCGCAGCCGATCGCCCCGTCGTCCGGCTTTGCCGGCACCCAGCTGACGAACCTCGGACGGGTCGACAACCATGGTATCGAGCTGCAGGCGAACCTCGCAGCGATCACCCGCAGCAACTTCACCTGGGAGATCACCGGCAACGTCGCCACCAACAAGGACGTCATCAAGGACGTCGGCGGGCTGCCTTCGCTCATCGTGAGCTCCGGACAATACAACCGCGTCGGCGGCCCGATCGGGGGCTTCTACTCGCGCCGCGTCGTGTCGGCCGACCGCGACGCCACGACGGGGCAGGCGACCAACGTGCTCTGCGACGGCGGTCCGGGTGCGGCGCCCGTCGCCTGCTCGAGTGCGCCTTTCCTCTACATCGGAACGCCGACGCCGGCCACGACGGGCGGCGTCGCCAACACGTTCTACCTCTTCAAGCGGCTGCGGCTCTACGCGCTCGTGGACTTCAAGCGCGGCTATCGCGTGAGCAACAACAACGAGGAGATCCGCTGCTTCGGTCTCGCCGGCGCGCCGCTCTGCCGCTCCAACTACTACCCCCTCGAGTACGACCCCGTGTATCTCGCCGAGCACGTCGGCAGTGCGCAGACGTCGAGCACGGTCGACCAGTTCTTCCAGGATGGAGGCTTTGCCAAGCTGCGTGAAGTGTCGGCGACGTACACGATCCCCGACCAGTGGCTGCACGGGTTCTCCCGCGCGTCGATCACCCTCGCCGGCCGCGAGCTGCACACCTGGACCAACTATGGCGGCATCGACCCGGAGGTGAACGTGAACAACCCCGCGACCACCGCCGCGAGCGCGGATCAGGGCCTCACGCCGCCGCTCTCGCGCTTCATCGCCACGATCAACCTAACCTTCTGACCCATGCGACCCTCATCCAAGCAGCACCGCGTGCGGTCGACGTCGGGCGTGATCACCGCGCTGACCCTCTTCGCGGGACTCGCCTGCAACGACATCACGAGCCTCAAGCAGGAAAATCAGGGCGCGCTCTCGGTGGAGACGCTGTACGTACCGGCGAACGCGCAGCTGCTCGTGAATGGCACGATCTCGGACTTCGAATGCGCGTACAACCGCTATGTCGTCGGCGTCGGCCTCTTCACCGACGAGCTCACCGTGGCGATCTCGCAGTCGGCGAACTTCGACTACGACGCGCGACGCGTGCTGACCGCCTCGACGTACGGCACCAACAACTGTAGCTCGCCGACGCCGAGCTCGACGCAGCAGCCGGGCATCTACACTCCGCTCTCCGTGGCGCGCGCCACCGCCGACACGGCGACGGCGTATCTCGAGAGCTGGACCGATGCGCAGGTGGCGAACCGCCAGAAGCTGATCGGCCAGGCGGCCACGTATGCCGGGTACGATCTCACCCTGCTGGGCGAGGCGATGTGCACCGCCGCGATCAATCTGGGGCCCGAGCTGCAGCCCGCGCAGCTGTTCACCGAAGCGATCGCGCGCTTTACCAAGGGGATCGCGGCGGCAACGACGGCGAACGACCAGACGACGCTCAACCTCGCGCGACTCGGTCGAGCACGAGCCGAGCTGAATCTCGGCGGCCTCGGTCTCACCCTCGGCGGTAATGCCAATCTCACCGCCGCCGCCGCCGACGCGGCGTTGATTCCCACGACGTTCGTCGCCACCACGTCGCCCGACGCGGTCAATCCCCGGCGCCAGAACGTCGTCTTCCTGCACGTCTCGCAGAACGCCTACTCGACCGTCGACACGGCGTTCCGCCACGTGAACACGCCCGGTGATACGTCGCAGGATCCCCGCGTGGCCGTGACGAATCTGAACCGGAAGGGGACGGCCACCGGCTCACAGCTCTTCATCCCCAACAAGGACGCCACGGTCAACTCGCCGGTTCGCGTGGCGAGCTACGCCGAAGCACAGCTCATCATTGCGGAGAACGCCGCGCGCACGGGCGATCTCGCTGGTGCGGTCACCGCGATCAACAACGCGCGTTCGCGCACCGCGGGAGTGCCGGCGTACACGCTGCCGGTCGGCGCGACGGCCGCGACCGTGCTGGCTCAGGTGGTCGAGGAGCGTCGCCGGGAATTCTTCGTGGAAGGACACCGCCTCGGTGATCTGCGCCGCTACAACCTCCCGTTCCTCCCGGCGCCCGGCACGCCCTATTTCTACGGTGGCAACTACGGCAGCCAGACCTGCTTCCCGCTGCCCGACATCGAGCGCATCAACAATCCGACCATCGCCGGAGCGGGGACCTGATCAATGAGAGCACTCTTCCGGAGATCGACGTCGGGCGCGCTCCTCGGCATTGCCGTGCTGCTCGCCGGCGCGGCGAGGCTCCGCGCACAGATCGCTCCGCCCGTCGAGCTGCGCGTCCCCAAGCCACCGTCGCTCGGAGCGGGTGAAACAGGCCCGTTCCTCGTGTACGAGCTGCACGTCACCAACATGAGCGCCGCGCCGCTGACGGTGAAGAGCGTGGACGTCACGACGGCCGACGCTACGCCGCGCACCCTCTACACGCTCACCGATAGCGTACTCACGCAGAGCCTCGCGCGGCCCGGCGTCACCGGGATGCAGGCCGTCGACCGCGCGACGATCGGCGGCGGACTGCGGGGCGTGGTGTTCCTCTGGGTTCCCGTCGCGGCCGGCGGTGTGCCCTCGGAGATACGCAACCGCGTCACCATCTCGCAGGGAACCGGCGACTCGGCGCGCACCAGCACCATCGTCGGCGCCGCCGTGCCCGTGACGCGCGGCGCGCTGGTGGTGAGCCCGCCGCTTCGCGGCGGCCCATGGCTCGCCGCCAACGGACCGTCCAATCGCTCGGGCCATCGCCGCGCGCTGATCACCGTCGAGGGAACGCCGGCGATCGCGCAGCGGTTCGCG
>DASXHF010000116.1:0-11015 GCA_036488775.1 Gemmatimonadaceae bacterium | reverse complement strand
AGGGTGCCCCGCGAGCACCTGCGCGAGCGTGCTCTTCCCCGAGCCGTTGGGGCCCATGACGGCGTGCACCTCCCCGGCGTTCACGGTGAGGTCGATGCCCTTGAGGATTTCCTTGTCACCCGCGGTCGCACGGAGGCTCTTTATGTGGAGCATTTGCTGTTGCGTTGAATGTGAAGCGTGAACCGGTGTATCGGTGAATCGTCAGACGGTGAATCGGTGAGTCGGTATGGCGGCTGGTGACTCAGTGACTCGACGGCACAGGCCACAACCCGCGTGGAGAACGCTTCGGCGGGATCTCCAGGGCGGGTGTAGCCATTCGGTCTCGAGTCACCGAGTCACCAGCCGATTCACCGTCTCACCGATTCACCGATTCACCGCTTCACCAGGTTCAGTTACCAATCATCCCACGCTCCCCTCGAGCGTGATGCCAAGGAGTTGCTGCGCTTCGAGCGCGAACTCCATCGGCAGCTCCTTGAACACTTCCTTGCAGAAGCCGCTCACGATCATGCTCACCGCCTGTTCGGCGCTGAGCCCTCGCTGCTTGAGGTAGAAGATCTGGTCCTCGCCGATCTTGCTCGTCGAGGCCTCGTGCTCCACCTGCGCGCTGTTGTTGCCGACCTCGATGTACGGAAACGTGTGCGCGCCGCATTCGTTGCCGACGAGCATGGAGTCGCACTGCGTGTAGTTGCGCGCGCCCACCGCCTTCGGCAGCACCTGCACTCGGCCTCGATAGCTGTTCTGGCCCTTGCCGGCGGAGATCCCCTTGCTGACGACGTTCGATTTCGTGTTGCGGCCGATGTGGATCATCTTGGTGCCGGTGTCGGCCTGCTGATGATTGTTCACCACCGCGACGCTGTAGAACTCGCCGGTCGAGTTGTCGCCCTGCAGGATCACGCTCGGATACTTCCAGGTGATCGCACTGCCGGTCTCCACCTGCGTCCATGAAATCTTCGAGTTCGCGCCCGCGCACTTCCCGCGCTTGGTCACGAAGTTGTAGATCCCGCCTCGGCCCTCCTTGTCGCCCGCGTACCAGTTCTGGACGGTCGAGTACTTGATCGTCGCGTCCTTGAGCGCCACGAGCTCGACGACGGCCGCATGGAGCTGGGTCGTCGAGCGCTTGGGCGCCGTACAGCCCTCGAGATAGCTCACGTACGCGCCTTCGTCCGCCACGATCAGCGTCCGCTCGAATTGCCCGGTGCCCTCGGCGTTGATGCGGAAGTAGGTCGAGAGCTCCATCGGGCAGCGCACACCCTTCGGCACGTAGACGAAGGAGCCGTCGCTGAAGACCGCGGCATTCAACGCCGCGAAGAAGTTGTCCGAGTGCGGCACGACGGAGCCGAGGTACTTCTCCACGAGCTCCGGATGCTCCTGCACCGCTTCACCGAGCGAGCAGAAGATGATCCCATGTGCCTTGAGCTCCGCCTTCATCGTCGTGCCGACGCTCACCGAGTCGAAGATCGCGTCGACGGCGACGCCGGACAGCATCTTCTGCTCGTTGAGCGGAATACCGAGCTTCTCGTACGTGCGCAGCAGCTCCGGGTCGACCTCGTCGAGCGACTGGAGCGGCGTGACGGAGCGGGGCGCGGAGTAGTACGACTGCTCCTGATAATCGATCGGCTTGTACTCGACGTTGGGCCAGTGCGGCTCCTTCATCGTGAGCCAGCGGCGGTAGGCCTTGAGCCGCCAGTCGAGCAGCCACCGTGGCTCGTTCTTCTTCGCGGAGATGACGCGGATGACTTCTTCGCTCAGGCCCGGCGGGATCGAGTCGGTCTCGACGTCGGTGACGAAGCCGTACTGATATTCGCGGTTGACGAGTGACTCGATGGACGAACTCATGACTGCGGATCTCCCGACCGATTTGGGACTGTCGTCATCACCTGGGCGCCGATGGCGGCCTCACGGGGCGGCAAGAGACACGCGTCCGCGAATGAATGGCGATAATGGAGTAAAGTAGTCGGTATTCGATCCGGCGTCAACGCGCGATGATCCGATCTAAGGCGATGACTGTCATACTCTTAGGTGATTTCGCCGAGGCCGGATGTCCACGTCGCGCTGCTGGCTGCTGACCGTGCACGCCGCCATCTTCATCACCGTCCCGCGAGCCGAGCTCTGGTCATGATCCCAATGCCGACGTCGAAGGAGCGTGCGCCGCGATACGATTGGGGCGACGCATGCGAAGGGTGGCATCTGGTGCGCGCCTCGAATTTGAGCGTGATCGAGGAGCGCATGCCGCCGGGCACGAGCGAGGCGCGTCACTGGCACGCCAGGGCTCGGCAGTTCTTCTACGTGCTCGCGGGCACGCTCACGATCGAGGTCGAAGGCGTCGTTCACCAGCTCATCGCGCGCACCGGTCTCGAGCTGCCGCCGGGAACGGCGCACCAGGCGCTCAATCGGACGACGGACGACGTGGAGTTCCTCGTCATCTCCGAGCCGCCGAGCCACGGGGACCGACACACGGCCGACACGGCCGCCGGGCAGTAGCGGCGCCCTATCTGCAGCACACCGACGACGTCCGGCGTCGATCTCTCACCCTCGCAATCGCCAGCGCACGTGTCTCTACCTCAGCTTGCCGCAACGCGCTATGTGCAGCCGCTTCGGGAAGGGGGCTCGCTGCCCGCCGTAGTCGACACGGACGGCGGTGGGTTGTACGTCGTGAAGTTTCGCGGCGCGGGGCAGGGCGCGAAGGTGCTGATCGCCGAGCTGATCGTGGCGGGCATCGCGCTCCGGCTCGGCCTCTTGGTCCCGTCGCCGGCGATCGTCGACATCTCGCCGCGGTTTGGACGGAGCGAGCCGGACCCGGAGATCCAGGAGCTGCTTCGCCGCAGCCACGGTGAGAACGTGGGGCTTCGCTATCTCGACGGAGCGTTCAACTTCGACGCGTCGGCGGCGGGAGATCTGATCTCCCCGGAGGTCGCCGCGCGCATCGTCTGGCTCGACGCGTTCACGACGAACCCCGACCGTACGGCGCGCAATCCCAATCTGCTGATCTGGGATCGGCAGCCCTGGCTCATCGACCACGGCGCCGCGCTCTACGCGCACCACGATTGGAGCTCCGTGGACGACGAGCGCACACGCACGTCCTTTCCGCTCATCCGGTCGCACGTACTGCTGTCGTGCAGCGGCGATCTCGTGGCCGCCGACGAGGCAGCCGCCAACACGTTGCGCGA
Source organism: Gemmatimonadaceae bacterium (assembly GCA_036488775.1). Classification (GTDB taxonomy): domain Bacteria; phylum Gemmatimonadota; class Gemmatimonadetes; order Gemmatimonadales; family Gemmatimonadaceae; genus AG11. Next base: position 7,848 of record DASXHF010000116.1, on the reverse strand, counting down.
CGGCGCGATTCGCGAGATTCTGGCCGACGTGCCCGACTCGCTCCTCGTCGCTCCGGCGAACGGCGCCGATGACTTTCGCTCCGCGTCCGAAGCCCGGGTGCGCTATGAACGCTACCTGACCACGCGACTCCGATCCCCGCGCGCCTTCCTGCGCGAGGCGCTGGCCGCGCAGGAACAGCTCCGGCGCGAGCCGCCGCTCCACCTCAAGGCGCGGCGATGAACCGGACGCTGCTCGACTACGACTTCGCCGTGCTGCGGGTGGTGCCCCATGTCCACCTGGGCGCGTTCGTGAACGTCGGCGTGGTGGTGCACGCACGGACGGCGGAATACCTGGCGCTCCGCGTGCTCACCGACGTGAATGCGTTGCGCGAGCGATTGCCGGGGATCGACGCGGAGCTGCTCGCGCGCTATCTGCGCGCGTGCGAAGCGATCGGCGCCGGCGACGCGGGCGCCGGCCCGGTCGCGCTCGCCCCGCCGTCGGAGCGTTTCCACTGGCTCACGGCGCCGCGATCGGACGTCATCCAGAGCTCGGCCGTCCATGAGGGCGTTGCCGCGGATCTGGCGGCGGAGGTGGATGGGCTCTATCGCCAGTATGTGCTGGGGGTCGGATGAGATTTGATTGACGGCGTGAAATCGCTCGATTTCACGCCGTTCGGCTTATAGCTTTGAGTATCTCTGAGGAGTCCCATGCGATGAACGACGCCCAGCTCAAAGCCCTGCTCAGGAAGACCCAGGCGGCCGCGGCTGCCAAGCCGAAGAAGAAGCGCACCTACGACGCCACGCTCGACGCGACCCGTCCCCCTCAAACCGAGGAGAGCGAGGCCGCCGATGCCGACGCGGCGGATTTGTTTGCGCAGATGAAGAAGCGCGAGTTCTGATCGTTGTCGCCGCCGTGTTGTAGGAGAACCCGGCGGCCGCTTCACCCGAGGGTTCGAGCGATGTCGCGCGCATTCGTGAATGAAGACGCTGGCGGTGGTGCACCGCGGCGTGGCTACGGCCTCCCCCCACGCGACGATCCCGCGTTCGACGCCGCGGCCGCCGAAGCCCTGCTCGAGGCGGCACGCGACGGCGAGACCGAGAGCGCCGAGGTCGCCACGGGGTACTACTGGGGCGAGCCGCGCCTGCGCGAGCATGTCCAGCGCATCCTCGCCCGCGCCCGCGCCGGCGGTGACGACCGGCTCGAGCAGCTCGCGGAGCGGTACCTCCGATGAGCGTGCACGACCACATGGTCGACGACCCCGTCCAACTCCGCCGCGGCATCGGTGGTCTGCCGAAGGTCACCCTCCGCGCGCGGGACGGCGCGACCGCCGACGTCTATCTCCACGGAGGACACGTCACCTCCTGGCGGCCCGCGCCCGATCTCGAGGAGCGGCTGTTCGTGAGCGCACGCTCGGCCTTCCGGGCCGGCGAGGCGATCCGCGGCGGCATTCCCGTGATCTTCCCGCAGTTCGCCGCCGAGGGACCGTTGCCACGCCACGGCTTCGCCCGCACGAGCGAGTGGCGCGCCGAGCGGTCGGAGCGCACCGGCGACGGTGACGCGCTCGCCTCGTTCGTGCTCGCCGATTCACCGGAGACCCGCGCCATCTGGCCCGCGGAGTTTCGGGCCACGATCTCCGTACGCGTCGGAGGCGTGCGGCTCGTCGTGCGGCTCACGGTGGAGAACACCGGCACGACGCCGTTCAGCTTCACGACCGCGCTGCACACGTACCTCCGCGTCCAGGACGTCGAGGACACGGACGTCGTCGGTTTGCGCGGGACGCGCTACCGCGAGTCGGCCAACCCGACGCTGCTCCGTTTGGACGACGCGCCCACGGTGCGCGCGACACACGAGATCGACCGCGTGTACGTCGGCGCGCCGCATGAAGTACGCGTGCGGGAGCCGCATCGGACGCTCATCGTGACGACCGAGCAGTTCCCCGACCTCGTCCTCTGGAATCCGGGAGCGGAGCGCGCGGCCGCGTTGGCGGACATGGAGCCGGACGGCGAGCGTGCGATGCTCTGCGTCGAGGCGGCCGCCGTGCAGAAGCCGGTGATCCTCGCGGGCGGAGAGCGCTGGCATGGGACGCAGACGCTCGACGCGACCCTCACCACGCCGCCGGCGACCCGCGTGCGCCGCACGCCGGCCGGACCGTGACGCACGCGAGCCTCCTTCGCACGATCACCGCATGACCGCCGACGAACACCCACTCGGTGACGCCGAGCGCGCCGGCCTCACCGCGCAGCTGCGCGAGCTCGAGGCATTCGTCGAGAAGTCCGACGCCGCTGGCGAGACGTTGCCCGCGGAGGCGCGCGAAATGGTGGATCGCCTGCGCGAGATCGTGCGCGCGCTCGAGGAGCTCACGTCGAGCCTCGGTCGAGAGTGAGCGGCGACACGACTCGTTCGGAACCGCGCGACGCGAGCGCGCCGATCATCGATCTCGAGCTCGCGTGACCGCGCGACGCGTCCGTCGCGCCGCCATGTTCATCGCGCTCGCCACGCCTGTCGGCGCGCAGGAAGCGGTGCGCGATCCCCGTGCCGTGCAGCCCGAACGACCGACGGTCGCGACGCACGCACATACCGTCGCGCCCGGGTACGTGGAGATCGAAGCCGGTGCGCAAGGCGATCGCGCCGGCTCCGGATTGCGCGGCTATACCGCGCCCATCGTCACGAAATTCGGACTCACCAGCCATCTGCAGCTCAACGTCGTCACCCCGGCGCTGCTGGGCGGGGCGGGGCAGCCGTCGGGTGCGGGCGACGTCGCCGTCGGCGTGAAGTGGCGTCTGCTCGACGAGCATCCGGTGCTGGGCGACTTTGCCATCCTTCCCTTCCTGAAGCTGCCCACCGGATCGCTCCCGCGCCGAACCGGCACGGGCACGACGGACTTCGGCGCGACGCTGATCTCCAGCCACGATCTTGGGCCGGTGTCCATGGACTTGAACGCGGGTTACACGCGGATCGGTGCATCGAGCGAGGCCAGCGCGTCGAACGCGGCGCTCTGGACTGCGTCGTTCGGCGTGCCGGTCGCCGGCCGGTTGAGCTGGGTCGCCGAGCTGTTTGGCCTGCCGACGATCGACGGCTCGGCGACACGGTCGAGCGTCGCGCTGCTCACCGGACCCAGCTTCCTGATCGACCGCGCCTTCAATGTCGACGCCGGCGTCATCGCGCCGATGCGCGGCGACCTTCGGAACGCCATCTACGCGGGCTTCGTCTGGAACGTGGGCCGGCTGCGCTGACGGCGATCAGTCGTCCTTCGGCGCGTTCTCGTTCGGCAGGTCGTCGCTCAGCCCGCCGAGTGACACTTCCTCCTCCGCGGTCGGATTGCGATTGCGAACGTCCTGCGTCTGCTCGCGTTCGGTCGCGGCCCACGATGCCCCCGCGAAGTCGCGGCCGGGGATGCGCTCGCTCTTGGGCTCGTCGTCTCGTTCGTTCGGCATGTCGGCTCCCGAGTGTAGGTGATGCCGACCTGAGGGCAACAGCCGTACCGCGATGCGTCAGCGCCTCACCCGCTGCACCCCGCGTCGCGCGGCGACGGCGGCGATCCCCTGGTCGGCGAGCGTCATGAGCTCGAGCCACGCATCGCGGGCGATGATCACGGGCCCTTGCTCGATGTCGTCACCATCCAATGCGCTCACGGCCGAGGCGCTGCGCTTCGCGGCGTCGACGAGGGCGAGCAGCGAGACGACGTCATGCGCCGCGGCGCCAAGGCGGAGAAGCAGGACGTATCGCGCCGAGCTGTTCCCGAGCTGCGCCATCCCGATGCGTAGCGCGGTCACATCGCTCGCGCCCCCGGCGACGTGTACGCTGCGTGCGCCTGCCATCGGCGCCATCTCGCGCGGCGCCGCGACGATGACCGGATCCGCACCAGTCGCGCGCGACGCCTCCACCAAGCGCGTCAGTGCGGGACGGTCCTTCGCCGCAGCGCGCGGCGCAAGGATCACGGCAGCAAATGGAAAGGCGGGGGTTGCCACGCGTGGCTCAGGAAAGGCCGTGCACGGAGCGCAGCTTACTCGATGCGCGGCGTCGCGGCCAGTTGTAAACTCAACGCTTCGCGTGGAAGCCGTTCGGCCGTACACCCGAACTGCAAACTCGATCACCGGATACCTCCCGCAATGACTGACGGCACCCTCACCGGCATGCGGGAACGCTATCTCGCCGCGCCGGAATTCGAGCAGATGCTCGCGACGGTGGAACAGAACGCCGACCTGTGGCCCGCCATCTGGCGGCGCGCGGTGGTTCCGGATGATTACCTGCGACGCGTGGCGGCGCTTGGCGGCGCCTGGCACCTTCTCGCGCTCAGTGAGGATTGGTGCGGCGATGCGGTGAATACGCTGCCCGTCATCGCCAAGCTCGCCGAGCTGGCACCGAACCTCGATCTTCGGGTGCTTCCGCGCGATCAGAATCTCGACATCATGGACGCGCATCTGACCGGCACGTCGCGGTCGATCCCGATCGTCATCGTGCTCGACGACGAGTTCGTCGAGCACGGTTGGTGGGGCTCTCGGCCGGCCATGCTGCAGCGCTGGGTGCTGGGTCCCGGGCAACAGGTCGACAAGGACGCGCGCTACAAGGAGATCCGCACGTGGTACGCGCGCGACCACGGCCGTACGACGCTCGAGGAAATCGTCGCGCTGCTGGAGCGCGCGGCGTCGCAATAGTCATCAGTCGACAGCCTACGGTGCGAGCTGTCAGCTCGCACCGTAGGCTGTCGACTGATGACTATTGTCCCGTAGCTCCCGCCGCTGCGGTCAACCGCGGATCGGCGGCGTTCGCCGGCGTCTCCACGACGAACACCACTCGGCGGTTCAACACCGCGCCCGGCATGTCGCGCGAGGCACCGCGGTTCACGAGCCGCGACTTGCCGTAACCGATCGCCTCGACGAGCGACGGACTCACGCCGCGGTTGGTGAGGTACTGGCGCACCGACTCGGCGCGCCGCTGCGACAGGCCGAGATTGTAGTCCACCGAACCGGCGGGATCGGCGAATCCTTCCACGGTGAGCTTCGCGCCAGGATAGTGTTTGTTGACCACGCTGGCGAACCGATCGAGCGCTGGGACGTCGGCGGAGCGGACGGACGCGTCGTCGTACGCGAAGTGAACGGGAAAGGCGAACTTGATCCCCTCGGCGACCTCCGAGATCTTGGCGCCGAACTCGGTGCGCAGCGCGGTGAGGTCCCGCCGCAGCGACACGATCTCGACCATCTGCGCGCTGTCGGCGGCGATGCGCGCCGTACGTTCCTCCTCCAACCCTCGGCGGAGCGCGCCGCGTGTTGCACATGCGCTGAGCGAAAGCGTTGCGACCGCAGCCGCGGCGATCAACCTGAAAGACGGCATATCAAACCCCCGGTGAGTGACACGAGCCAGTGGTCGCGCGGACTGCGATAAACGTACCTGCAGGCCCACTGCCGGGTTCGCTCTGTAGTGCGTAAGACAAAGGCGGCAAACGAGTTACGTTGCCGCCTTCGAAGGTCACGCCAACATCATGTTTGTGATAGACGTCACATCAGCGGTGTGACTCCGGTGCGTCGCCGATGGCACGGGACCGCACGTCCGTCGGGGGACGGTAGGTCTTCACGTGGATGTAATAGGCGCTCCCCGCGCAGACCGCGGCGAGAAAGACGATGAACAGCGCGATGCCCCATCCCTCCGGCTTGAAGGGGACGTGGCGGTTCGTGATGGATGGCGAGTCGTGCATCGGAGTCTCCGTTCGGGTCGCGACTGCAGTCAAAGCTAGTCCGCCCGCCGGTGCGGCGACAGCGCCGCCGGTTCGCTTTCTGCACCGTGTCGCGCGTCCATTCATGCCGAGGTGCTCGTGTCGACCACCGTTCGTCCCCGCTCAGTGTCTCGTCCGTCCAGTCGCCGTCCTCCGGAGCCAGGCGAGATTCCGCGTCGACCGTTCGGCGACAGCGGCGAAACCGTGTCCGCGCTGGGGATGGGTGGTTATCACCTCGGTGAGATCGGCACCGAACGCGAGGCGATCCGGCTCGTGCACGAAGCGATCGAGGCGGGGGTGACCTTCATGGACAACGCGTGGGAGTACCATGACGGCGCGAGCGAGACGCGACTGGGCAAGGCGCTCGCGAACGGCTGGCGGCAGCGCGTCTTTCTCATGACGAAGGTGTGTACGCACGGTCGCGATGCGAAGGTCGCGATGCGTCAGCTCGAGCAGTCGCTGCGACGGTTGAAGACGGATCATCTCGACCTGTGGCAGGTACACGAGGTCGCCTATGCCGGCGACCCGGAACGGCATTTCATGAAAGGCGGCGTGATCGAGGCGCTCGACCGCGCGAAGGAGAAGGGAATGGTCCGCTTCGTCGGCTTCACCGGCCACAAGGATCCGGCGCTTCATCTCCGGATGCTCTCCTACGACTACCCGTTCGACAGCTGCCAGATGCCCCTCAACGTCTTCGACGCGACCTTCCGGAGCTTCGAGCAGCAGGTGCTTCCAGAGCTGCAGCGCCGCCGGATCGCGCCGATCGGCATGAAGAGTCTGGGCGGTGAGGGCGATCCAGCGAAGAAGCGCGCGATCGCGGCGGTGGACGCGCTGCGCTATGCGATGAGCCTTCCGGTCGCGGTGACGGTGACCGGCATCGACTCGGAGAAGGTGCTGCGTCAGAACCTTCGCGTCGCGCGCGGCTTCACGCCGATGAGCTCACTCGAGATGGAGAAGCTCCGCGCCCGGTGCGCTCCCCTGGCTCTCGACGGACGCTTCGAGCTGTACAAGACGACGGCGAAGCACGAGGCGGACGTCGGGCGCAAGCAACACGGATTTCCGTTGCAGGAGGAGCTGGGGGGGTAGCTGCATACTGCTACTCAAGTACTTGGTACGGAGTAGACCTAGTACCAAGACCGACATCCAACCCAGTCCAATGCGGGTCGGCTAGGTCGACCCAGTACCTGATACTTCAGGAGCAGTATCAGAGCAGTATCAGGTACTCGAGCAGCCGTTCGACCCCAACCTACCAGGCGATCCCGTAGTCCTCGCCGTGATTGCTCGATCCGCCCCACATCGTCCGATGCGCGCGGTCGAACAGGATGGCGTTGATCGGTCCGGAGGTGCGCTCCTCGAGCTGCAGCGTATAGCCCATGCGTCGCAGCGCCTCGCGCGACGATTCGGGGAGCGACGTCGCCACGAGCATGCGACCCGGCCGCGATTCGTGCGCGCCGAACGACGACCGCATCTGGTAGCTGTTGATGTTCGGTGCCTCCACCGCCTGCTGCACCGTCATGCCGAACTCCACGACGTTGAGGAAGAACTGCAGGAGGTTCTGATCCTGCGAGTCGCCGCCCTGCACGGCGAAGGCGAGGAAGGGCTGGCCATCCTTGAGCGCGAGCGTCGGCGTGAGCGTGACGCGCGGATGCTTGCCCGGCTCGATCACGTTGAACGGCCCGTCCTTCGGATCGGTGACGAAGCTCTGCGCGCGCTGGCTCAATCCGATCCCGGTATGGCCGGCGATGACGGCGGGCACCCACCCGCCGCTCGGCGTCACCGACACGACCCATCCTTCCGCATCGGCCGCTTCGATCGACGTGGTGCCGGCGTAGAACGCATCGAGGAACGTCGAGTCGGGCGCAACGCGTGCGGTCTCGAGTGGCCGGCCGGAATCGGAGGGGGTCGCCGGAACGACGCGGTCCTGCTGGCCGCCCCGCGCTTGGGAGTCAGGCGGCGAGAAGCTCGACGGGTTCCAACTCGCGAGCAGCGTCGCGAACGGATTCGTCCCACCCTGGTAGGGATACGGATCGCCGGGCTTCGTGTTCGGATCGTTCTTGGTCGGATCGATCTGTGCGGCGCGCGCCTTCGCGTACGCCTTGGAGAGCAGGCCGGCGACCGGCTCCTCGGGTGGGAAATACGGGTCGCCGTAGTAGAAGTC
>DASXHF010000340.1:0-11680 GCA_036488775.1 Gemmatimonadaceae bacterium | reverse complement strand
CGTATCGGTTCAGCATCAGCTGGAGTCGCATCTTTCCCGAGGGCACTGGCCGCGTCAACCCGCGCGGACTGGATTTCTACGAGCAGCTCGTGGATACCTTGCTGGCGGCGAACATCCGGCCGAACGCGACCCTGTTTCACTGGGATCTCCCGGCTGCGCTCGACGATCGTGGAGGATGGCTCAACCGCGACGTCGCGGAATGGTTCGGAGAATATGCGTCGACGGTGTTCGCGCGACTCGGCGACCGCGTCCCGATGTGGGCGACGCTCAACGAGCCGTGGGTCGTGACTGATGGCGGCTACCTGCACGGCGCGCTCGCTCCCGGACATCGGAATCTCTTCGAGACACCCATCGCGAGCCATAATCTGCTCCGCGCGCACGGTCGCGGGGTCCAGGCCTTCCGCGCCGAGTCGCGCGCGGGACAGATCGGTCTCGTCGTGAACCTCGAGCCCAAGGATGCGGCCACCGACAGCCCGGCCGACGACGCGGCAGCTCGGCGCGGCGATGCGTACATGAACCGGCAGTATCTCGACCCGGTCTTCAAGGGATGCTACCCCGCCGAGATGCGTGGGATCTTCGGAGAGGCCTGGCCCGATTTCCCCGCCGCCGACTTCGCCCTCATCGGCCAGAAGATCGACTTCCTCGGTATCAACTACTACACGCGTGGCGTCGTCCGCGACGAGCCGTCCGCACAGCCCGTGCGCACCGCGTACGTGCGTCAGCCCGAGCATGCGTACACCGAGACCGGATGGGAAGTCCATCCACCGTCGCTGACGCGCACCCTGCTCTGGGTAACCCAGCGATACGGCCGTCTCCCGCTCTACGTCACCGAGAACGGCGCCGCCTTCTACGATCCGCCGCACGCGATCGACGGCCGGATCGACGATCCGCTCCGCGTCTGGTATTACCGGGAGCACCTGAAGGCAGCGCACGACGCGATCCGCCGGGGCGCCGACCTGCGCGGCTACTTCGCCTGGAGCCTGCTCGACAACTACGAATGGAGCCTGGGCTACTCCAAGCGGTTCGGCCTGGTGCACGTCGACTACGCCACGCAGAAGCGGACGCCAAAGGCGAGCGCGCTCTTTTATCGCGACGTCATTCGCAGCAACGGCGCCTCCCTCGACGGTTGACGGAACTCGGAGGCGCGTCATTTCACGCTTCCCTCCGTCACGCCTTCCACGTAGTACCGCTGCAGCATCAGGAACAGGATCAACACCGGGACCACCGTCACGACCGCACCGGCCATCATCAGCTCGACGTCCTGGGCATGCTCGCCCATCAACCCCGCGAGCGCGACGGGCAGGGTGTACCGGCGGTCGTCGCTCAGCACGATCAGTGGCCACATGAAGTCGTTCCACGTCGCGAGAAAGGTCCACAGGGCCAGCGTCGCGAGCACGGGACGAATCGTCGGCAGGACGACCGATCGAAAGACGCGCCACTCGCTCGCGCCGTCGATGCGCGCCGCATCGAGCAGATCGTCCGGGATGGCGAGCGCGTATTGCCGCACGAGGAAGATCCCGAAGATGCTCGCCAGTCCGGGAATGATCACCCCGCCGTAATTGTTGACGAGCCCCAGCGACTTGATCAGGAGGAACAGCGGCAGCATCGCGACCTGCACCGGGACCGCGAGACCGATCGCCAGCGCGCGAAAGGTCCGGTCCCGCCCCGGAAATCGGAGCTTCGCGAAGGCATACCCCGCCAACGAGTTGATCACGAGCGCCGCGATCGTCGTCACCGTCGCCACGAGGGCGCTGTTGAGCGCATATCGCCCGAGCGCGAGTCGGCCGAACAGGTCGGCGTAATGAACGAGCGTCGGATGATGTGGAAGGATCGCGGGAGGAAAAGTCGTCGCCTCGCCAGTGGCCATGAACGATGCACTGAGCATCCACAGCAGCGGGATCAACGCCAGCGCACCGAAGACGAGCAGCGCGACGTGCACACCGATGCGCCCGATCGCGCCGTGCCCGCCGCGCCGCGCGGTCACGCGGCGGCCTTCGGCGAGAGACGACGCTGCACGAGCGTGAACAGGACGATGAGGAAGAACAGCAGGAACGCGATCGCCGCGGCGCTGCCAAGCCGCCACCAGCGGAACCCTTCCTCGTACATGTACAGCGCCAGGCTGGTGGTCGCTCGGAGCGGTCCGCCCTGCGTCATGACGTACGGCTCGGTGAACAGCTGCAGGTAGCCGATCATCGTCACGATCACGACGAAGAACAACGTGGGACCGAGCATCGGAATCGTGACGTGCCGGAACCGCTGCCAGGCGCTCGCGCCGTCGAGCGACGCCGCCTCGTACAGCTCGCGCGGGATGTTCTGCAGCCCAGCGATGCAGATCAGCATGTTGTAGCCGAAGTTCTTCCACGTCGCGAGCAGGATGATCGCCGGCATCGCCCATCGCGGGTCGCCGAGCCAGTCGATCGGATGAATGCCGACATGTCCCAGCATCCAGTTCACCAGACCGAACTGTGGGTGATACAGATAGCGCCACACGATCGCCACCGCGACGAGGGTCGTCACGAACGGGGCGAAGAACACCACGCGCGCCGCTCCCTTCCAGCGGACCGCGCGCGCATTCACCAGCAATGCCGCGCCGAGCGAGGCGGCCACCGTCAGCGGGCCGCCGACCAGCGCGAAGTACAGCGTGTTGCGCAGCGACTGCCAGAACAGCGGCTCGTGCAACACGCGCGCGTAGTTGGCAAATCCCACCCATCGCGCGGCGTGCGGATCCGCCAGCGCGTACAGGTCGTAGTCGGTGAAGCTCAGCCCGATCGCTCCGATCACCGGGCCGACGAAGAACACGACGATCAGCGTGAGCGCGGGCGCGACGAACCACCAGCCCGGCGCGATGCGCCAGGGTCGCCGCCTCGATCGCTCCGGCGCCAGGCCGGCGCTCACTTCCCTGCCCCTCCGCCGGTCGCCACGTGCGCCGCCGCGCGCTGCGCCGCCAACCAGCGACGCTTCTCGAGGATGCCGTCCACGTCGCGTTGGAGTGACGCGATGGCGTCGTCGATCGATTGCCTGCCACGCGCGGCGCGTTCCGCCGCCTGGGCGATGCGCGTCGCGATCAGCTCCCATTCGGGCACGGCGGGCGTGGGCACCACTCGGCCGAGCTGCTCGCCGAACGCCGCGAGCTCGTGGTCGTTCACCAGTGCCGGTGTATTCCAGGCCGAGCGACGCGCTGGCAGGTCGCCTGTCTTCTCGTAGAACGCCGCCTGACGCACCGGATCGGCCAGGAAAGCCAGAAAGCGCCACGCCGCCGCCTTGCTCTCCGACCGCCGCATGATCACGATGCTCGAGCCGCCCGCCAGCGATACGCCGGCACTGTCCGGACCCGGAAGGGGCGCCGTCGTCCACGATTTCTGCAGCTCGGGTGGCAGACGCCGGCGAAACTCACCGACGTTCCATGGCCCGGTGATGTACATCGCCACTCGGCCCGCGCCGAACTCCTGATACACATTGGCGATCTGGGTATTTGCGAGCGCCGGCGCGAGGCCATCTCGAAACAGTCCGACGTAGAACTCGAGTCCGCGCCGGAACCGCGGATCCTGAAAGTCGCCGCGTGTGCCATGATCCGCGAGCAGCGGCGATCCGCTCTGGAGCGCGAAGATCACCGGCTGTGCCCATTCGTCCAACGGAAACAGGGCCGGAAATGCGCCGGCCGGTTGGACGCCCTTCACTCTCGCCAGATCGTCGCGGAACTCCGCCCACGTCGTCGGAGGCCGGGCGACGCCGGCCTTGCGCAGCAGATCGGTGCGATAGAACAGGACACGCGTGTCCACGTACCACGGCACGCCGTACAGCACCCCATCGACGACGTTCGTCGCGAGCACGCCCGGGAAGTAGTCGCTCCGCGGGACGACCGCCGAGTCGCGCTTCATCAAGGTGTCGAGCGGTTCGAGTGCGCCGAGCGCCGCAAACTCCGGAATCCACGTATTCCCGAGTTGCGCGACGTCCGGCAGTGCGCCGCCGACATACGCCGTCAGCAGCTTCTCGTGCGCCGCCGTCCACGGAATGGCCTGAACGCGCACGTGGACGCCCGGGTTCGCGCGCTCGAACTCCCGCGCGATCGGATTGAGCGCTTCACCCTCGGCGCCGAACGCCCAGACCCGGAGCTCCGTCTCACCGCTGCGTGCGCCCGCGCGCGCGCAGCCGAGCGCGAAGGCGAGCGTCGACAACACCGCGCTCGCCGCGACGCGACACCTCAGCAGCGCGCTGCGAGCCATCCGCCGCTGAAGCCCGCCCGACAGAGACCGCGCACCACGTAGGGACTCTTGCGCATCCGCGACCACACGAGCCCCGTGCGCAGATTTTCCATCATGGCGATGATGGGCCCCTGGTCGATGCCGAGATAGTCGGTGTCGAACCAGGAGACCCCGTCCACGATGCGACCGTGGTGGACCGGTGGACCCGCCGCGTGGAGCGTCGGGTTGAATGCGTCGATGAACCCATATCGTCCGAACAGCGGCTCTCCATAGCGTCCCCGCATCGCCATCAGCGTCGGCACCACCACCTCCGGCGCAAACGCGATCGATCCTCCCGCCGCGGTCGGCGCGAGCGTGCCGTCGTCGCGGATGTCGCCGGCCGCCGCACCGCGCGCCCAGTACGTGTGGAAGGTCCGCGTCCTCCCATCGACGACGAACGTCGAGTCCAGCGGCCCATCGCTCGCCGTCAGACCCCACGCGTCCGGTCCATACCCGCGCCACGCGCCAGGGTTCTCGGTCGCGTATGCACGCTGCGCGAGCGTCGCCCGACGCGAGTTCTCGAAGTAGTCGATCCCGCGGCCGCGCATGTATTCATCCTGAATGCCGCGGAAGTCCACCCACACGTGCGAGTACTGGTGCCCGAACAGCGGTGCGAACTGCACGAAGTCCTGCCCATAGAACCGATCCCAGTGATACGTGCTCGTCCACTCCTTCCACGCCGACGCATCGATCGGGTGAGTGGGCGAACCCAGAGCGAGCACGTAGAGGATCATTCCCTCGTCGTAGCCGCGCCAGGTGCTGACGATGAAGCCGCGCGCGTTCTGATATGCTGCGCTGTCCGGCCGCCAACCCATGCTCACGACCGTGCCACCGTCGCGCGCCCACTGCCAGTCGACCCGCCCGTAGATCGAATCCACCAGCGCCCGCACCTCGCGGTCGCCGGAGTCGTCGCGGTCGAAATACTCTCGACAGGTGAGCGCTCCCGCGAGCAGCAGCGCCGTGTCGATCGTCGAGAGCTCGACCCGATCGAACCGACGCCCCGTCTCCATGTCGAGGAAATGATAGAAGAAGCCGTGATACCCGGTGACGCCCGTCGTCTGCGGCCCCTGCGGCGCCGTCCAGAAGAAGCGGAGCGTCGTGAGCACCCGGTCGCGCGCGGCATCCCGTGATACCCAGCCGCGCTCGACGCCGACCGGATATGCCGTCAATGCAAACCCGACCGCGGCGACGCTCGAGAAGGACTTCGTCGGCCAGCGGTCGGGGGTCAGGCCGTTGCGTGGGTTGGTGGTCTCCCAGAAGAAGGCGAAGGTGCGGCGGGAGACGGTGTCGAGGAAGGCTTGCTCAGTCGGTGTCGCAGCGAACGATGGTGCGACCTGCGGCAGCCTCGCAGTCGCACCCGTACACGCCACGGCCGTGATGGCGGCGCCGAGGATCGACGCCGCCATCACCGTACGACGCATCATGCGCGGCATGCAGAACTCAGAAATCGTACACCGCGCCCAGCTGCAGGCGCCGGGGATCGGCGATGACGCAGCCCGCCCTTCCGAAGTCCGGATTAGCGGTGCGCACACCGTTCACGTTGGTGAACGCGACGTCGTTGAAGCAGCCGAAATTGTTGTAGTTGAACACGTTGAAGACGTCCGCCGTCACGCCGATGCGCTGAGCTCGCAGCGACGTCAGGTCTTTGCGTAGCCGGACGTCCACGTTCCGGTAGGCCCAGAAGTGCGGAAGGATGAAGCTGTACTTCGGTGGCTCCGCCTGTCCGCGGTTGAACGCCGGGATGCTCCCCGAGAAATCCTGTGCGGCAAAGCGGTTGCCGCTGCCGAGCGTGATCAGAGTGCTGGCCTGAATCCCCCAGGCCCAGGGGAGGTCCAGGATGCCGTTCGCCACGACGCGGTGCCGCTCGCTGTTGTCGATCTCGTGACGCCCGAAGCCAAATGCCGAGACGCGCGGGAAGCTGAACAGGTCGACGCCTTCTCCCTCCGCCTTGGCCAGCGTGTACGCCAGCCCGGCGCCCCAGCCATAGCCGCTCGGCACGCTGAAATACGGCCGGTCGAGCTGGAGAAACAGCGCGTTGTACCAGGTGTGGATGTTGTTGTTGGCAACGAGCACGTTCCGGTACGCCGGGATGTTCTTGTTCGTGCAGCAGTTGCCGAGGGAATCGAGTCCGAAGTTCGCCCACTCGAAGCTGAGCCCATTGAAGCTGCGGGTCCCCGTGTAGGTAGCCGCGGCGCTGAAGCCGCCGAAGTCATGCCGGACGCCGAGATTGAACTGTTGCGACTTGGGGGGCTTGAGGTCGTTTGGCAGCAAGAACACTTCGATCGGCGGTGCCTGGCCGTTCGCAAGCGCCGCGAGAAGCCCTGCCTGGCTGAAATACTTGGGGTCCCAGGCCAGTACGCCGTTCGCGGGGTCAGCCGTCGTCCCAAACTTGAAGAAGTAGTTCGGGTGCTGAAGGTTGAACGTCTCGTCGATCAGCGAGTTGTACGTCTGGCGATCGTAGAAGATGCCAATTCCGCCGAAGACCGTCGTCCGCTGCGCCTCGTCCACGATGTAGGAGAACCCCAGCCTTGGCTGGATGGCACCGTAGAAGTTCTTTCGCTGCGTGCCGTCGGTGACGTAGTTGTTGACGTTGAACTTGAGGAGCAGCGAGTCCTGGTACGCGAAGAGCGAGTCGCGCACGTTCTTCGGCGTGACGTATCCCGTGTTGAACATCTTCGACTCGTAGTCCCAGCGCACACCCACGTTGAACGTCAGCCGGGGCGTGGGCGTCCAGTCATCCTGCGCATAGATGCCGGCCTGCGTGTTGTTCGTCTTCAGGAGGGGATTACCGACGCCGATCTCCGCGGCGATTGGGAAGGCGTTGTTGTTCGAGTTGCTGAACGTGAAGATCGGATTCTCGTTGAGCTGCTTGTTCATGTCGTACGTCACGAGGTCGAGATTGCCGCCGACTTTGATCGCGTGCACCCCGCCGGTCTTGTAGCCGCTGTACGTGAAGTCATCCCGGAGAGAAGTCCGGCCCTGTCGGAGGTCTTGCCGCGTGTCTGCGCCACCGAGGCGGTTGTTGCCGTCATAGACGACCCCGACCGTCGTGAAGTCGAGAGGATCGGGATTGTACTGGTAGTATTGGTGGCTCAACTGCCCTTCGTTGACGTACTCGTTGCCGTACAGCGTCTGCTTGATGCGCCCCGTCCAAACCGTGTTGCGGAAGTTTTCGCCCGCGGAGTACGCACGTTGTGGGTCGCCGAACTGGTTCCCGAAGCGGCGAATGTCAGTCTCGTGACGGAAGTCTCCCGACAGCTCCCAGAGCTGGCTCTGCGACGGGCTGTAGCTCAGCTTGCCGAAAGCGAGGTTGGACCGGAAGGGCGAGGTGTTCGACTGGCCATTCAGTGCGACCACCGAGGCCGGGAGCTTGGTAATGTCACCATTGAGAGCGAGACGTCCTTGGCGGTCCTGGTCGTTCCCTTCATACGATCCGAAGAAGAACAGCTTGTCCTTGATGATCGGGCCGCCGGCACTGGCGCCGAACAGATAGCGCTTGTAGTCGGGCTTCGTGAAGTTCGGATTGTTCGCAGCCGACGCGCGGGTGAAAGTGTCCAGCGCCACGAAGTTCTGATTCTGAATGTCGGCGAACACGTTGCCGGACCAGACGTTCGTTCCTGACTTCGTCACCGCCGTGATGATGCCGCTCGACGCCTTCTGATATTCCGCCTTGAAGTTCGCCGTGACGACGCGGAACTCCTGGATCGCATTGCGCGGGAAGGGATTGCCGCGGCTGTCCTGCTGGCCGGCCACCCCGCCAACCACGATGTCGTTCTTGTACGACGCGCCGTCGACGAAGACGTTGATGGCCTGCGGTGGCTGCGCGCCGACGGAGAAGGTCTTGCTCGTGCCATTGATTCGGTCGGGATCGACCCGCGTTCCGGGCGCGAGCGCGGCCAGATCGAGAATGTTCCGACTCGACGACGGCAGATTGTTGATCTGCGCTTGCGACACGTTGGTCGCGACCTCGGACGTGCGACGTTCGCCGCTTGCCGCCACGGCTGTCACTTGTACGGCGGCGAGCTGGCGGGCCGTCTCGGTCGCATTGAAGTTCACGTCGATCGTCTGGCCGACCTGAAGGAGGACGGTGCGCGACTGGGGCGTGAAGCCGATCCGACGCGCCGTAACCTCGTACGTGGCCGGCCGGAGTCCGGCGAGTGTGTACGCGCCTTCCGCCGAGGTCATCGTGGTGCGCTGCTGGTTCGTCTCCGTATTTCGCGCCACGATCTGGGCGTCGGCGAGCGGAGCTCCGCCGGAACCATATGCGTACCCGCGGATCGTGCCCGTCGTAGTCTGGGCTGCAGCCCGACCCGAAAGCATCACCATCGACAGCAGCGCCGCACCCGTAAGTCGAAACAGGACCCGCCGCGGGAGCGTATTTCGGCGGATTGGAGGAGAACAATTCATTGAGACGGTTCCTCGGAAGGAAGAGATAGGGAAGAGAAAGGCGTTTGTGCGGCACTCGGCGCGCCACAGGATCCGCGCACGACCAGCTCCGTCGGCAGCACGTCCCGGTGGGGCGCGTTACCCGGCGGCGAGCGTTCCGCCAGCTCATGCAACAGCAGCGCGGCGGCGCGAGCACCAAGGGCGGCGACGCCGACACGCACGGTCGTCAGCGGCGGGTTGAGGAATCGCGCGACCGGAATGTCGTCGAACCCGACCACGGCCACCTGTGCCGGCACGTCGATCTGTGCTTCGCGCAGATAGCTGAGCGCACCGACGGCCATCGCGTCGTTTGCGGCGAAGATCACAGATGGCGGTTCGGCAAGCGACGTGAGGGTCTGCGCGCCCCGCCATCCGCTAGCCTCGGTGAAGTCGCCACGGACGTCGAGGGAACGATCGAGCGGTACGCCGGCTTCGCGCAGCGCCGCGTGGTGGCCACGTTCCCGCGCCTTTGCATCCGCATTGTGTGCTGCTCCGCAGATGAACCCGATGCGCCGGTGACCAAGCGCCAGCAGATGTCGGGTCATCGCGTGCGCGCCGCCAAAGTTGTCGACCGAGATCGAATGGAGTGCCTCGCCCTCGAAGACGCCGTTCAATAGCACCGTCGGTAAGCCGTGCGGAAGCGCTTCGGCTACCATTCCGCCCGCCACTTCAGGCGCCATGACCAGTAGCCCGTCCACTCGACCGCGCATCGCGCGCACTGCGAACCCGACGCCGCGTGCATCGTGATGAGAGCTCGAGACGAGCAGCGAGTGATCGGCGCGCTGCGCTTCCTGATCCATTCCTCGCAACAGCTCGGAGAAGAACTCGCCGTAGAGATCGGGGAGGATGACGCCGAGCGCGCCGGTGCGCTGCCGGCTGAGGGCGCGCGCCGAGCCGTTGGGGACGAAGCGGAGATCGCGCGCGATGGCGAGCACGCGCGTCCGGGTCGTCTCGGTCACCGGCGCGCTCGAGTTCATGACGCGCGAGACGGTGGCCACGGAGACCCCCGCGAGTCGAGCGACATCTTTGATCGTGACGCTCATGCGATTCCTCCGCGTTCCAGCGATGCGGCTGCCGCAGGTTCAGGCCGCCGGCGCAGCGGTGAAAACGTTTACATCGGTCACGATCCCGTCAAGAGGGAGTCGGTGACCGACCCACTTGTGACCGGGTAATGCGTTGGAGGGTCGCGCGTGTTTCTCACCACCCTGCCCCACCGCTTCCCAGTCCGCCTTCGTCACAGGCGCCGACCGCTCTTGACGTCACGCGCCTGATGCCGTAAACTCGCCTCCCCACCACGAATGCAGCTCCATCGGAGTCCTTCGATGACCTTCGCCGTCCCCGCCGACATCACCACCACCTCACCGTCCGACGCTCGTCCGGCCGGCGCGGGAATGGTCGTGTCGCGCGTGATCCGCGGCGCAGGAGTCGGATCGAGATAACCCCCCCTTCTCGGTCCCGGAGCGAGTTGCATCGCCCCACCTGCGAACCCCCGCAGGTGGGGCGATCTCTTTCTCCACCCCTTCTCCATCGATCGGCCCTCACCGGGCCATCTCCTCATAAGCTCTCCGACGTATGAGCTCCAGCACCGAAATCCTCGCACCGCCGCCCCAGACGCCGCAGCAGCCACCGTCCGTCTGGTCGGCCGTGCGCGAAGCGCTCCAGGGCGCGCACGGACGCGACTTCACCGACGGCCCCATCGGACGCGCCATCTTCATCCTCGCCGTCCCGATGGTGCTCGAGATGTTGATGGAGAGCGTTTTCGTCGTGGTCGACGTCTGGGTCGTGTCCCATCTCGGCGCCGACGCGGTGGCCACGGTCGGCCTCACCGAGTCGTTCATGACGATCGTCTACACGCTCGCCATGGGCCTCAGCATCGGCGCCGCAGCCGTCGTCGCCCGACGCATCGGCGAGAAGGACGCCGAGGGCGCCGCACACAGTGGTGCGCAGGTGCTGTTGCTCGGCCTCGTGGTCGCCGCGGCGCTCGGCGTCGTCGGCGCGCTCTTCGCCCCGCAGCTGCTGCACGGGATGGGCGCGTCGGCCGGCGTGCTCGCCAACGCGTCGTTCACGCGTATCATGCTCGGCTTCAACGCGAGCGTGGTGATGCTCTTTCTGGTGAACTCCGTCCTCCGGAGCTCGGGCGACGCGGCCTTCGCCATGCGCGCGCTGTGGCTCGCGAACGGAATCAACATCATCCTTGGCCCGTCACTCGTGTTCGGCCTCGGTCCGTTTCCAAGGATGGGCATCATCGGCGCCGCACTGGCGACGTCGATCGGGCGCAGCACGGGCGTGGTGTACGCAGTCAGCAAGCTCGTTCGCCCGGGTTCGCGTGTTCGCATCCAGGCGCACCACTTTCATTTCGATCCGGCGCTCATCGCGCGGGTCGTCCGCCTATCGACCGCTGCGACCTTTCAGGTCTTCATCGGTACGGCGAGCTGGATCGGGTTGACGCGCATTCTCGCGAGCTTCGGCAGCCAGGCGCTCGCGGGCTACACGATCGGCATGCGCATCGTGATGTTCGCCTTGCTGCCGGCGTTCGGGCTGAGCAACGCCGCGGCGACGATGGTCGGCCAGGCACTCGGCGCCAAGAAACCAGCTCGAGCCGAGGCGTCGGTGTGGAAGGCCGGGTTGTACAACGCGGTCTTCCTGGGCTGCGTCGGCCTGCTGTTCGTGCTGTTCGCCCGCCCGGTCATCGGCTTCTTCACCCAGGACCCGGGCATCGCGGGATACGGTGTCGCCACCCTCCGCACCGTCGCCTACGGATTCCTGTTCTACGCGTATGGCATGGTGCTCACCCAGTCGTTCAACGGCGCGGGCGACACCACGACGCCGACGTGGATCAACCTGTTCGTGTTCTGGGTATTCGAGATTCCCCTGGCCTGGCTGCTCGCCGTCCAGTTGAAGCTCGGGCCGAATGGTGTGCTCTACGCCATGACGCTGGCGTTCAGCATCCTCGCGGTGGTGAGCGCAGTGCTGTTCCGGAGAGGTAAATGGAAGACGCGACGGGTTTAGCGGAC
>DASXHF010000092.1:0-3777 GCA_036488775.1 Gemmatimonadaceae bacterium | reverse complement strand
CTGGGGTTGTTGTTCTTCTCGACGTCGGGCAATGGGAGGCACGTCGTGTTGCCGTAAGTGCCGCCGCCGACCGGAAATGGATCGCCGGCCGGTGGGTAGTACGGGATGTTGAACCGCTCGAGGTCGTAGTTGCGGAACCCTTCGAGGAACAGCACCCGCTTCCGCTCGTCGATCACGAGGTTCTTGATCGACGCGGCGTCTACGGGGCCGACGTATGGCTTGAGGCCGACGGCCGCGCGCATGGTGTTGATGATCGTCACGGCCTGCGCGCCGCCCTGGATCTCGGCGATGATGAGCTGCGCCTCCGCGTAGCGCGCCATCGGGATCGGCGCGGCATCGCCGGCGCTATATTTTACGGCGTCGTAGATGATCGTCGCGTTGTTGTTGGCGGAGCGCACGTTGGACAGCTCGGTGGCCGACCGCGGATCGACCTCGCCATTCTCCGTCGTCATGTTCTGCGACCACGAGGGGATCGAGTAGTATCCGTACTGCTTCGTGACGGCGTACACGCGATTGTACAGGCGCAGCGCGGTGGCGGAGGTCGTGGCGTTCATCACGAAGCCGGCCGGCACCTGCTGCGCGTCGGCGAGTGCCCCGGCGGTGTTGCCCTGGAAGAGCCGGACCCGAGCCCGCCCGACGAGCGCAGCAAAGCGCACGCTGTCGACCCCGGCTGCCTGCGCGTTGGTGATCGCATCGGTGAACCGCTGCTCGGCGAGCGCAAACATGCCGGCCTGGTTCACCGCCGGCCCGTTGTCGAACGCTGCCTGACACATGGACATGCCGAGCATGGCGTAGCTGAACCCCGCGTACAGGTCCGCGATGGACAGCAGGGCCTTTCGGTTCGGCACCTGCGCGTCCGTCCACGTGGTCAGATTGTTGATCGCGTGGTCGGCGTCGTAGCGCGCCGTCGACAGCGGCATGTAGATCCCGAACCCTTGGGTACCCGCGCAGCCGGACGTGCCGTAGATGCCGTTCGTCGCCGTGTTCTCGGTGCGTCGCGCGTAGTCCCACTGCGCGGCGCCGAGCTGCGCGTCGTTCATCTCGCCGGCGTTGAGCGCCTCGACGACGATCGCCGAGCCGAGCGCGCACTGATAGTCGCCGACCAAGCTGTTGACCATGAGGACCGCGTTGCTGGGATCGTCCAGCAGGGAGACTGGAACCTTGTCGGGCGTCGTCACATCGAGCAGCCGGCTCGTGTTACAGGCGCTTCCGAATCCGGCAAGGAGCGCCAGTCCCGTGAGCGCGAGGGCGCGGCGGCCGACCACGTTATGTATGAGTCGCATCGCTCAGAAGCTCAGGTGGAAGGTCAGGGTGTACGTCAGCAGCTGCGGCAGCTCGGCCTGGTCGGTCGCCGCTGGCGATCCGGCGACGAATTGGCTTTCGGGATCGAGGCCGCTGTAGGGGGTCCAGGTGTGCAGGTTGCGGGCGGAGCCGGTCACGCTCAGCGTCTTCGCGCCGATCCGTCCGGCGAGCGTCGTCGGCGCGTCGTACGACAGCGACAGCTCGCGGAACTTCACGTAGCGGGCGTCGCTGATCGAGAACTCGCGGAGCGCGCTACCGCTGAAATACTGCGCCAGAAGCGTCGGATCGGTGTTCTGCGGCTGGACGTACTCGAGGCAGGTGTGAAAGAGCTGGCAGCGAATGCGGATGTTGTTGTCGAGGCGCCGATAGCCCGCCGCCCAATCCAACATCCCGTACAGTCGGAAGTTCGTGAGGAAGCGGACGGTGTTCGACCACGACCCTTCGAACGTCGGGGTCGAGTGGCCGAGGTAGAGCTTCGGCGCGACTACCGAGCCAGCGGCGTTGTAGCACGGGGTCTCGCCGCCCTGCGGGGTGGCGCAGTAGACACTGGCCTTGGGGATCGTCCACTTGTTCGTCGTCGCGCTGTACGACGCCTGATTCGCACCAGGGCCCTGGTCGACGCGCACGACGCGATAGCTGAACCAGTCGAACGGCGCGTACCCGACTCGATGTGCCGATGTGCCGAGATCGATCACCGTGTCCGTTCCCGCCAACTGCGTGATCTTCGCCGAGTTCGTCGCGGCGTTGATCGTCATGTCCCAGCCCCAGGTCTGCCGGTTCACGAGCTGGCCCCTGATCAGCGCCTCGACGCCCTGCTTCCTGATTTCGCCGGCGTTGAAGAACTGGTTCGAGACCCCGAAGCCGGTGCCCGGTGCCACGCCCCGAGAGAGGATCGCGTCCTTCGACACGTCATGGAAGTACGTGAAGTCGACACCCACCCGGTCGTTGAGCAGACCAGTCTCGAAGCCGACCTCCGTCCCGACGACGCGCTCGGGCTTCAGGTTCGGATTGCCGAGCGTGTTCGGCGTGAGAGTCGCCGACACCGCGCCGGGTACCGGCGTCAGTGTACGCAGCGCGGTGTTGAGGCCCGGCTGCTGGCCCGACGCGCCGTACGCCGCGCGCAGACGGAGGCTGTTCAGCCAGGCCGGCAGGTGTGCCTGCACCGCCGGCTCCTCGCTGACGACGTACGATGCGCTGAGCTTCGGATAGGTGACCCAGTGGACTTCGCTACCGAACGCGCTGTTGTTGTCGACGCGGGCCGCGCCGGTGAGATAGAGCCGGTCGGCGAACGAGAACTCCTGCTGCCCGAAGAAGCCGAAGGTGTTGTTGGCCCGCAGCGTGTCGACGGTTGGCTGGATAAGGCTGGCCGACGCGATCGTCGACAGGCCGGGCGCGGGGAAGAAATCGCCCTCGCTGATCAGGTAATGGTGCCGGTTCGTGTAGTACTGAACGCCGCCCGACGTCTTCGACAGCCAGTTGCGCGGCAGGTTGAACCGCGCCGAGGAGTTGAAGTCGTAGGTATTGTAGATCGCCTGGTGATCGACCTGGTAGCGATATCCCTTCGCGTTCGTGCCCCAGAAGGCGGCGAGCGTGTCGTTGGTGAGATACGGCACGTACTCGACGTTCCCTTCCTGCACGACGTCCGTTCCGATGGACAGCCGGTTCGTCATCCATGCGAACGGGTTGTAGCTGATCGTCGCGCTCGCGGTGATGCGGTTCAGGTCCTGCCAGTCCTGCTGCACCGCGTCGGCCGCGGGGGGCGTCCCGTTGAACCCCTGGACCCATGTGCACGGGATGTCGCCCGGGGCGCAGAACTGCGGCAGGTTGGCCGGGTTCGAGTACTCCGAGTCCCACATCAGGCCACCGCAGCCTGCTTCGCAGCTGAGCGTCGTGTGGCCGTTGACGTAGCCGAAGTTGGTCTGGATGTCGACCTTCTCACTCGGCGTGATGGTGAGATTGGTCCTCGCGTTGATCTTGCGCTGGCCGTTGGTCGGATCGACGCCCTGGTCGTCGTTGACGCCGCCGCTGGCGTAGAAGCGGAAGATGCCGCTGCCGCCGCTCGCGCTCGCAGTGTAGTCGAGGATGCGCCCGGTGCGGAAGATCGGCGCGCCGAGCGAGTCCTGCCGCGAGATGGTGTTGAGGCCGAGGAGTGGACCAGTCCCGTTGGCCGTACAGGATTTTCCGTCGGCGCTGACGTGGCACCAGTTGGTCGCGACGCGGCCGGCGGCGTCCTGGAAGATGTTCGCGCCGGTGCGGCCCATGAAGTCGTAGGTCGTCTGTCCGGCGGTTCCCTTCTTCGTGATGATGTTGATCACGCCGCGCGCCGCCTCGGTGCCGTACAGGGTCGCGGCTGCCGGACCCTTGAGTACTTCGACGCTCTCGATCTGCTCGGGATCGAAGTCGTTGAGGCGTGAGATGACGCCGGAGCTGAAGGCCTGGATCGAGATGCCGGTGCTCGTCTGGTTATCGACGCGC
>DASXHF010000009.1:0-11470 GCA_036488775.1 Gemmatimonadaceae bacterium | reverse complement strand
CAGCGAGCCGACGTGGTGCCGGAGCAGCGCGTCCTCGAGCTTCGCCGAGTCGATCACCTGCAGCGTGTCGGCCGTGCCATGGGTGCGCCCGACCGCCTCGATCGTCAACTGCGTCATCTCACCGATCTTCTCCTCCAGCGTCATGCGCTGGAGGAGACCATCGATGCGACGCTCAATGTCTTTTCGTGCTGCTTGTGCACCGACCGGCCAGGCCAATATTCCGGCCAGTGCGGCCGCCGCGAGCGCCATGCGGCGCCCGCGGCCAACAACGCCGTGACGCATCACCAGCCCGGATTCTGTGTGAGCAGGTTGTTGTTGTTGATCTGCCCGTTGGGAATCGGGTAGAGGCTGCTCGTCACGCCGTGAACCGTCGTCTCGCCAGGCTGGAGCGATTGCATCTGGGCGGTCTTCGCGCGAATCGTCGCGTCGAGCACGCCCCACCGGGAGAGATCGAACCAGCGCTGCCCCTCGAACGCGAACTCGCGCCGCCGCTCCACACGGATGGAATCACTGAGCGCCGCGGTCGACAACCCGGTCACCGTCGGAATGCCGGCGCGCGAACGAACCTGGTTGAGCGCCGCGTCCGCCGAGCCCGCGGTCGCCGTCCCGCCGGCGTTGACCGCCTCGGCGTAGATGAGGAGGACGTCGGCGTAGCGCTGGATGATCCAGTTGTTCGGCTGCTGCTGCCACGACCGCGCCGTCATGTCCTTCGTGTTCGTCTCGTCCAGCCACTTGTGGAAGGCGGCGCCGTTCGGGACGCCCCACGTCGACGTACGACCCATCGCGTCGGTGTACGGCGACGTCATGTAGGTCGCGCCGGAGCCGCGCTGGTCGCCCGGCGCGTAGAGCGCCATCAACTGCGGGTTGACCTGGATGAGGCCGTACGCGTCGCCGCCCTTGAAGCCGGAGGGAAGGGTGAACAGCGTGAAGACGCTGCCGACCACGCCGGCCGTCTGCTCCGGCGCGCCGTAATTGATCTCGAAGATGCTCTCCGGGCTGATGAACTCCCGTGAGATCTTGAAGTTGTCGAGCCAGTTGGCGTTGAGCGAGTAGCGCCCCGACGAGATCACCTGCCCCGCGTACTTGGCGGCGTTGTTGTAGTCCTTCTGATTGAGATACACCTTGGCCAGCAGCGACAGGGCCGCCCCGGAGGTCGCCCGCCCGAGATCGGCGCCGGAGTAGGACGGGGGAAGCGTCGCGGCGGCCGACTGCAGATCGCTCACGATCAGCGCGTACACCTGCGCGGCCGGCGTGCGCGCCACCTGCGCGTCAGTCACCGACTTGGCCTCGTGTTCGATCACCGGGACGTCGCCGAACAGGCGGACGAGCTCGAAGTACATGAGCGCGCGCAGGTAGTGCGCCTCGCCGAGCACCCGGTCCCGCTGCGTCGGGTCCATGACGATCGGCGGCACCCGGTCGAGCACGATGTTCGCCCGGTTGATCGTGATGTAGGCGTTCGTCCAGAGGTTGTCGATCGACCAGAGCGTCGGATCGAAGGTGTACGACGCGAGCTGGTGCCCGTCTGTGCCGAAGTTCGGCGACGCCAGCGCGTCGTCCGACGCCATGTCGGACTCGTAGAAATAGTAGAAGTACACCCAGACCGTCTGGCTGTACACCGAGTTCACCGCCGACACGGCGTCGGTGGCGGACTGGTAGAAGTTCTGCGGCGCCAGCACGTCGGTCGGCTTGGGCGCCAGGAAGTCGTTGCACCCGCCGAAGGCGAGTGTCGAGAGTGCGCCCGCCAGCACCAGCGCGCGGCGCACGACCGGGCGAAGAGGATTTATCTGCATAGGGTTCGCGAGTCTCCGTCGCGCTTAGAAGCCGGTAGTGAAGCCGATGGTGAACTGGCGGGTCTGCGGGTACGTGCCGAAGTCGATGCCCTGCGCCAGCACGCTCGTCGCGTACTCGCTCACCTCGGGATCGAACCCGGTGTACTTCGTGGACGTGAAGAAGTTCTGCATGCTCACGTACACCTGCGCATCGTGCATCCCGCGAATGCGCGCCGATCCCAGCAGCGACTCGGGCACGCGATAGCCCAGGCGGATGTTCTTGCCGCGGATGTACGACCCGTCCTCGACGAAGAGCGTCGACGGACGCGTGTCATAGCTGTTGCCGAGCTTCGGCACCGGGATGCCGTTGGCGCCGCTGCTCTGCGCGGCCATCACGTCGACGAGCTGATTGCCGTTGCCCGCGTTGTTGGTGAGCAGGGCGCGCGTGATGTTGTAGATCTTGTTGCCTTGCGAGAACTGGATGAAGACCGAGAGGTCGAAGTTCCGGAAGGTGAACTGGTTGCTGAACCCTCCCGTATAGGTCGGCTCGGCGTTGCCGATGATCGTCTGGTCGGCCGTCGAGACCTTGCCGTCGCCGTTCAGATCGGCGTACGTGGGCTGCCCGTTCGTCATCCCGGAGTAGACGTAGCCGTAGAACGAGTTGATCGGCTCGCCCACCTTGATGACGGTGGGATTCTGGTTGGCACCGGCGCCGACGCCGACCGGGGAGATCTTGATCGTGTCCGCACCGATGTTCAGCACCTTGTTGCGATTCCACGCGACGTTGAGCGTCGACGTCCACCCCAACGCACCCGTGAAGTTGACCGTGTTGAGCGAGAGCTCGACACCGCGGTTGCGCACGCTGCCGATGTTCTGGAGCTGGCTGCTGTATCCGAGCGTCGCCGGCACCGCCACCTGGAGGAGCAGGTCCTTCGTCGTCTTGTTGTAGACGTCCGCCGTGACCATCAGGCGGCTCCGCAGCAGCGCGAGGTCGAGCCCGCCGTCGAACTGGTCGGTCGTCTCCCACTTGAGCAGCGGGTTGGCCAGCGTGTTCGGCGCATACCCGATCACCTTCACGCCGTTGAAGAGGTACGTCGAGCTGCCGAGCGTGGCGAGCGCCGCATAGTTGCCGATGTCCTGGTTGCCGGTCCGGCCGTAGCTGGCGCGCAGCTTGAGATCGTCGAACACGCCGAAGCGCTTGATGAACGGCTCATCCGACAGGCGCCAGGCCACCGCACCGGACGGGAAGAAGCCGTACTGATTGCCCTCGCCGAACTTGGATGAGCCGTCACGACGGCCGGTGAGGGTGAAGAGGAATCGGTCGAACAGGTTCCAGTTGGCGCGCGCGAAGTACGAGAGCAGCGACGAGTGCGGAGCGCCGCTCCAGACGCCGATCACGGTACCACCGCTGTTCAGACCATTCTGCGCGAGCGCGTCGGTGACGAAGTTCTGCGACGTGCCCGAGATGTTGTCGGAGTTGCTGCGCTGCAGCGTCAGGCCACCGAGGAGGTCGACGCCGTGGAGGAAGCCGAACGACTCACGCTGATAGTGGAGCGTGTTCTCGTTCAACCAGGTCGTCACGCCGATCGACCCGCGGCTGCCGTAGCCGCCGGTCGTCACGCCGGGGAACGTGGTCGACGGCGAGTAGAAGTCCTGTACCGACGAGAGATAGTCGGCGCCGAACGACGTCCGGAAGGTGAGGTTTCGCAGCAGGTCGTATTCGCCGAACACGTTGCCGACGAACCGGTTCTGCTGCTCCTGGTTCGTGATCAGCTCCGCGGCGGCCAGCGGGTTCGCGAAGACGCGGCCGTTGGCGGGGTTGAGCCCCACGAAGTACTCGCCGCCCGAGCCGAACGGCGCGAGCGTCGGCGGCGCCGTCAGCGCGTTGATCAGGATGGAGGACACTTCCTGTCCTGCACCGCCGTTCGGCATCACGTTCGACATCGACCGGCTGAAGGTGAACCGGTTACCCACGCGAAGGCGGCTGCTCACGTCGTGATCCAGGTTCAGCCGGACCGAGCCGCGATTGAGATTCGTGTTGACGATCACGCCGTCCTGCCGGAGCAGATTGCCCGACAGATAGTAGTGCGTGTCGGTGCTCCCGCCCGAGAACGACATCTCGTAGTTCGCCATCGGCGCGGAACGGAAAATCGCGTCCTGCCAGTCGGTATTCGGCAGTGACGCGATGTCAGCTGGGGAGTAGAGCGCCGGCTGGCCGGCATTGGTCCGCGCCGCGTTGGCGTTCTGTGCGAACTCCTGCGCGTTCAGCAGCGAAAGTCGCCGCCGCACGGTCTGCGTGCCGTAGTAGGCGCCGAAGTTGGCGTTGCTGCTGCCCGGCAGACCGCGCTTGGTCGTGATGAGGATGACGCCGTTCGACGCGCGAGCACCATAGATCGACGTCGCCGATGCGTCCTTGAGCACTTCGATCGACTCGATGTCGGATGGGTTGAGCGCCGACAGCGGGTTCAGCCCGCTCACGCCCTGCGTCTCGAGGGTGGTGGTGTTCGTCCCATTCGCGCTCGCCGACACCGGAACTCCGTCGATCACATACAACGGATCGTTGCCCGCGTCGATCGAGTTGCCGCCGCGAATGCGCACCGCGGCGGTGGCTCCGGGCTGTCCGCTTCCGCCGGTCACCTGGACGCCGGCCGCGCGGCCCTGGAGCGCCTGCTCCAGTGACGCGATCGGCACCTGCTGGATCTCGTCGGAGGTCACCGACGACACCGCGCCGGTGAGATCGCGCCGCAGCTGTGTGCCGTAGCCGATGGCGACGACTTCATTGAGCCGCACCGCCAGCGGACGCAGGGAGAAGTTGACCGTCGCCGTTTCGTTGGGACGGACGACGACCGTGGCGCTGTCGCGAGCGAGGCCGATGCGCTGCACGTACACCGTGTGCGTCCCTTCCGGCACGCCGACGATCGTATAGCGGCCATCGGGGTTGGTCGAGGCACGCAAGTTCGTGCCGCTCACGCTGACCACCGCGCCGTAGACCGGATCGGTTGCTCCGGCGGCCGTGACGCGGCCGGCGATGGTGCCGTTCGCCTCGGCGTCCGCCGCCGAGGTGCGCGCGGCCGGAACGAGCGCCATGCGGCCTTCCGTCGAGACCCAGAGCTCGACGTTGGTGTTGCCCAGCACCTGATAGAGGGCCTGCAGCACCGAGCTCTCGCGCGCGTCGACCGACACGATCCGGTCGAGCGGCACGACGGCGCGGCTGTAGGAGAGCGGTGCGCCGGCGCGAGTGGCGATCTCCTGCAGCGCGCGCTCGAGCGTCACGTCGCGCAACCGCACCGTGACGATCTGCCGCAGCAGCACGGGCGCGTCGCTCTCGTCGATCGGCGCGGCGAAGCGGACGACGTAGTTCGACTGTCGCGCGACGAACGATTGCTGCGCCGCGGCGACCGAAGGCGCGCCGAGGACGCCGATCGCCGCGAACGCTCCGAGCAGCGCGATCGATGCCGCCGCGCGGCCGCGAGCGCCGCCGGCGCCGCGGAGCGATTGGACAGGGGTTATTCCAGATACGGATGGCATGCAGCCTCCTCCCGAATGCCGGGGCCGGTGAGCGAGATCGTTCTTCATGAGTCGTGCGGACATGGCGTCAACGCGTGAGGGGAGCTACGACGGGGGTGGGTTGAGACGAGCGCGTGAAACGGGCGTAAGGCCGCCGATCCGCTCGAGCACGACGCGGTCATGGACATGCCGTACGCGAAGACCGAGCGTCGCTGCAACGACGCCGATCGACGTGCGAAACGAGGCGTCGGTGAGGACGCCGGTGAACGGGAGCGTGCCGAGCGCGGGATCGGTCAGCTCCACCTCGGTGTCGTGCCACCGGCGCAGCTCGCGCAGCACGGTCGACAACGGCGCATCATGAAACGCGAGCCGGCCATCGAGCCAGCCGAGGATCGAGTCCACTCGCACGTGGTGGGTGAGGCTGGTCGTTCCATTGGTGCCAAGGCGGCCGACGTCGCCGGCGCCCAGCCGGCCGACCTGGCTCAACACCACCGCGCCTTTGCGCACCACGACCTGCACCGCCTCGTCGTCCTGGTAGCTGCGCACGGCGAACTCGGTGCCGAGGTCGCGCGCCGTGGCATTGCCGGCATGGACGCTGAACGGCCGGCGGCCGTCGTGCTCGACCTCGAAGTACGCCTGCCCCTCGAGGTAGACGTCGCGACGGGTCTCGCCGTACGCCGCCGCCACACGGAGGCGACTCGCCGGCGCGAGGTGGATGCGCGTGCCGTCCGACAGGCGAAGCTCGGCGCGCTCGCGGTTGGCCGTGACGAACGTCTCGTCGGGGCGCGTGTCCACCGCTACCTCTCCGTGCCGCACGACACGATACACGCCGGCCGCGACGAGACCGGCCGCGACGCAGCTGGCGATGGCGGCGCGGCGCCATCGGGAGACGCCGCCTCTGGGTAGCAGCACGAACAGATGTCGAGCCGCGACGGACGGGCGCACCGGCGTCACAGGACGAAAGGGCACGGGGCCCTGGTCGAACCGCGGCTCCCGCATCCGTCCGCGCACCAGACCCCATGATGCTTCCGCATCGGGCGCGGCGGGGCGCCCCTCTTCGCCATCGAGCTGACGGAGAAACGCGGACAGCCTGACCGCGACGTCCGGACGCGTCATGAGGTACCGACGCACGACGGCCGCCTCATGCTCGGAGCATTCGCCGGCCAGATAGCGATCGAGCAGCTCGCGCTCGATGCCGTCGGATCCGGGCCGCTCAGGCAGTGGACACGCTCGAAGGAAGGGAAATGGGGAGGGTCACGATACTATACGTACCGCGAGCCGCCCGATCGTTACACCAGGGTCACGCGAGCGTGACGCCGGCCGGCTATCCCCGGGCGCGGTCGAGCAGGGCGGCGAGGTCCGCGCGCGCCCTGGTGAGCAGCACGCGCACCGCTTCCGGCGTCGTCCCCAGCACGGCGGCAATCTCCAGAGGCGACATGTCTTCCTTCCAGCGCAGCGTCATGGCGATCCGCCGGCGCTCCGGCAGCTCCGCGAGCGCGCGCGAGATCGCCTCATCCAGCTCCTGCGCCTCGGCGGCTTCGTGCTGGCTCGCGGGACCCGCGCCCATCGTCGTCGCGTCGACGTTGGCAGCAACCACTCGCTCGTGCCGGAGATGATTGAGGGCGAGATGACGCACCGCGGCGAACAGCCACGCGCGAGCGCGCGTCTTCACCTCCCACGAGGCCCGCGCCCCCCACAGCGACAGGAAGACGTCCTGCACCAGCTCCTCGGCGACGTCACGCGAGCGCACGTACGTGTACGCGAAGCGCCAGAGCCCATCGTGATGGGCGAGGTACAGGTCGCGAAAGGCTGCTTCGTCCCCGGCACGAATGCGGGCGACGAGATCCGACTCGTTCGTGGGGGAGAGAACTGTCTGGAGCACGACGCGGGCGCTGCGAGAAAGACGTCTCACGCTCGATGGAGCGGGGACGAAAGCCGGCCGGTTGGCCGACTTAGGGGGCGAACATAATGCGTGCTTGGAATTCCGCCACGGGGAAAGCGAGCCGCAAGTTGGGGGCGCCACCGCCGGCACATGGCGGTGACGATTCCGCCCCATGCGATGGTCACGGCGGAGCAACGAGCCGCCTCCTTGGTCCGGGAGGCGGAACGACCCGCCTCCTTGGTTTGGGGGGCGGAACGATCCGCCGCTTGCCGGTCTTCCAGCGCACCGGCGGCGGAACAACCCGACGCTTGCCGATCACCCATCGCGCGCGCGCCGCGGCGGCCGGATGCGAAGGCGCGGCGATCGGCGTTGCGGACGAGTCGAGCGTGAGCTCCGCCTCCGCGATGATCCGGACGGCGGGAGCGTCGGGTACCACGCGCAGCTCGACGTCGTGTGGGTCGCCGCCGATCAGGTGCAGTGCGACGCGCTCCTGCTCGAACCGGCGATAGCGCGGCAGGTCGGCGCGAACGACGGAGAGCGTCCAGCTTCCCGGCGCCACCGCTCCGAACGTGAACTTGCCCCACGCGTCGGACGACGTCCGCACGCTGTCCGTACCGTTGGAGAGCTGCACGACGACGCCTGCCACCGGGCCGCTGTCCACCAGCGCCGCCGCCGCGCCGAGCGACGAAGCCGGGATCGACTCCAGGCGGCGAATGCGACCGCCGACGCGCGCGCCGCGCACCACGCCGATCTCGACATCGTCCGTCGCGCCCGCGTGAACGGCCACGCCGAACGGCGTCGCCGGCACGATCACCCGATCGGGGTTCACCGCGCCGCGATCGATCTCGAGGTAGTGCGTCCCTTCCGCCAGCCCGGTGAACGACACGTAGCCGTCGCCGTCCGTGATGCGCGCGCGATCGGCGAGATGCACGACGACGCCGGCGAGCGGCCGGCCCGCGTCGCGGTCGACGACATGCGCTCGCACGCTCCCCGACTCGCGCGAAAGACCGACGGGGAGCCCGAGCGGTGTCATGAGGTCCACCTGATTCGTCGGACGTACGGACGGATAGCCCCGTCCGAATGACATCGCGCGGGTGCGCCAGCTCGCGCGTTCACCGAACGGCAGATCCTGCGTCACCGCCAGATCGAGCAGCACCGGCGTGCGCGGATGATCGCCACGATACTTCGTCACGCTCATCGAGCCGACGAGCCGCGTCGAGCCGGTGACTTTCAACGCCGCGCTCACGTACAGGCTGGTGTGATCGTCCTGCATCCACGACGTCACCGGCACGCCGGTAAACGACTCGGCCACGACCGAGATCCCGTTGTCGCCGCGCCCCACGGTCGCGCGCACGGTGGCACGGCGGAACGGCGCACGCGTCCGCGCGCTGTCGTCGAACACGGACACCCCCTCCTCGACGCCGCTACGCAGTGACGCGATGCCGAGCGGCACGCCGACATAGAGACGAACCGCATCGGACGTGCGGTCGAGGCTCGTGCTTGCCGCGAGCCGTGACTCCCTGCCCCGACGGTATCCTACCTCCAGCAGCTCTCCCCAGGCAGCCCGTCCGTCGATCGCGCGCTGCCACTCGCTCGCCGTCGGCATCAGCCCCGGCACCGTCGTCGACGTCCAATCGGTTGCGGTCGTCGAGACGCTCAGTCGCCCGACCGGCACGACGGTCGCCGACGCCTCGGTCGAGCGCAGTCCCCGCGTGAGACCGGGAAAGCCGGAGTCCGCCGCGAGACGGCGCAGGGCGTAGGACGCGCGAGGAAACGAGCCGGTCAGCGCTACGGTGTACGCGCCGCCGCCGCCCGTCGAGTCGCGGCCATTCGCATACTCTCCGTCGAGCGCGGCGGCTCGCCACGGGGTGAGCGCCGCATGCGAGCTCCATACATCGCCGGCCGACGCGCCCGACCGGGCGGTGTACTTCGCGCCGACGAGGAGCGCGCCGAGCGGACGTGCATCCACGCTCGCGCCGTTGTCGGTCTCGCGCGCCGCGCCGTAGTTGCGGCGGTCGCGTTGGCTGAACCCGCCGACGGTCACGGCACCAAACGTGAGCGCGCCGCTCGCGCCGAACATCGGACGCCACGACTCGCCAAGTCGCGAGTACGGCGAGGTCTGGTCACCCAGCCGCAGCCGGTACCGCGACGAGGAGAGATCCATCCAGTACTCGTCCTGTTCGCCCGAGAGCGACGTCGTCTGCCCGGGGCCCCGAAGCAGGTACTCCATCCTCGCATCGCCGGCGGGCGAGAGCGCGCCGGCGCCCCGCAGCTCAAGCGTCGGGCGTCGCGTGTCGTCCACCTGACGAACGGTCAGCTGCGACGGCAGCGTTCGGAAGCGCGACGCCTCGTCGACTCGGCGCGGGAGCACTTCGACGATGCTCACCGCGGGTTCGATGCGCACCGAGTCCCCTTCGACCACCGCCGATAGCTCGAGCCGGTGCGCGACCGCGGTCGCGGCACGTTCGTTCGTGTGCACGCCGACGTGGACGACGCGCTCCGCACGGGGGCCGAGGTGCACGAGCAGGCTGTCGAGCTGCGCCTCGAACCCATCGTGCGACGCGACCGTGAGTCGAACGACGGCAGGCCCGTTGCCGGTGTTGGCGATCGCGAATGCGGCGTCGTAGGCGGACCCTGCGGTCACGAAGTGGGGCGACTCGCGCACGGAGGTCGTGACGTGATGCCGCGCCGGGACGGCGATCACCGCCGAATCACGCGCGATCGCGTCGTCGGGACCGTACCGCACCGTGTATACGCCGGCGCCGGCCGTCGATGGGAGCGCGATCCGCAACAGGCGGAGCTCCTCCTCGTCGGGGCCCACCACCACCGGCTGCTCCGGAATGACCAGCTGCCAATCCGCTGGCAGCACGAGATGTCCGCGCAACACGCGCGGCTCGGCGCTGCGATTCCTGACCCGGAAGGCCAGCGTCACCTGCGCACCTGGCTCGACGGTGATGCGCGCCGCACCGATTCGCTCGACCTGGAACGCCGCGCGTTGCGCCAACGCCGGTGTCGCGTACGCGACACCAGCGAGGAGCGTCAGCCACGGCGCGGCGAATCGCCATCGCGCCACGGCCGTCGACTACAGCTTCAGCGTGTACTGCGCTCCAAAGACCGCGTTGTTACCCGCGTCCATGGTCACCAGCGCGCGGTACGTCCCTGCCGGCACCGGGCCGAGATCGAACTGCTGGCGCAGGGAGGTGCCCGGATAGGTGATCTCGCGTGTCGCCGACGCCGTCTTCACCCGCGTTCCGTCCTGCGCGTAGAGCTCGAGCGTGAAGGCTGGGAAGAACGACTGGATTCCGGTGTTGACCACGTCGAAGTGCAGGACGCGCGATCCGTCCTTCGACACGCTGACGCCTGGCGCGACGAACCTCGCTTCGGGCTTCGTCGCGGTGCCGACGTGCGTGACGATCTGCACCGCGTATCGGATTCGCGTGAGGAACGCCGCCTGCACGGTGTTCCGCTGTGCCGGCGGCAGCGTCGACTCCGCCGATCCGCGGGCGACGCCTTCCACCATC
Source organism: Gemmatimonadaceae bacterium (assembly GCA_036488775.1). Lineage (GTDB taxonomy): Bacteria > Gemmatimonadota > Gemmatimonadetes > Gemmatimonadales > Gemmatimonadaceae > AG11. Next base: position 791 of record DASXHF010000009.1, on the reverse strand, counting down.
AGCATGCTCCAATAGGAGCCGGCAAGCGGCTGGCCCGTCGGCACTGTGACGGTGAATGGCACTTCCTTGGACGACCGCGGAGGGATGACGACGCTCGTCGCCCCGAAAGTGATCCAGCGCGCGTTTGAGCGGGCCGTCGATCCGGGTGCGCCGTAGAGATTGGAGCCGTCGGCGTTCGTCCTGTAGTCCGTCTGATAGAGCTTCGCCTCCTGCGGCTCGGCGGACGAGTTCACGATGGCGAAGCTGCCCGTGTACGTCTCACCCGGCTGCGTCTCCCGCTCTCGTACCGTGTTGCCCTGGACGCTGACCTGGGCGGCCGCGCGCGTCGTGATCATCACCATGGCGGCGATCGCCGCGATCACCGCTCTACCGTGCACGAGCTTCTGCATGCTGTCTACGCCGCTTCTCCGGTGAGACCTCGACCACCATCGGCTTTCCATGGACCACCCATGGGTTCCGATGGCGCTACCATGGATTCGATTATCGGCGCGGCCGGCGCGCACTTGAGCCGCGTTGCATCGGTTGATATGGGACGTTCCGCGACAGCACGCGGGCGCGCGTTCAAACTTTCGGCGGATCGGCCGCATACTGATGTCGGGCACCTCGCCGCCGGACGCCGCCACGCGCGGGTCGGAGGCACCGGTCGCCTACTACATCCTTCCACGCGGCTCGCACGACGGCCGCATTCCCTGGTGACACAGATGAAGCTTGTTCGCGTCCTTTCGGCCGCCGCGCTCGTGATGGGCGTCGCCGGTCCCGCTTTCGCGCAGACGGCCCAGCAGACGGTGACG
>DASXHF010000329.1:0-8489 GCA_036488775.1 Gemmatimonadaceae bacterium | reverse complement strand
TCGACCATCGTCGTCTCGTTGCCGGAGAACTGCGGATCGTCCTCGGTGTCGAACTGCTCCGAGGTCGGATCGACGTCCGGCGAATAGACGTAGTCGTAAATAGTGTCGGCGCCGGGCTGCGGCTGCGCGAGCGCATCATCGGTTGCGCCGAGGACGATCGCGTCGACCTCTTCCTGAATGCGGGCGATGTCGGCGTCCGTCGCGAGTCCCTGCTCGACGAGCCACTTGGGGAACTGCGTCACCGGATCGCGCGCCGCGTCCGCGTCGCGCTCCTCGGTCGGCCGGTACATCACTTCGTCGTCCGACAGCGAATGCGAGTAGGGACGAATGACCTTGGCGTGCACGAGGGCCGGACCCTTTCGCTGGCGCGCGTAGTCCACTGCCTTCCGCATCACCTCGTAGCTCGCCACGAGATCGCAGCCGTCGACTTCCTGGACGTACAATCCCGGGAAGGAGGACACGAGCTTGGAGATCGAGCCGCCCGCGGTGTTCACCTCGACCGGCACCGAGATCGCGTAGCCATTGTCTTCGACGAGATAGACCACCGGCAGCTTGAGATTCGACGCCGTGTTCAACGACTCCCAGAACTCCCCTTCGCTGGTCGTTCCGTCGCCGGTCGTGACGAGGACGACCTCGTCCTTGTGGAAGTCGCCGGCCACCTCGATCACTCTGGCGCGCAGCGACGCCTCCGCGCTGCCCGCCGCCTGCAGGAACTGCGTCCCCGTAGGCGACGACGTGGACACGATGTTGAGGTTCTTGTGTCCCCAGTGGGAGGGCATCTGGCGGCCCCCCGAGCTCGGATCGATCGCCGCGCCGACCGCCTCGTAGAGCATCTCGTTCGCCGTCATGCCGAGCTGCAGGCAGAGCGCGCGGTCGCGATAGTAGAGATAGAACCAGTCGTACGCCGGCTTCAACACCAGCCCCGCGGCGGTCAGAATCGCCTCGTGCCCCGCGCCCGAGATCTGGAAGAAGATCTTGTTCTGGCGCTTGAGCTGGATCTCCTTGTCGTCGATCCGGCGCGACAGCAGCATCGTGCGGTACGCGCCCACCAGCTGCTCGCGGGTGAGGCCGGCGACGGCGCTCTTGCGCTCGGTGCGGGTCTGTGTGGCCATGCGGAAGCCGTCTCCGTGCAGAGAGAAAGGGAGGTGCCGACGAAAGATAACCCGCCCTTCCGGACCTCGTCAGCCGCGGCTTGGCACCGGCTGTGCGTTTTCCGCGGGCTCAATCACCACGAGGACGCAATGCCGCCCGCACCCCAACACACCTGCCCCTTCTGTGACCTGATCCACGGCGCGGGTGAAGTCTCGATGTGCTTCGAGGATTCGGACGTCGTGGCGTTCATGGACATCCAGCCGGTCAACAACGGGCATCTGCTCGTCGTCCCGCGCACCCACTACGAGTCGCTCGAGGACATCCCCCATGCGCTCGCGATCCACCTGTTCGAGGTGGCGACGCAGCTCGCACCCGTCGTCAAGCAGGTCGGCGGGGCCGACGGCCTGAACGTCGTCGTCAACAGCGGCGCGGCCGCCGGCCAGGACGTCTTCCACTACCACGTCCACGTGATCCCTCGCCGCGCCGGCGACGGCTTCGACATTCCGCTGCCCTTCGGCGGCTCGGCGATGCCCGACCGCACCGTGCTCGACGCGAATGCCGCGCGGATCATTGCTGCGTTGCGCGATCCGGTCGCTGCGCGCAGGCGGCCGGAACGTCGAGGCGAGGTGACCGACCGGCGCGCTCCGTCGTCAAAGAATTGAGACGCACGGGACAGCGTCTGCCTCTTGCGCACGTGGCACATCCGCTGCACTAATTGCGCTGCGGAAGCCATTCCGCCGTCCTGACGCACCCGGAGGCCAATGCAGGCAGCAGCCCTTCAGCGGATGATCCCGCGGGCAATGCGAGCGCGAGGAGCGCGACGCATGTGCTGGCCTTCCAGTGCGACGCCGACCACGATGTGCGACACCCCGCCAGGGAGCCTCTCCCTGCGCGGGGTGTCGTCTTTTTCAGCGAGGTATGGACTTGCCCGCTCGACACGGTCACCGCGTCACCTCGTCCCTGCCGCGCGCACGCCGCGGCCTCCTGCGCCGCATGCGGCGCCTCATCCCCGCCGAACAGAAGCGAGCCATCAAGCTCGCCGCCATGCGAGACTGCGGACGACGCTGCGTCTACTGCGCCGCCCCGCTGGACTACGCCCGCGCCACGCTGGACCACGTCTATCCGCTGGCCAAGGGCGGTGCCCATGCGCCCGGCAACGTCGTTGCCGCCTGTCCCTCGTGCAATCGCCTCAAGGCTGACATGCTGCCCGCCGAGTTCTTCCTGCGCTATCCATGGGCGGGGAGCAACTTCATCCACTACGCTCGCGCCGTGCACCGCGCGCTCAAGCGGCAGGCACGGCGCGCGGTGAGCCTGGCATTCGCGCAGATGCGGGCGGCGTGAGCCGCCCGCATCCGGGGGTGCTGTAAGAGAGCGGCCGCCTGCGTTTCGGCGCCGGACCGACCGCGCGATCGCTTACGGATTGATCGGGAACGGCGCGTTGCGGATCACCTGACCCGGCGTGCGCCAGCCGCCCTGCGGCTCGCGCTGCGTCGACGGACGAGGCGCCTGTGGACGCCCGGCGGCCGGCACGTCCTCCATCGCCGGCTGTTCGGTACGAACCACGGCCGGCGCGGTCTCGACCGCCGTCGGAGCCGGCTGCGCAGCAGCAGGGGTCTCGTGACGCGGGCTACGCGCCGGCGCGCGGTGGCCACGCGCCGCGCTCGCGGTCCGCGAGACCGTCGGCGACTTGGGCGCTGCGACCGCGCCGTTGGCGCGTTCCACCGCCGAGACCACATCGACGCGTCCCGCAGGCGCGCCGGCGAGCTGTACGTCGCTCGCGCCAGCGCGGGCGAGGTCCTGCTTGAGATCGTCGCTCAGCGTCGGCTGATCCGACGAATGAGAGCAGGCGGCAAGCGCCGCGAGCGCCGCCGCGCCCATCGAAAGTCGGAGTAAGTGTCTCATGACTAATTGTACTCCACTATCCCGAAAAAGGTTTGGTCTGGCGGCCTCAGCGGCTCGCCCCTACCTGTTCGAATGCCAGACCCGCCGCCCCGCGGCGATCTCGTCCATCGAGCGGTCGCTCACCACCGACGTCGATTCCTCCTCCGTGACGTCGCGCGCCGGATCGGCCTCGTCATCGCGATGCTTGATCAGCAGCCACTGCGGCCGGCCCGGCCGCTGCATGCGGACGAGTACCCAGGACCCCCGCAGCCGCTCACCGTGCAGGATGAACTTGAGGTCGCCCTTCTCATACCCGCGCCGCAGGGACTCGAGGCCGCCGCCATCGGCCGCCTCGTACGTGCCACGGTCCCAGAGCATCACCGTACCGCCCCCGTACTCGCCCGCCGGGATGGTCCCCTCGAAGGTGTTGTACGAGATCGGATGATCCTCGACCTCCATCGCCAGGCGCCGCACCGACGGATCGAGGCTCGGCCCTTTCGGCACCGCCCACGACTTCATCACGCCGTCGAGCTCGAGCCGGAAGTCATAGTGGAGATGGCTGGCGGCGTGCTTCTGCACCACGAAATGCAGCGCTCTCGCCGTCCGCTTCGGCACCTTGCCCGCCGGCTCGGCCGTGCGCGAGAAATCCCGCTTGCGGTTGTATTCGGCCAGCGGCACGGAGCGCCTTGAGCGCGTCGCTCCATTGCTCTTGCTCTTCGTCGTCGCGCCTCGAGCCGACGTCGTTCGCCCGGTGGCTTTCGTCACCGATCGCTTCGCGGACTTCTTCGTTCCGCTCCTCGCACCCGTCTTGGCCGCCGGCCGCTTTGCGCCGCGCTTGCTCGCTCGTTTGGTAGCCATGCTGACGGGCTGGTGCGAGGAGTGTGCCCATGCGCGCCGGCGGGTACCGTGGCCCCTCTCCCCACCCTGATGTCAGTAATCGACCGGGCGGAGGTAGCTCTCGCCGATCGTCGACGAGCTGATCATCGCGACCGTCGGAAGCCGCCGCTTCCAGTGCGTGCTGTCGAGGCGCTTCTTCACCAGCGCGACCTCCTTCGCATCGAACCGACGCGCGACGAGATCCTCGGCCGAGTAGCCGTTCAGCAACCAGTTGAGCAGCTCGTCGGCCTTCTCGTAGCTGATGCCGAGATCTCCCTCGTCGGTCTGGCCGGCGACGAGATCGGCTGACGGCGGCTTGCCGACGATCACCTCGGGCACACCGAGGTGGCGCGCCAGCGACCACACCTGCGTCTTGAACAGATCTCCCAGCGGATTGATCGGCGGCGAATCGTCGGCGTGCCAGGTGAAATAGCCCAGAAGTCGCTCGGTCTTGTTGCCCGTTCCAAGCGGGATGGCGTGATGCTTCGCCGACAGGTCGAACAGCGCGATCATGCGCATGCGCGCCATGACGTTGCCACGACGCGACGGATCGGCGTCCTTCTCGTGATCGAGGTAGCCGTCGACGGCTTTCGTGATGTCGATCGTCCGACCCTCGATGCCGAGTGCGTCGATGACGAGCTGCGCGTGCTCGAGGCTGTCCTTGCTCGAGGTTCGATATGGCATCCGCACGCCGATGACGTTCTTCGCGCCGAGCGCGCGACAGGCGAGATATGCGGTGACGGCGGAATCGACGCCGCCGGACAGGCCGACGACCGCCTTTTCGAAGCGCCGGCGCTGCATGTCGTCGCGCAGAAAGCGCACGAGCCACTCCTCGACCATCGGCGCGTCGATGTCGAGTCGTCCGGGGCCACCGCGCGCCTCTTCGGTGATGACTTTGACGGACGCCGCGCGCAGCCCGCCGCCACGTGCGGGCCGCTCTGCCGGAGAGTCGTCCAGCCCGGCGACGATCGCGTCCATGCCGTCGAACGAGAGCAGGTGTGGCGCGCCGCTCTCGACCTTGTCGAGCGTGTCGCGCAGATGCGGGAGCATCGTCTCGAGGTCGGCGATGAGCGGCATGTCGGCGCGGGCGCGGGTGACGTCGGCGAGATCGAGCGTGGCCACGACCAGCGCTTCTTCCCACAGCGGTCCCCGCGCGCGCACATCGCCTTTGGGCCCCGCGATCAACGCGCTCCCCGGAAACTGCTTGCCCCCTTCGCTTCCCACGAGATGCGCCAGCGCGACGTAGACGCCGTGTTCGTCAGCCATGTCGCGCGCGAGTCGCTCCCAGCGCGACACGCTCGCGGGCCCTGGTACGCCGTCGTGCTTTGGCTGCGGACCGCGCGCAGGCGGCGCCGCGGGCACGACGATCAGCTGCGCGTTGTCGAGCGCGGCAATCGTTCCGGAAAGCGAATGCCAGGCGTCCTCACAGACCAGCACCGCCGCGCGCCCCCACGCCGTGTCGAACGCGCGAACTTCACGCCCGCGCTCGACGAAGCGCTCTTCGTCGAACAGCCCGTATGTCGGCAGGAAGACCTTGCGGTGGACGTGCCGCACGAGCGGCATCGTCTCTCCAAGCGTGAGGTAGAGTGCGCTGTTGTACAGCTTGTTCCGCCATACCTCGTAGAAGCCGACGCATACGTCGACCGGCGGCCCGCCGGCATACACGCGGTGGAGATCGGCGGCGAGCTGCCCCGTCGTGACGGCATGCTCGCGCACGCCGCCCTCCAGGAAGTACCCGCTGAGCGCGGTCTCGGGAAAGCAGACGAGCTGCGGCCGGACCTCGAGCGTCGATGCTTGGGTGAGCAGCGCGCCGATGCTCGCCAGATTGGCGGCGTAGTCGCCCTTTTTCGGCCGGAATTGCGCGAGGGCGAGCGTGAGGAAAGGAGCCATTGCATTAAGGATCGCCCCGGCGCGCGGGCACGGCAACTTTTGCCCCGTGCGATGGGCCGCAGCTGGCCGCCCGGACGAGGCGGTGAACTGAATGCACGGAACGATCGGAAAGGGCTGAAACGACGGATGACGGCACACCGTGACCCCTGGGGTCGCGGGGTCGGTCCCTGATTGGATCTCCGCGCCAGGCGGCGAGTAGATCTCTACGACGGCGGTTTGGTACCTCCTCGCCGTTCAGTCGTTTAGTAGGTGGACCCGTTTCCCCGACCGCCGCTCCATGCACCGCCCGTCCCTCGCGCGCGCTCTCGCCGCGCTCCTCATCGCCGCTCCCGTGCTGGCGCAGACGCCGAGCGCGCCGAGCACCGGACCGGTCTGGCAGATCGTCCCACAGGCGCAAACGTCACTCGTCTTCGCGCGCGACGGGGCGCTGATCGGCGAGATCGGGCGCGAGTCGCGCACCAGCGTCTCGATCCGGACGCTGCCGAAGTACGTCGGTCAGGCGTTCGTCGCCGTCGAGGACCAGCGCTTCTACCAGCATGACGGCGTCGATCTGATCGGCGTCGCCGGCGCGATCAAAGGCAAGCTGCTCGAGCAGATCACCGGCGATCGCCGCGGCGGCGCCAGCACGATCACGCAGCAGCTCGTCGGGAACATGCATCCCGACCAGATCGATCGCCGGGACATGAGCCTTGGCCGCAAGCTGCGCGAGCAGCAGGCGGCGCGCGACATGGAGAAGCACTACTCGAAGGAGCAGATCCTCGAGGGGTACATCAACCAGATCAACTTCGGTCACGGCTGGTACGGCATCGAGTCGGCCGCGCGCCATTACTTCGGCAAGAACGCATCGCATCTCACGCTCGCCGAGGCGGCCACGCTCGCCGCGCTGCCGAAGTCGCCGGTCGGATACGATCCGACACGCTTCCCCGCCAAGGCGAAGCAGCGGCGCGATCTCATCCTCGGCCTCATGGCGCAGCAGGGCCTGATCACGACGACCGACGAAGCGCGTGCTCTGGAAGAGCCGGTGGTGACCGCGCCCGATGCGGGGATGGCCGCTCCGTCCGGCTATTTCGTCGACGCAGTGCGGCAGTCGCTCGAGCAAGCCGGGGTGAACATCGCCGCCGGAGGGTATCGCATCTACACCACGGCCGACGTCGCCCTTCAACGTGCCGCCGTGCAGTCGCTCGTCGAAGGCACGCTCAACGTGGAAACGCGCCCGGACTTCAATCATCCGACGCTCGCGCGGGCACCGCGCAAGGCTGATGCGCTGGAAGGGGCGGTCATCGCGATGGAGGCCAGCACGGGCGACGTGCGCGCGCTGGTGGGCGGCCGCGACTATCAGCTCGCCCCGTACAATCGGGCGACGAGCGCGCTCCGGCAGCCCGGCTCGTCGTTCAAGCCGTTCGTGTACGCCAAGGCGCTCGAGGACAGCCTGAGCGCCGCGACCATCGTGCCCGATACCGCGCTCGCGATCGTCATCGACAGTGCGCGCAACGAGATCTACAGTCCCGACAACTCCGACGGAAAGTTTCTCGGCCCGCTCACGCTGCGGGATGCGCTCGCTCATTCACGCAATCCGGTGGCGGTGCAGCTCGCGCTGCGCGTCGGCCTGGACTCGATGGCGGCGATGGGACGCCGCGTCGGGATCACCACGCCGATCATGCCCGTGCCTGCCAGCGCGCTCGGGGCCTCCGTCGTGCGTCCGATCGACTACGTCGCCGCGTACACCGTGTGGGCGAATCTGGGCAGCGTCGTCGAGCCGCGGCTCGTGACTCGGGTCGAGGACGCGGCCGGCCGCGTCGTCTATCAGCGCGGGTCGTCGCTGCCGCGGACCGTCATGGATCCGCGCGTGGCGTTCATCATTCGCGACATGATGCGCGACGCCGCGGAACGCGGGACGGGCGCACCAGCGCGGCGCGCCGTGCCTTCGGCGATTCCCGTCGCGGGAAAGACGGGGACCACCAACGACAACGTCGACGTGTGGTTCATGGGGATGACGCCGGACCTGGTGGCGGGCGTCTGGCTCGGGTTCGATCGTCCGCAGACGATCACGCCGGGTGCGGCGGGCGGGTCGCTGGCCGCACCGATCTGGGGGGCGATGATGGCGCGCTACTACGCCGGCCGTCCGGCACCGCAGCCATGGGTGCCGCCGGTGGGGCTCGTCACCGCGGAGCTCGACCGGACGACCGGTCAGCTCGCCGACGCCACGACGCCAGCCGGCCAGCGCTACGTCGAGTACTTCATCCCGGGCACCGAGCCGGAGCCGTTGCGCGGCGTGCCGTGGAAGATGCCGGTGTTCGGCGCCGTCGTCGCGTACTAGCCCGGCACTTCAGCGCCGGGAAGCGACAGAGCCCCGCTCGGCTAGCCGAGCGGGGCTCTGTTTCGTCACCGGATCAAACCCGACCGTGAGGTCGGGCCGGTCCGACTGGCGGTGGTGTTAGCGACCGAGCTTGACGACGTTCTCCGCGGCCGGGCCCTTGGCGCCCTGAACCACGTCGAACTCCACGGACTCGCCCTCGGCGAGGGACTTGAAGCCGTGGCCCTGAATGGCGGAGTGATGCACGAAGCAATCCTTCTCGCCGTTCGCGGGGGTGATGAAGCCGAAGCCCTTCGTGTCGTTGAACCACTTGACGGTGCCGGTCGTACGCATAGCTGAACTCCTCATGATGTTAGTGGTCGGAGTACTGAGCTACCGTACATACCGACTACATGTTGAACGTGAACGGCGCCCTCACGCGGGGGCTCGCCCGGCG
>DASXHF010000319.1:0-39352 GCA_036488775.1 Gemmatimonadaceae bacterium | reverse complement strand
CCGGGCACCGCGTCGCGTGCACGGACCAACGCGTCATTATCACAGACCTACTCAGGAGAACTACATGAAGCGCCTGGCCCTTGTCGCTGCCGTGCTCGTCGCCGCTTGCAGCACGCAGGAAAAGAAGGCTGACACCGCCGCCCCCGCGATGGCGCCGGCTCCGGCTCCCGCCGCAGCCATGGACACCGCGATGAAGCACGATTCCGCAATGTCGGCGAAGCTCGACACCGCCGCGAAGAAGGCGGACACCGCCGCCAAGAAGATCGACGAAGCGAAGGGCGCGATCAAGAACGCCAAGAAGAAGCCGTAGTCTTCTCGCTTCAAGTTTTTTTCAGACGGGGCGTCGCACTCTCGAGTGCGACGCCCCGTTTGATTTGAGTAGTGCGTGCCGTCGTTGGGTACGTGGTACGAGGTCCGGAGTTCTGAGGCGTCCCTCGGGTAGTCATGGGTCACCCACGCCCTTCACGAGCCGTCACGCTCCTCTCCGCTGCCCACCGAAACGCCTCCGGCACGCCGTCCTCCGGACGGACCACCGGACTCCATCCGAGCTCCCGCCGCGCGCGCGCCGAGGTGAACGGATTGTCGCGAGTGAGAAAGCCCAGCGAACCATCCATCGCGGCACTCCACCGGCTGCTCGCGATCAGCGAGAACATGCCCAGCGCAGCGCGCGCCACGACATACGGGATGTTCGCGAGGCGCAATCGAATGCCGAGTCCTTCGCCGGCGAGCCGGAAGAACTCGCGCGTCGTCACGTCGAAGTCGTTGGCGAGGTTGTAGGCGCGACCGCCAGCCGCATCGATCGTGGCCGCGCGCACCATTCCGTCGGCGACGTCGGCGGCGTGCACGATGGCGAGCGTGTTCCCACCGCCGCCAACGATCGGCGCGAATCGCAGTCGGCGCAGCAGACGGGCGAGTCGCGGTACGAACTGCCGGTCGTGCGTTCCGTAGATCACGTCCGGACGGACGGCGGTCGCCCACACGCGCCCCGATGCGTGCGCCTCGAGCACGAGCGCTTCGGATTCGCGTTTCGATCGCGCATAGAACGCATGCTCCGGCAGCGGCGCGAGCGGCATCTCTTCGTCGGTCGGGCGGCCAGCCTTCGCGTAGCGTGCGTTGCTCCCGTACACCGCGACGCTGCTGACGTGCACGAGTCGGGCGCGCGCCGCACCAGCGGCGGCGATGACGTTCCGCGTGCCTTCGACGTTGGGCCGGCTGAACGCCTCCCAGCCACCGGCCGGTGTCACGGCCGCGGCGGCGTGGAATATCACCTCGCAGCCACGTGCGGCCGCCGCGACGCTCGCCGCGTCGAGCGTGTCGCCGATCGCGAGCGTCACGCCAGCCCTGGTCAACCCGTTAGCGCGCGCCGGATCCCGCACCAGCGCGCGCACCGCCCAACCGTCGTGCCGGAGCCGCTGCGCCGTGTGCGTGCCGACCAGCCCGGTCGCGCCGGTGATCAGCGCGGTGGGCACTGGCTAGATCGTCGCGAACGGCAATGCGGCGACGTCGACCCGGCGCTCCACGAGCGAGGGTGGCTGGTCGCCGCGCGCCGCCGCCTGCCATCGCGCCGTGAGCGACGCGCCGACCGGCACCTCGCGGCGCACCATCGCGAGCGCGATCCCGCCGAGCGTCGGCGATCGCACCGCACTGCGCACGTCGCCGACCTCCTTGCCTTCCGCGTCGTGCAGCGTCGCCCCATGCGCCGGCGGCTCGACTCCAGGCGCGCGCACACCGCGCAGATGCCGGTTCACGTGTCCACGGAAATGCACGCGCGCCACCGTCTCCTGTCCGACGTAGCATCCCTTGGTGTACGAGATGGCGTGAAGCTCGTCGAAGTTTGCTTCCTGCGGAATCGTCGCGTCGTCGATGTCGAGCCCCCACTCCGGCCGGCCGGCCTCCACTCGCGCGATCTCCCACGCCTCGAGGCCGGCCGGCGTCGCGCCGGCGGCAACCGCCCGGTCCCACGTCGCGGCGTACAGCTCCGCCGGCAGGATGAGCTCGAACCCTTCCATGCCAAGGTCCGGCACGCTCGCCACCAAGACCGTCGACCCATCGATCTCCACCGTGACGTGGGCGTACGGAGCGAGCGCGGTCAACGCCGGCGCCTGAACGCCGGTCACCGTGCTCACGACGTGCCGCGCGTTCAGCCCGAAGATGCCGATGTCGCGCAGCCGCGCGCTCTCGTCGGAATGCGGCGCGAGTCGCGGGTTGACGTACTTCTTCACCATGCCGCTCCACGCCTCGGCCGCGCGCGGCGCGGTGTCGACGAGCACCGAGCCTTCCTCCACGAACACGCGCACGTCGGCGACGATCTTTCCCTTCGCCGTGAGCGCCGCCGCGTAGCAGCCCTGTCCGGGCGCCAGACCGGTGACGTCGTTCGTGACGAGGCCCGCCACCATCTCCGCCGCGCGCTCGCCGCTGATGCGCAGCCGTCCCCGATGACTGCGATCGAACAGCGCAGCGCGCGCATGGAGTGCCTCGTACTCGGCGGCGACGCTCCCGTACGCGAGAACCACGCTGCGTCCGCCGACGTCCCCGACCGTTGCGCCGGGTGCCTGCATCGTGCGCGTGCTCATGCGGGACGCCCGGTCGGCGTCACTCCCGCGAGCGCCGCGGCCTGCGCGAGCGTGAGGTCGTCGAGGCCGTCCACGCTGCCGTCCGCCTCGAGCGCGACGTGCGCCGGAACGCCGACGGCGAGGACGTGGATCCCCGCGCTGCGTCCGGCGCGGATGGCTGCCGCCGAGTCGACCAGCGCCACAGTGCGCTCGCGGCGAGTCGGTCGGCGCCGCGCGAGGCTCGAGTATGCCTGGTCGAACAGCTCCGGCGACGGCGGCAGGTGCAGTACGTCCTCGGCCGTCACGACGTGCGAAAACGCCGTCTCCAGCCCCGACAGTCGCAGAAAGATCTCCGTCTCGGCGCGAGTGGCGCGCGTCGTGAGCGCCAGTCGTGACCGGGCTTCCGCCGCGGCGACGAAGGCGGTCGCTCCGGCCTGCATCGTGAACCCCTGGGCGAGCCGCTCGGCGAAGGCGCGGCCGGCGCGCACCGCGATCAGCTCCGCGAGCGTGGGGTCGCCATCGCGCCCCGCGCGCGCGAGCACCGCACGGGCGGCGGCGGACGTGTCGAGACCGGCGCAGCCATCCTCGTCATCGAGCGCGTGCGCGGTCACACCCTCGGCGACGAGCGCATGCCGCAGCGACTCCCGACGCGCGGCACCGCTGTCCGCGAGGACTCCTTCCCATTCGAGGAGCACCGCGTCAACCATGACTCGTAAGTAAACCGGAGCCCCCGGCAGGCGCTACGGGAGCGGCGACCGGTCAGTCGCGTGCCGAGTCCGTTCCCTTGGCCGCGTAGGACGCGTCCAGCAGATCCACCGGGTGAATCACACGCGCCCTCATATGCGCCTGTCGCAGTCCGGCGCCGATCTGCATGAGGCAGCCCGGATTGCCCGTCGCGACGAGCGGCGCACCGGTGTCGGCGATATTCGCCAACTTGGGAGCGAGCACGCGATCGCTCACCTCCGGCTCGATGAGATTGTAGATCCCCGCACTGCCGCAGCAGTGCTCACTTCCCTCGAGCGGCACCAGCGTCAGTCCCGGAATCGCGCCGAGCACCGCGAGCGGCGGCATGGCGACGCGCTGCGCATGGAGCAGGTGACAGGGTGCGTCATAGGTGACGGTGAGCGGGAGTGGTCCGCCGGGACGGGGACCAGCCGCCGCCAGCAGCTCGCTCACGTCGCGTACCCGCGCCGACACCGCCGCGGCGCGATCGCGCCATGCGGCGTCGCCCGCCAGCAGCTGGCCGTACTCCTTCATCATCGCGCCGCAGCCGGCCGCGTTGACCGCGATCACGTCGGCGCCCGAGCGCTCGAAGGTGGCGACATTCGCGCGGGCCAGGTCACGCGCCCTGTCGTCGTCGCCGGCGTGGGCATGGAGCGCGCCGCAGCAGCGCTGACCCGGCGTCTGCACGATGTCATAGCCGTTCACGGCGAGCGTTCGCTCCGTCGCGCGATTCGTCTGCGCGAACAATCCTTCCATCACGCATCCGGTGAGCAGCGTCGCTCGGCCGCGCGAGCCGTCGCCCACCGGCTGATACGCGGCGCGGCGGAGCGGGTTGCGCGTCGACTCGAGCATCGCCATCGCGAAGCCCAATCGTCCAGGCAGTCGCGAGCCGAGCGCGGAGAGTCGCAGTGCGCGCGCAAAGCGCCCGCCCAGCATGGCCAGGCGCAACAACATCCGCCGCGCGAAGACGAACAGGATCAGCCGCGCGACGGGAGGATTGGGCTTCACCCGCGTGAGCGTCGCCCGCGTCGCCTCGAGCAGGTGGCCGTAGGGCACACCGGAGGGGCAGGCGGTCTCGCACGCGCGACACCCGAGACATCGGTCGATGTGCGTGCGCACATCGGGGTCCTGCACGGGCAGACTTCCTTCGACGACGGCGCGCATGAGGACGAGTCGACCGCGCGGGCTGTCGTTCTCGTCCTCGAGCGTGAGGTACGTCGGGCAGGCCTGCAGGCAGAAGCCGCAGTGCACGCACGCATCGAGTCCCGCGCTCGCATCGGCGAGAGGCGTTCCGGGGATGGCGCAGTTCGCGGGATAGGGGGACAGCGTATGGCTCACGCGGGGGTGCCGAGGATGCCGGGATTGAGAATGTGATCGGGGTCGAAGGCACGGCGAACGCCAGCCGAGAGAGGATCTCCGACCGCGGACGGTACCACCGAGGACCATAGCGCCGGGGGAAGCGACTCCGCCACGAGCGTTGCCTCGATTCGCAGCGCGTTGACGATCCCGCGCAGCCGGGCGATCTCTTCCTCGCCGCCGGACCCATCGTACGGAATGCAGCAGCGCACGACGCCGCGCGACGGCGACGCGTGTGCCACTCCACCGACGCGTACGAGGACCGCGGAGGTGCGCTCCCAGAGCGCGGCGACGCGCGACGGACGCGTGCTCAAACGAACCACCGCCGCCGCCGGCGGCTCCGAGTGTGCCAGCCGACTCCACACGAGTCGGTCCAGTTCACGCGAAGGGCCGAGTGCCGCGGCGGCGTCGACCGTGGCCCGCACGTATGCCTCGTTGCCACCGATGCGAAGCAGCAGCGTCGTCACGTCGCCGACGCCGAGCGTGCTGGCGAGAGAAGGCGAGAGCAGCTCGGCGGCCATCGGCGAGTACTCGGAGCTCCGCAGCCAACGCCACGCCGCATCCGCCGAGCACTCGATCGCCAGCGTGCGGTCGACGATCGGCAGAGCGCGCAGACGCAGCGTGACTTCGGCCAACACACCGAGCGTGCCCCAGGACCCCGTGACGAGCCGCACGAGATCGAAGCCGGCGACGTTCTTCACGACGCGGCCGCCTGCGTGCACGACGTCGCCGGTGCCGCTCACGAACACGCCGCCCAGCATCTGATCGCGAGGCGTGCCGAACGCCGTCGCCAGTGGTCCCGCCGACCCGGTGGAGATCGTCGCGCCGATCGTGCCCTCTGCGGAGCCGAAGGGATCCAGCGGGAGCCATTGGCCTTCCGCACCGGTGACGCGCTCGATCTCGGCGAGGGTGGTCGCCGCGCGCACCGTCAACGTGAGATCGCCCGGCTCGTACTCCACCACACCCGACAGCGACGCGACGGAAAGTGTCGACGTCGCGGCCACCGGGCGGCCGGCGTGCATCCAGTGGCCGCCGCCAACGATGCGGAGCGCCTCGCGTGCGGCGCGCGCGGTGCGCACCCGGTCGGCGATCGCCGCGAGCGTCACGTCGCGCTCCACTGGTGCCGCCGTCACTGCGCCGTCCTTCTCGTCGCCGGCGCGCCGTGCCACTCGCGACAGCTGTGCACCGGCACGACCTTGCCCGGATTGGCGCGCCGCTCCGGATCGAACACGTCCCGCAGGGCACACATCGCGCCGAGCGTGGCGGGAGGAAAGAGGGCGTCCATGTATGGCAGCTTGTCGAGCCCGACGCCGTGCTCACCGGTGATCGTCCCGCCGGCGGCGATGCACGTCGCCATGATCGCGGCCATCGCGTCGTGCACGCGCGCCGCCTGTACCGGATCGGTGGCGTCGTAACCGATGTTGGGGTGGAGATTCCCGTCCCCCGCGTGGAACACATTGCAGACGTTGACACCGAACTCGCGCCCAATGCGTTGGATCTCGGCAAGAACATCCGGAAGCCGCGTGCGAGGAACGACCGCGTCCTGCACCACGAGATGCGGCGAGATGCGACCCATCGCGCCGAATGCCTTCTTGCGGCCCTGCCACAGTCGCGCGCGCTCGGCTGGATCGGTCGCGACGCGCACCGCGCGTGCGCCGGCGGTGCGGCAGAACGCCGCCACGCGCGCCGCGTCCTCGTCGATTCCAGCGGCCGCGCCATCGAGCTCGATGAGCAGCACCGCTGCCGCGTCGGTCGGATAGCCGGCCGCGTAGATCGACGCTTCGACCGCCTGGATCGCGGCGGCATCCATCATCTCCATCGCCGCGGGCACGATGCCGGCCGCGATGATCGCCGAGACCGCATGGGCGGCCGCGTCCACCGACGTGAAGTCGGCGAGCAGCGTGCGCACTGCCTGCGGATTCCGCTCGAGCCGCACGGTCACGTCGAGCGCGACGCCGAAGCAGCCTTCGGATCCGATGAACGTGCCGAGCAGGTCGTATCCGTCGCCTTCGCCGTCGGCGTTGCCGAGCGTGACGACCTGGCCGTCCGGCAGGAGCGCCGTCACGGCGAGCACGTGATTCAGCGTGACGCCGTACTTCAGGCAGTGCGGACCGCCGGCGTTCTCCGCCACGTTCCCGCCGATCGTGCAGGCTGTCTGGCTCGACGGATCGGGAGCGTAGTGCAGTCCGAACGGCGTGGCGGCGCGGGTCAGCGTGGCGTTCACGACGCCGGGCTCGACGACCGCGCGCGCGTCATCCGCGTCGATCGAGAGGATGCGCGTGAGCCGATGCAGGCCGAGCAGAACGATGCCCTCGGCGAGAGCGCCCGCGGAGAGCCCGGTCCCCGCGCCACGGGGAACGTACGGCACGCCGAGCTCGGCGAGCACGCGCACGACCTCGATCGTCTCGTCGCGGGTGCCGGGAAAGACCGCCAGCGAGGGGCGCTGTTGGTAGCCGGGCAATCCGTCCGACTCGTAGGTGCGCAGCTCGCCGGCGCGCACCAGCACGCGGCGTTCCCCCACGATCGCGGCGAGCCGCGACGCCAGCGCCGCGTCGTCCACGACGCGCGTTGGACCGACGCCGGCGGTCACCGAAGGATCGCCTTGGTCTGCTCCGCTACCTCGCTGTCGGCTGCGGGGCAGACGACCGACAGCGCGTCGCGGCGGAGCTCGTACTTCAACGGTGTCGAGAGCGTCACCAGCTCGCCGTCGACGGCGATCACCGTGCGCGGCTTGGTCACCGTGATCGTGCAGCGATCGACGATGAAGCTCTCGAACTGCGGCATGTGCGACACGCCCTTCACTCCTTTCGCGACCGCCGCGAGGGCCAGCGCCAGTAGCCGCGCGCGGGATCGGCCGCGCACGACCATCACGTGCAGCCCACGCTTGCCATTGGGCACGCGGTTCCCCACCAGCGGCAGCTGGAGCTCGCGTTCGCCGACACCGATGAATACGAGCGGCGTGCGGTAGATGCGCGTCTGCCCGTCCACCTCGAGCTCGACCGCGGCCAGGCGCAGCGTGAAGAGCAGACGAAACGCCGCGATCGCCGACGCGACACGATAGCCGAACTCACGTTCGAGCGCTTCCCGCACCTTCACGAAGCGGACGTACGCGCCCACGCTGCTCGTGTTCAGGAAGACGCGGCCGTTCACCATCCCGACGTCGACGCCGCGACAAGCGGGCTGCGACGCCATCAGCAGCGCCTCGGCCGCGACCGTGCTGATGCCGAGCGCGCGCGCGAAATGGTTGAGCGTTCCTCCGGGCAGCACGGCGAGCTCCGCCGGCGTGTCCACCAGCGCGGCGGCCGCGGTCGCGATCGTTCCGTCACCCCCCGCGACCAGCACGCGGCGTGCACCCTCGCGCACAGCCTGCCGTACGGCGTCGGCGATCCGTGTCGGCTCGACCAGGCGGACGTCGAACGTCCCGGCTGCCTCCAGTGCCTCGCGCGCTTCCTCGGCGCTGCCCGACGCGATGTTCACGATGGCCGGGATGCGCCGCGTCACGTCAGACGCCGCCAGGGCAGCAGCCTGCCGAGATCGGACCACGCCGTTCTCCGTTGATCGGGAAGCACCACCGTCGCCTTTCGTTCGAGCTTGCCCCACCCCTGCAGCCGCCCGCTCAGCGCCGCGGCAAAGGACCGGACGACGACCCAGTACATCACCTGCCGATACGCGAACCGCTGCAGGAAGATCAGCCAGGTGAGCTGCTTGTCCTCGTCGGGCTCCATGAGGAACGCAAGAACTGCCGCGAGCCAATCCACCAGCAGGAAGATCGCGTAGAAGGTGAGCACCCGCTCCAGGTTCACGAGCCCGTACGCCAGCCGGCCGCCCACGGTGTGGCTCATCGCATTCAGCCAGACCGAGAAGATGCTCAACACGAACATCAGGTCGGCGATGGGTGAGATCGCCGGAAGCAGCAGCTGAAAGAGAAACACGTTCGGCAGCGCGACGAATCCCAGCGACCCATACCGTCGCCGGAAGAAGGCGTCGCGGTGCTTCCAGGCGCACTGCAGCGTGCCGAACGACCAGCGGAAGCGCTGCTTTGCCAGTCCGCGCAAGGTGTCGGGCGCTTCCGTGTAGGCGACCGCGCCGTCGGCGTAGGCCACCGAATATCCCGCGCGTCGCATGGCGAGCGTGAGGTCCTGATCCTCGGCGAGCGTGTCTTCCTGGAAGCCGCCGACCTCGAGCACCGCCGACCGGCGCCATGCGCCGACCGCGCCCGGCACGACGGTGATGCAGTCGAGCAGCGAGAAGGCGCGCCGATCCAAGTTCTGGCTCGTCACGTATTCGAGCGCCTGCCAGCGCGTGACGAGGTTGATCCGGTTGCCCACCTTGGCGTTGCCGGCCACCGCGGCGACGACCGGATCGATGAGTGGCTGCACCAGCTCGGCGACGGTGTCGTCGTCGAACACGGTGTCGGCGTCCAATCCGATCACGATCTCGTGGCGCGCGTTGGCGATGCCGTGGTTGAGCGCACTCGCCTTGCCGCCATTCGCCTTGCGATAGAGCGAGACCTGCGGATGGCGCCCATACGCCTCGAGCAGGATCGCCGACGTGTCGTCGGTGGATCCGTCGTCGACGACGACGATCTCGAGCTCACCGCCGTACCGTTGGTTGAGCAGTGAAGAGATCGTCTGGACCACGACTTTCTCCTCGTTATAGGCGGGCACGATCACACTCACGCCCGGGGTATACGTCACCGGCGCGGCGCGGTCCTGGTGACGCAGCAGCCGTTGCAGCATCGCCAGCGTGCCGATCACGGCGAGCCGCGCGACGCCGAGGACGACGGCGATGCTGAACACCCAGAAGAGCGTCGTCTCGCCCGTGCCGAGCATGATGAAGCCCGCCTTTCGCACGAGCCGCGTCACCTCACCGGAGGGCGGCAGCGGCGGCATCGCGTCGTCGCGGGTGATGCCGGCAAGCTCGCTCACCAGCACGATCGTGTCGCCGCGCGCGCGTAGCGAGTCGATGAGCTTCCCGAGCGCGGCGACGGTGTTGAACCGATTGCCCCCGGCGTCGTGCAGCAGGATGACGTTGCGTGCCGAATCCTGCGTCGTGGCGTTGATCGCGTTCGGGAACGCGCGACGCTGGAGCACCAGCTTCACGATCGAGTCCGGGGGTAGCTCCTTCCAGTCCTCGCCGTCGACGTGCAGGCCGATCGTCCAATAGTTGCGCCGCGAGGCGATGCCGACGGGCACGAGCTCGTCGTCGGTCGTCGGTTCGGCGTCTCCGAAGTAGGGAGGACGAAAGAACGCGACGCGCCGATTGAGCACCGCCTCGAGCAGCGACGCGGTGGCGTCGATCTCGATGCGGTCGCGGCCGTCGCCCTCGAGCGCCATGTTCGGGTGCGTGTACGTATGGTTCCCGATCTCGTGTCCTTCCTCGTACTCGCGCTGCAGCAGGCGGAGATGGGTGTCCACGTTCTGCCCGACGACGAAGAACGTCGCCCTCACGCCGCGCGACCGCAGCGTGTCGAGGATCATCGGTGTCCAGCGCGCGTCGGGGCCGTCGTCGAACGTGAGCGCGACGCGATGCCGATTGCGCGGCTGACCGCCGGTCCGAGACAACACGTACGGGACCGGCACCTTCACCACGGTCTCGCCGTCCACGTAGCCGGTGCCGGGATCGAGCCGCACGTTGCGCTGCCCGTCCTGCGGAAAGTAGGTGATCTGCAGGATCTCGCCGACGCCCTCGAACTCCGGGTAATAGCCGGGCGGGACACGGCGCAGGCTGTCCACCGGGCGAAGCGCGCCGTGGTCGCCGATGACGTTCCAGAGCGATGGATCTTCGCCACCCAGCCGCCAGACCGCGTGCCCCGCGACGCCGAGCGCATGGCCGACGCGCATCTCGTTGTACGCCGTGGCACCGTCGAGGTACCAGAGCACGTGGTCCGTCGAGTCGGGGCTCGTCCACTGCATGTATGGGTTGAGCGACACCGGATCGAAGCGAGGGCGCGGTTGGGCCGGCCCGCGCGCGGCGCGCATCACCTCCTGGAAGGTGTATAGCTCCGCCTGATGATTCGCGACCGCCTCCGCGTCGTTCCAATCGTAGCCGTACGCGCCGATCATGAGCACGAGCTTGGACGGAGGAACGAGCCGCGCGAACCGCGTCGCCTGCGCGATGTAGAATGGCTGGCTCGCGATCGGTCCAGGATCGCCGCCGGCGTAATGCTCGTCGTAGAGCATCGGAAACAGCTTGTCGTTCACGGTGGCGGCGTGACGGACGTACGCATCGTCGTCGGAGCTCGCGACCGCCTGCGTCGACAGCTTGCCCATGGCGTGCATCGCGTCGTGCAGCTGCTTGGCGAAGCCCAGGACCTGGGGCTCGATCTTTGGATCGAAGCTCTCCATGTCGAGCGTGGTGCCGGCCAGCCCGTGCACGGCGACCGCCTTCTCGATCTGTTCGATCGCGCGCCGCCGCGCCGCGGTGTCGCCGAGGAACCGGCGCACGACGGTGGAATCGAAGTGCCCGCGCGCCGAATCGCTGCCGGCCACGACGTAGTTGCTGATCATCAGGAACAGCGACGGGCGCGACTCGGGGGGGCGGCTGGCGAGCAGCTCGGTCACCTCGCGCTTGACGTGCACGGTGAGCGAGTCGCCGCCGGGCGCGAGGAAGGCCCATTCGCCGATCACCCAATCGAGCTTGTCGTAGTTGCGCTTGAGCGACGCGAATGAATTGTCGTCCCAGTTCACGAAGAAACCGGCGACGATGGACTCCGTGCGGGTGGGCCGGGTACCCGAACCGACGTTGAGGGTCGGGATCGCTTCCGGGCGGCGCGAGGTCGGCGTGGCGCCGTAATGCTTCATCGTCGCCGCGAGCTTGCGGCGGTACGCGATGCGGAGCCGGTCGATCTTGGTGTAAGCGCCCGGCCGGCCGGAGGTGGCCTTGGCGATGAGCTGATTGTTGGCGATCGCCAACGGGAGCTCGGGCGGAATCGGCGGGAAGAGAACGAGACTGCCGACGAGCACGAGCGCGATGAGCGTCGTGGCGACGCCGGCGACCAGGGCGGCGCGACGAATGCGCCGCCAACGCCGGCCGGTATAGTCGATGAAGATGGGCGAGCTACGGCGGTGGAGCATCGGTGGGGGAAATCTAGTTCCGGACGCTTCTACCCGCCTAAGGACGAAATGGCGCGATCGAGGCAAGCGGGAGGAACGGATACCGCCCACAAGACTGAAAAGGCCGGATCAACCAGAAAGAAGAAGTGGTTGATCCGGCCGTTCCGGTTTTTCGGTTGGATCCGTTCTTCCCGTTCTTTTGGGCCGGCGGGTTGGGGTTGGCTACGCGGCTTGCCAGAACCCCGCGAGGGCGCGCCCGTCGGGCGATTCGCGCAGCTTCTCGAAGGCGCGCTCGCGGATCTGGCGGATGCGCTCGCGGGTCACACCCATCAGGGCCCCGATCTTCTCGAGCGTCATCGGCTCGCCGCTCTCGTCGAGACCGTAATAGAGGAAGAGGATCTTGCGCTCGCGCGGCGTGAGATACTTCCGGAAGACGCGGTCGATGAATTCCCGCATCAGCTTGTAGTCGGTGCTCTCTTCGATCTCCGTGCCGTCGACGCCGGCGAAGCGCTCGCCGAGCGTGGACGCTTCGCGATCCGAGCGATCGATGGGGGCGTCCAGCGAGACCTCGGTGCTGGACATCTGCTTGGCGGCGCGGACCTGCTCCGGGGTCTCCTCGAGGAGGCGGGAGATCTCGCCCTCCGTCGGGTCGCGCTTGAGCACCTGGGCGAGGATCGTCTCGGCCCGCGCGAGCCGGATGAGCTGCGAATTCTGGTTGAGCGGGATGCGGACGCTGCGCGTCTGCTCGGCGAGGGCCTTGAGAACTGCCTGGCGAACCCACCACACGGCGTAGGAGATGAACTTCACTCCCTGGTCCGGATCGAACTTTCGCACCGCCTTGAGCAGACCCTCGTTGCCGATGGCAACCAGCTCCGAGAGGTCGAGCCCGTGTCCCTGATACTTCTTAACGTAGGAGATGACGAATCGGAGATTCGCCGTGACCAGTCGCTCCGCGGCGGCCTCGTCACCTCGCTGCGCGAGGCGAGCCAATCGGCGCTCCTCGGCGGCGTCGCTGATCAGCGGCAGCTTCTGAATGTCCTGGAGATACTGATCGAACGCGGTGGAAGGAGACGAGCGGAAATAACCCCTGGACCTGGTCTCGGTCGCTTGCTCCATACACGCCCCTTACCTATGCCGGAAGGTGGTCGAGCGTCGCAGTCGGTGGTCTCGTGCGCGCCCGCGTGACTCAGCAGGACGGCCACGATAATGTCGGGAGAAAAACCCGTCAACAGTCAGTTTGCCAGAATGACCACATCGCCATAAATGTGATTGCGCTAACTGCTGTAATGACAGCAGCTTGTAGGTTACTTCCTATGTTTGTGGACAATCTGGCCGCCCGAGGACAGAATGTCCGGGCCTCGACGCCCTGGCGGACTCGAGCTCGTCGACGGGCAAATTCCGGTTGGTCCGACGCTCCACACGTCGCACGCCGACGCAAAACGGGCGCGTCGATGACGACGCGCCCGCTCGATGTTGCTGTCGAGCTCGGCGAAAGTTGGGCCGCGCTCATGGCGCAACGATTCGAGGATCAGAATCCTACATGAATCGGCCGGCAGCGTCGCCGCATCGCGCTTCACGCACGCGGCGGCGGACCAGGTGGCGCCGGCGGGTCCTTCATCTTGGTCCGGCTGGTGGCCATCAGAATCCCGATTCCGATCAGGATCACCACGCCGACCAGAATCCACATCGTCGGGATGTTGAGCAGGTAGGCAGCGATCGCCAATCCGATGATGAGGATGACGAAGCCGGTGAGGTACGTACCGAAGGAGGACATGTGTGCTCGTCCGATGAAGGTCGGACTCGAGAGGGAGGCAAGGACGGGACCAAACGGCCAGACCGTGAATCGTGAATCGTGACGGCACACGATTCACGATTCACATCTCACGTCTCACCGTTCACGTCTCATGTGCCTTTCCCCGCTCCACCCAGTCGGCCCGTCGTCAGGGTGTCGGTGCCCAGCGGCTTCGGGACGAGAACGGCGGTGCCCTTCGTGCGGCCGAAGATCTTGGCTTCGCGGCAGGTCGGGGTCCAGATGTCGAGCTTGTTGCCCTTGATCGCGCCGCCCGTGTCGTCGATCAGGAAGCGCCCGTAGTATGTCTTTCCGACGTAGATCTCGAGGTAGCGTCCAAGCGGAAAGAGCTTGGGATCCGAAGCGACGATCCCCTCGCGAACGTAGTGATCGCGTCGCGTCAGCCCACGGAGACAGTACGCGGTGAGCACGACGGGCGCCGGATCGCCGTAGCGCAGGGGCGCCGATCGATTGACCGCCCAGTCGCGCGCTGCGCCGCGCACGAGCGCGCCGTCGAGCAGAATCGGCGCGTATACGAGCGCGGGTGTGAAGCTGATCGTCTGCCGCGGCATGAAGCCTTCTCGCACGCGTAGCGCGCCCGCGGCGAGCGTGACGACGAGCACCAGGGTGAGCATGGCCGACGCGTATCTCCCCAGCCGTCGACGCGGAAGCTTCTTCGGCCGCCCGTTGCCGATGAACGGCGGCAACGCCGGCACCGGGGGATACGTGCGTGGCGGTGCGGACGCCGCAGTACCACGCGGAGCGAGCAACGCCTCGAGCTCCGCGTCGACGATCGGCATCCCCTCGGCGGGAGTCGGCGCCACGGGCGTCATCCGAGCACCTCACGCACCAGTGCGTCATCGACGTCGATCGCCCATCCGGTGTCGTGGCCGGCCATCACGCCGATGCGCGCGGGAAGGGCGTAGGCGACGGATCCACCGCGCGCCTTCTTGTCGTGGCGAGTCGCGGCCAGAATCGCGTCGGCATCGAGCATGGGCGGACGCACGGCGGGCAATCCGGCAGCACGCACGACGCGCTCGATCTCGTCGCTTGTCCCCCGCGCCGCGACGCCGAGTCGCTCGGCGAGGCGTGCCTCGAGCACCATGCCGATGGCGACAGCCTGGCCGTGCAGCAGCGAGAAGCCGCTCACCAGCTCGACGGCGTGGCCGAGTGTGTGGCCGAAGTTGAGCGTCTTGCGTCGCCCGTGCTCGCGAGCGTCGTCCCGCACCACGGCCGCTTTGAGCTCCACGCTGCGCGTCACCAGGTCGAGCATGCGTTCGGCGTTTCCCTCGAGCAGCTCGGGCATCGCGGCGCGGATCCGATCGAAGTAGTCGGCATCGGCGACGACGCCGTGCTTGATGGCCTCGGCGAGACCGGCGCGGCGGTGCGCGACGGGCAGGGTGCGCAGCGTTTCGACGTCGACCAGGACGGCGGCCGGCTGATGAAAGGCGCCGACGAGATTTTTGCCTGCCGGCGTGTCCACTCCGGTCTTGCCGCCGACGGATGCGTCGATCATGGCGAGGAGCGACGTGGGACACTGGACGACGGGCACACCGCGCATGAAGGTCGCGGCGACGAAGCCGGCGAGGTCACCGACGACGCCGCCGCCGAGGGCGAGGATCGTGGTGTCGCGTCCGCATCCGGCGTCCAGCAGGTCGTCGGTGAGCCGTGCCCAGGTTTCGCGGGTCTTGTGCACCTCGCCGGCCGCCATGAGATGGAGCGACGCCTGGCCGCGTCTGGCGAACTGGGTGACGACGTCGCCCGCATAGTGCGGCGCGACGTCCTCATCGCTCAGGATGGCGTAGTGGTGGGCCGGCGCAACGGCCGCGACGTGTTTCGCGAAGTCGTGACGTAGCCCTGCGGCGATGGTGACGCGATAGTCGCCCGCCTCGACGACGCGCGGAGCGCCACGGGTCGTCGCTGAGACGGTCATGCTACCAGGTGACCTCGCCCGCTCCGGCGCGGCGGTTGGCCACGCGTGCGAGGGTGAAGAGGAGGTCGGAGAGGCGATTGAGGTAGATGATGGCGAGTGGCGGGAGCTCGACCTCGCGCTGCAGGCGCACGACGTGGCGCTCGGCGCGGCGGCAGACAGTGCGGGCGACGTGCAGGGCGGCGGCCTTGGCGGTGCCGCCGGGCAGGATGAACGCGCGCAGGGGTTCGAGCTCCGCCTCGCCGTCGTCGATGGCGTGCTCCAGCTCCGCGATGCGGGCGTCGTCGATGCGGGCTTTCTCGAGATGCTGCGCCATCTTCTCGCGGTCTGGCGTGGCCAGCAGCGCACCGATGGCAAAGAGGTCGCGTTGGATGGGGACGAGGACCTCGTCGATGCGCGGCATCATCTCGACCGAGCGTGCCATTCCAAGGACGGCGTTGAGCTCGTCCACGTCACCATATGCTTCGACCCGGGGGTCGTCCTTTGGCACACGGCCGCCGCCGAACAGGCCGGTGTCTCCGCGATCGCCGGTCTTCGTATAGATCTTCATTGTTGACGAATATACCGATTACTGCCGGACGCGGGCGCGCGAAGCGCGCGGCGCCCGGCAATCAGTCAGTCAGTCGTCCTTCTGGCCGAAGAGCGCCATGTTCGACGAGTGTGCGGGCGCCACCTTCTTCTCGGGGTAGATCCAGTGCACGGCCTGGTTCACCGCCGTCGCCGCCTCGCCGAAGCCGCAGGCGATCAGCTTGAGCTTCCCCGGATACGACGTCACGTCGCCGGCGGCCCAGATGCCCGGGCGGCCTGTCTCCATCAGCTGATTCACCACGATCTCGTCCTTTTGGAGCGTCAGGCCCCACTCGGCGATCGGGCCGATGTCGCTCACGAAGCCGAGCATGGGCAGCACGACGTCCGCCTCGATCTCCTTCGTCGCCTTGGCCTTCACGTCGCGAAGGCTGAGGTGGGTGAACCGGTCGCCGTCCCGGCGGCAGAGAACGTCGGCGAGCTCGTGAAAGGTGTAGATCGCGGCGCGGCCGGCGTCGACGTGGCTGTGGAACTGCGCGACGGTTGCGCCGTGGGCGCGGAACCGGTCGCTCCGGTGCACGAGCGACACATGCGTGGCCACGCCGGCGAGCTGCGTCCCCCAGTCGAACGCCGAGTCACCGCCGCCGATGATGACGACGCGCTGGTCCTTGAACTCCTGCGGATCGGTGACGACGTCGTAGATGCCCTTGCCATACCAGGGTTCGGCGCACGCCTGGGGCAGCCGACGCGGCGAGAAGGCGCCGATGCCGGCGGCAATGACGATGGCGCGCGTGGGATACTCGCCCTTGTCGGTATGCAGCACGAACTGTCCGTCCCGCTCGGCCAGGCCAGTGACGCGCTGGCCCAGGTGGACGGGCTCGTGGAACTGAGCCGCTTGCTCGCGCAAGGCGCGCACGAGGTCCTTGGCGAGCACCTTCGGATAGCCGGCGACGTCGAAGATGTACTTCTCGGGATAGAGGGCGGCGAGCTGGCCGCCAAGCTCGGGGAGGGCGTCCACGATCTGCGCTGATGCGCCGCGCATGCCGGCGTAGAAGAGCGCGAACAGACCGGCCGGGCCGCCGCCGATGATGGTGATGTCCTTGGATTCGTGCTTCATAACAGCGAAGGATACTTGGCCGGTCAACGGCTAGCGATCTCCCGCGTAGCGGTACGCATCGTACGCGCTCGTGATGGCAACGGCCGCCGCCGCGAGCAGGCCGGGCACGAGACATGGATGGCTCGTCGTGTAGCGCGCCGATTGGAAGGTGTACGGATTGCCGAATGGATCGGTCGCGGTCTGCGTGACCATCGTCTGCGTCGTGCGCTGCTGCATGGCGCAGCCGATACCCAGGCTGAACGCGCCGAGCGTGAGGAGGCCTCGCGTCGGGCGTCCGGTGTAGAACTGACCACCGCCGGGCACGAGAAGGCCGAGCGAGAGCGCGCGACCCGGGGACAACGTCGCGCGGCGGAGCGCCTCGAGACGTGCGACCACGGCGGCGCGATCATCCGCTTCTGGCCTGAGCCGCAGGTACTGCTCGAAATCGGCCGCGGCATCGGTCAGCTGGCGCCGCGCGACACGCGTGAGCGCCCGGTCGTAATACGCGTCGGCCCAATTGGGCTCGAGCGTCGTCACGCTGTCGAACGCGGTTTCGGCCGTCCGCATGTCGTGCCCGTCGTACGCGGCGAGGCCGGCGCGGAACCGGGCGAGCGCTCCGTCGGACACGATGCTCCGCGGCGGAGGAGCGAACGCGGCGACACGCTCTCTCACGTCGGCGGCTTCCGGCGCGGTCGGCGCGAGGGCCAGGAAGCGACAGTACGCCTTGGCCGCATCCGCTCCCGACCCTGCGGCCTCGAGCGCGCGGGCGTGCTGGTACGCGAGATCCGCATCGGTCGGGTCGAGAGCCGCGGCGCGCGCGAGCTGATCGCGCGCGGAGGTGCGGTCGCCGAGTACGGCGGCCTGCTTGCCGCGCATGGCGAGATCGCGCGCCTGCCGCCGCTCGGCGTCCGACGGCGGCTTGACGACGGAGATCGGGGGGCAGAGCGGCTGCGGCGTCGCCGCGGGCAGTTCGCGCTTGAGCGCATCGGCGGCTGGCGTCGACTGCGCTACAGCTGTGGTCCAGGCGAGCAGCGTCGCGAGCGCTGCGACGGCCATCCGCGGGGCCGTGCTCATTCTTCTTCTTGCGTCACGTTCACGGTAGCGCTGCCGGACTTACCGTCGAGCGTCGCGGTGATGGTCACCGTGCCCGTGTGCTTCGCCGTCACGACACCGCTGCTCGTCACGGTAGCGATCGCGCCGCTGCTCGTCGCCCAGGTGAACGGCCGGCCGGTGATCCAGTTGCCGAGCGCGTCGAACGCCGTCGCAGTGAGCTGGACGCTATTGCCCAGCCGGATCGAGACAGGAGACGGCGTCACGACCACGCTCGCCGCCGGCCCACTCTGCACGACGACGGTTGCGGTGCCAGTCTTTCCTTCGCTCGTCGCGGTGATGATCGCCGTGCCCGGAGACCGCGCCGTCACGATCCCGGTCGACGAAACCGTGGCAATCGGGTCGAGACTCGACGTCCACGTGACGGTGCGACCGGTGAGCACGTTGCCGGCGGCATCCTTCAGGATCGTCGTGAGCGAGGCGGTCGGGTTGTTGTCGGTCACCGTGAGCGTCACGCTCGACGGCTGCACCACGACCGACGCGACCGGAGCCGGCGGCGGCGCGGCGACGGTGATAGCGGACGCACCGCTCTTGCCCCCACTCGTCGCGGTGATCGTCACCGTGCCCGCCGCGAGCGCCGTCACGACGCCGGCTTGCGAGACGCTCGCTACGGCGGCGTTGCTCGTGCTCCAGACGACCATCCGGTCGGTGAGCGTCGCACCACTCGCGTCCTTCACGCTCACGGTGAGCACCGTCGTCTGGCCGACGGTCAAGCTCTTCGACGCGGGCGAGACGGTGACCGTCGCAACGGGCGGTGGCGATACGGTGACGGAAACGCTGGCGGTCTTTCCCTCGGAGGTCGCGGTCACCGTCGCCGTGCCGGTCGCGACACCCGTCACGACACCGGTCGAGGACACCGTGGCGATGAGCGCATTGCTCGACGACCACGTGACCGTGCGATCGGTGACGACGGTGCCGTTCGCGTCGAGAACGGTCGCTTGAACCGGCGCCGTGACGCCGACGTTGAGTGCCAAGGTGGATACATCGAGCCGAACGCTCCCGACGGGGACGTTCGTGACCGTCAGCGCAGCGGTGCCGGCGACACCCTCGCTCGTCGCGGTGATCGTCGCGCTGCCGGCGTGCACCGCGGTCACGAGGCCATTGGCGTCGACGGTCGCCACGGTGGTGCTCGAGCTCGACCAGACGACGGCGCGCCCGGTCACTGTCGCGCCGCTCGCGTTGTGCGTCGCGACGGCGAGCGGGGCTGTCTGGCCGACGACCATGGCGACCGTGGCGGGAATGACGGTGACGCTCGCCACCGGCCCTTCGTTCACGGTGATGGTTGCCGTGCCGCTCTTCGCCTCACTGGTCGCACTGATCGTGGCCGTGCCGGCGGCGATCGCCGTCACGAGCCCGGTGCTGTCCACGGTCGCGACGCGCTCGTTGCTGCTCGACCATGCGATCTGCCGATCGGTGAGCACGGCGTTGCCGGCATCGTATGGGACAGCCGAGAGCTGCGCGTGAGCGCCGGCGAGTGCCTCGACCTGCGCGGGGTGCACGACGACGTTGGCGACCGGGGGACGCTGCACGGTGATCGTCGCCAGGCCGGACCGGCCACCGGAGCTCGCCGCGACCTGCGTGCTGCCGACGGAAAGCGCCGAAACGACGCCGCTGGAGCTGACGGCGGCGACCTGCGGGTCCTTCACGGTCCAGATGACGCTCGCGTCAGGAAGGAGCCCGCCGGTCAGATCCTGCACCGTGGCTTTCAACGGTGTCGAGCTGCCGACGATCACGGTCGAGGTGGGCGGATCGATCGAGACGCTCCCGACGTCGGTGGCGTGCTCGAGGCCGGCCGGGTTGCTGCACGACCACGCGGCGAGGGCGAACGCGGCGACGCCGCATCGCGATGCGAGGCCGAAGGAAGCGCCGGTGCGCATGGCGTGGCGCGTCATCCTCGTCCTGCCCCCGCCCGCTCGACGTAGACCGGACGCGTGCGATGCGTGCGCGAGCCATCGCCCAGTTGGCCGTCGAGGTTGAATCCCCAACAGAACGCTTCGCCGGAGCTGGTCACGCCGCAGCTGTGCGATCCGAAGGCGCGCAGCGACGCGAAGACATGTCCGCCGGCGACGCGCTGCGGGACGGCATGCTCGTCAGTGCCTCCGTCGCCGAGCTGGCCGTAGCTGTTTCGCCCCCAGCAGTAGGCCGCACCGTCGGCCGCCAGCGCGCAGCTGTGCACCGCACCCGCGGCGATCGAGACGAACGACCGCTCGCTCTTCACCCGTGTCGGCGTGCTGCGGTCGGCGACTGTACCGTCGCCGAGCTGACCGCCGGCGTTGCTCCCCCAGCAGTAGGTCGCACCCTGCGCGGTGATGCCGCACGCGTGCGCGCTCCCGGCAGCGAGCGCGGTGAACGAGAGATGGCCGCTCACCGGTGTCGGCTCGTGCCGGTCGGCGCGCGCGCCGCTGCCCAGCTGACCGGCGCTGCCGTCACCCCAGCAGAACGCGGTGCCCGCGGCATCGAGCGCGCAGGTGAAACGCCATCCGGCGACGATGCTGTGAAACCGCGCGCCGCGCCCAACACGGACCGGCACCGGTGCGTCCTCGGTGGTGCCGTTGCCGAGCTGGCCGGCGTCGTTCGCGCCCCAGCACCACGCGCTGCCACGTGCGTCGAGCGCGCAGCTGTGCGACGCGCCCGTGGTCACTTGATGAAAGGCGTGGTCGCCGGCGACGCGTGCGGGCGTCGCATGCTGCGCCGACGAGCCTCCTCCGTCTCCGACCTGGCCTCGATCGTTCATCCCCCAACACCAGGTTGGTCCGTCGCGCGCGACGCCGCAGCTATGCCACATGCCTGCGGCCACGCTGGCGAACCGTATCTGTTCGCTCACGGGAGCCGGGCTGGCGCGACGCGACGTTCCACCGCTGCCGAGCTGTCCCCGCTCGTTCCCGCCCCAGCACGAGGCGATGCCGTCGCCGGCGACGAGACAGGTGTGGGTACCGCCTGGCACGATACGCGTCGCGTTGCCGAGCTCGGGGGGCGGAGGGGGTGACGGGGCCGTGACCCCCGTCGGCGGGGCGGTCGCGGCGACGGAGGGCGCGCTGTCGCGACGCGCGCGGGCGACCGGAACGCTGTCGTGCGCGACGGGCGCCGGCCGGGAGACTGGAGCGGTGACGGCGAGCGACGCCGGCGCAACGGCGGCGGGCCCTTGCTGCATCGCCCGAGCATCGCCGCCGGAGCGCGCGTGCACCGCGGTCACCACGAGCGCGAGCGCGATCAAGCCGGCGATGCTGCCGCGATAGACGGTGCGCCGGTCCTTCCGCGGCGCCCACGCCTCTGCCCACTCGGGGGCGGTGAAGTCCGGCGCCGCGGCAATGGCCGCGCCTTCGATCTCGTCATCGTCCCGCCGAGGCGCCGCGCGAGCGACGCGCACCGTTTCCATCGGCTGCGTTCCGGCGGACGGCCACTCGCGAAGCGGTGCGTCGCCATCCAGCGCCGCAAGGAGCTGGTGTGCCGTCTGCCACCGCGCATCGCGGTCCTTCTCGATCGCGCCCGCGATCGCGCTCGCGAGACGGTCGGGCACATCCGGTCGTATCTCGCGCACGTCGGCGACCTGGGTGTGCTTCTGATGGTACAGCACCGCGTACAGCGCTTCGCCTTCCCAGGGCCGATGTCCGGTCAGCATCTCCCACGCGGTGAGGCCCAGGCTGTAGACGTCGCCGCGGCCGTCGAGCTCCGCGCCATCGATCTGTTCCGGCGCCATGTACGTCGGCGTTCCGATGGCGACGCCGCTCATCGTGAGCTGCTGCGTCTCCCCGCTCATCGACCGCGCGATGCCGAAGTCGGCGAGGAGCGCGGCCCCCGTGCTTTCGTCGAGGAAGATGTTCTCGGGCTTCACGTCGCGGTGCGCGATGCCGACGTCGTGTGCCGCGGCCAGCGCTGATGCGACGTCGCGCAGGATCGCCTCGGCGCGGTCCGTCGCCAACATCCCGTGCTCCTGGAGGTGCTCCCGCAATGTCGGTCCGCAGACGTGGGCCATCACGAGCGCGACGCCGGCGTTGCCGAGGTCGCGCACCTCGCGCATGCGCACGACGTGCGGATGGTCGAGCCGGGACACGTAGCGCGCCTCGCGGGCGAACCTGCCGAGCGCCTCAGCGTCGTCGAGGAACTGCGCGCGAATGATCTTGATCGCGACCATGTCGCCCGACGCACGCTCGCGCGCGAGGTGGACGACCGACGTCGCGCCTCGTCCGAGCTCGCGCACGAGGTCGAAGTCCCGCTCGAGCGCGTCGAGCGCGCCACGCTTCCGTCGCCTGGTGCTCATCCGCGCGCACATGCGAACGCCGGAATGGAACGCGAGAGCGGCAGGGAGGAGCGGGCGGGAGAGGACATCACGCCGCGATCAACTGGCGCGGAACCGGAGCACGACGTCGCCCAGCTCGATCTTGTCGCCGTCGGAGAGCGTGCGTTCGCTCCGCGGTCCCGGGAGCGCGCGATCGTTGACGATCACCGGATTCGTCGTCGACAGATTGACGACCTTCCACTGGCCGTTCGTGTACGAGACGCGCGCGTGCTGCCGGCTCACGGTGCTCGACGTCAACGTCACGTGGTGGGGCGACGCCGCCGGTTCGCGGCCGAGGATCATGTGGGGCGCTTCGCCGGGCGTCCGCACGAAGCGGATGTCCTGCCGGCGCGGCATGCCGGCGACGACCTCGAGACGGGCGGGGAGAAGCTGTACGGCGTCCTCGGTCGGGCGGGCGAGGCGGATGGTGTCGGAGGTGTCCGCCGGCTCGGTCGCTGTCCTGAGCGTGAGCGGACCGGGTGCCGGCGCGGTGGCGACCGGTTCGGGGCGACTGGTGTCCGGCTCCGCCGCACGCGGCGCGCGCGCGGGCTCGGCCTCCCTCGCCAGCTCGTCGGCCAGCGAGAGAAACAACGGCGGAAGCTCCGACCGGTGGGTACTACGGTCCCGTAGCCGTCCAATCACGTGAGCGGCAACGGACGAACAGACCGTGATGAGCAGGAGAACGATGAAAACCGACGTCACGGCCAGCGCATTGGAGAATGTCCGCCGAGCACTACAGAGCGGACTCGTCATGCGCAAATCACGTTCCTCACATGCGACAACCAACCGGGCTCTGCAACGGCATGCGGAGGCATTGTTCCCACGCCGCTCCGCTCCGCGCGAGCGTCCGTCTCAGTCGCCGGGGCGGAAGCCCTCCGGGTAGCGAGCCCGCAGCTTGGCCTCGTTGCGCGCCGCGACTCCGCTCAGCGACACGCCGACGGTCTTGGCGGCGATGGCCAGACACCAGAGTGCGTCGCCGAGCTCGTCGACCATCGCGTCCCGATCGAGCGTCTTCCCCTGCAGCACGTGCTTCCGCGCCAGCGCGAGCACTTCGCCCGCCTCCTCGGCCAGGCCGGCGGCGGCATCGAGCAGACGGTGATCGTCGTCGAGAGCCGGGTTCATCGTCCGCGCGGCGGCGATCTGATACGCGTCGAGCGTGCGGTCGTTCTCCCGGCGTTCGATCGGCAGCCGCCGCGCGTCGTGCGGCAGTTCCGGCTCACGCATAGGTCACCCGCGGGTCGGCCTTCGCGTACGCGACGTCGGTGATGAGGTTCACGAGGACGAACACGGCGCTGAGGAACAACACCGATCCCTGAATGGCCGGCAGGTCGCGCCGCGCGATGGCGTTGACGACGTAGCGGCCCAGCCCGGGCCACGAGAAAATCGTCTCGGTGAGGATGCTGCCGGTGAGATACGCACCGAAGTCGAGACCGAGGACGGTGATGATCGGGATGAGTGCGTTGCGGAGCGCGTGTCGGGCGACGACGAGCCGCTCGCTGAGCCCCTTCGCCCGTGCGGTGCGCACGTAGTCGGCACTGAGCGCATCGAGCATGGCGGTGCGCGTCATTCGAGCGAGGAACGCGATGGAGCGCATGCCGAGCGCCAGCGCGGGGAGCACGAGATATCGCAGCCCGCCGAAGCCCGACGGCGGGAGCCAGTGCAGCGTGACGGCGAACAGCAGGATGAGCAGCAGTCCGACCCAGTACACCGGGAAGCTGATGCCCAGGTAGGCGAGGCCAAGTCCGAACCGGTCGATGGCGCTCCCGGGCTTACGCCCACTCAACACGCCGATCGTGATGCCGCAGATGGTCGCGAGCAGCATGGCCGCGCCGGCGAGCTGGAGCGTCTTCGGAAAGCGCTCGAGGATGTCCTTTCGAATCGGGCGGTTGGTGATGTACGACTTGCCGAGATCGCCCTTCACCACACCGGCGACGTAGTGGCCGAACTGCACGGGGAGCGGATCGTCGAGCCGGAGCTCCTGACGCAGGCGCGCGATAGTCGCCTCGTCGGCACGCTCGCCGACCATCGCCTGGACCGGATCACCGGGCGCGACGAAGAGCAGCAGGAAGGCGACGACGAGCACGCCGAGCAGCGTCGGGATCGACAGCAGGAGCCGGCGAACGATGAAGGCGATCACGGCGACGTCCTGGCCGGAGACGCCTTCGCCGGCGTCGGCGCCGTCTTGGTGACGGTGGTCCACGGCTGCCCGTTGAAGATCACCGGCGGAGTGAAGCCCTTCACCCAGGGCTGGATCGCGTAGAGCTGGTTGTAGAAGTACAGGAACACCATGGGTGCCTCGCGGAACGCCAGCTCGTCGGCCTGCCGATACAACGCGATGCGCTTCGCCTCGTTCTGCTCTCGCCGCGCGGTGCTCACGAGCGAGTCGAACTGCGCGTTCTGATAGAACGACACGTTGCCGCCGACTCCTTTGTTCGCGCTGTGCAGCAGCGGGTACAGGAAGTTCTCGGCGTCAGGATAATCGGCGTACCAGTCTTTCACGAAGAGGTCGGTCTGTCCTTTGCGCGCCGCCTCGCGGGCGGCGGCGCTCTCCCGTTGCACGATCTTGGCCCGGATTCCCGCGAGGGCCAGATATCCCTGCAGCGTCTCCGCGATGCGCACGAAGATCGGGGTCGATCCCGTCCAGAGCTCGACGTCGATCCCATTCGGATAGCCCGCCTCGCGGAGGAGCTGGCGGGCGCGCAGCGTATCGAACTGGTAGCCGATGCGCGTCGTGTCGGCACCGGGCAGCTGCGACGGGATGACGCCGGCGGCGAGCTCTCCGCGGCCGGCGATCAGGTTGCGCACGATGATTCGGCGATCGATGGCGTAGTTGATCGCCTGTCGCACTCGCACGTCGCGCAACGGCCCGCGCGTCGTGTTGATGGCGACATACACGAGCTCCAGCGCCGGGGTCGACGCCAGGAGCTTCCGGCGCTCGGTATCCTCCTCCCAATCGCGGATCTCTTCCTCGGGAACTTGCAGCACGTCGACATTGCTGCTCTCGAACTCGGCGACGGCGGTGCTCGGCTCGGCGATGATGCGCGCCATCAGCGAGTCCGCTTTGGGGGCTCCGCCCCAATAGTTCTTGTTGGGCGCGAAGAGCAGATAGTCGTCATGCTTCCACTCGACGAGCTTCCACGGTCCCGTGCCCACCGGATGCTCGCCGAAGTTCGCGGGGATGCTGTCCGGCGCGATCGAGGCGACCGGCATGGCGAGGAGCTTCGGAAAGATCGCGAACGGCTCCTTCAGCGTGACGACGACGGTGGAGTCGTTGGGTGCGGCGATGCCTGGGATGGACGTCGCCTTTCCATCGGCGAACTCCTTGGCGCCAAGGATTGGGTAGAGCGGCCAGCCGCGCCCGCCGCGAACTTTGGGGTCGAGCACGCGCTGCCAGCTCGTGCCCACCTGCCGCGCCGCGAATGGCGTCCCGTCGGTGAAGGTGACGCCGCGGCGGAGATGAAAGACGTATCGCAAGCCATCGGGCGAGACGTCCCAGCTCGTCGCCAGCGCGGGGACGACGCGCGCGTCGGGGGTGAAGCGGGTCAACCCGTCGAACAGGTAGCCGACGGCGCGCCCGGTCGGGACGTCGGTCGACAGGGCGGGATCGAGGGAGCGCGGGTCGTAGTTGTCGCGCGAGTCTACCAGGGTTCGCCTGGCCGGCACGTCTCCGCTCCCGCCGCACGCGATCGAAAGGCAGGGGAGAACAAGGAGGGCGAAACGGCGCATGACGTTCTGGCGTAAGCAGTTGACAGCGTGCGAGAGGCGCGAGAACTTACCCGGGCTGCACTGCAGCGTCAATGAAACGTGCGCCCGCCGGAGTGACCCGCCGCGCGGGCGCGTCGTGTCTCGTCGGGAGCCGCACGTGCAAGTTGTGTCCCCATCGGCCTCCTCCGGCTTTTCCTTCCTCACGCCACGCCCAGGCAGATGGCCAAATCCGATCGACCCTCGCACGCGACGGCGCGTCTCGCGGGGTACGTGTTCCGCCGTCCACTCACCGGACGCGAGCTGATTCCGGCGATCGGCGCGGGGATCGTCACCGGCCTCGCCGGCTACTACGTGGCGCGGCTCTTTCTCGAGCGCACGCCGTTGCTGCCGGAGGAGCGGCGCCTCGGAAAGCACCACGCGACAGGGCGCGGGCGAGGGACACCCGGTCGGCCGAAGACGAGACGCGCCGACGGATGAGCCGTCGGGATGGACGGAGCACGGGCGCTGGATTGGCGGGATGGGCATTGCTGCGTCATACCGTGCTGGCCGCCGCGTTGTTCGCCGCACCGCAGCTGCTACACGCGCAGGGCATCGAGTGCGACGGCACGGAGGGCGAACGCGAGGTGCGCTCGCTCGACTTTCAAGGCAACAACGCCTTCTCGAGTCGCGATCTGGAGACGCGCGTCTCCACGACCGCGTCGAGCTCCGTGCGCCGGCGGCTGCACGCTTTCGGGACGCGCCGGTGTCTCGACAGCGACGCCCTGCGCCTCGACGTCGGACGGCTGCGCGTGTTCTATCAGCGCAAGGGCTACTACGGGGCGCAGGTGGACACGACCGTCACGCCGAACGACGACGGAACCGTGAACGTCGCCTTCCTGATCCGCGAGGGCGAGCCGGTCATCATCGACTCGCTGCGCATCGAAGGGCTCGACTCGGCGATCCGCGCGGTCGTCGACACGAGCGAGCTCGAGCTGCGAAAGGGAGTTCCGTTCGACCGTACGCACCTGCAGAGCGCGATCGACACGATCAAGACGCGGCTGCGGAACAATGGGTATCCCAAGGCGGACGTCGCGGCGAGCTTCAGCGCGGACACGGGCACGCACCGCGCGCTCGTGGACCTCGACATCCTGCCGGGCAGCCGAGCGAGGATCGGCGAGGTGCGCGTGTTCAACGAGCCGCTTCCGGGCGAGACGCCGCGGCTCGGCGCGGCGACGATCGCCCGTCTCTCGACGGTGCGGGCCGGCGATCTGTACAGCGACCGCGATCTCACGG
Organism: Gemmatimonadaceae bacterium; assembly: GCA_036488775.1. GTDB lineage: Bacteria > Gemmatimonadota > Gemmatimonadetes > Gemmatimonadales > Gemmatimonadaceae > AG11. Next base: position 11,963 of record DASXHF010000319.1, on the reverse strand, counting down.
AAGCGCAGCGCGCGCTCTATCAGACCGATCTCTTTCGGAACGTCGAGGTGCGCATCGCCCCAGACAGCGCGCAGCAAAAAGGCGACACGCTGATCACGCTCGACGTGCTCGTGCGCGAGAACTATCTACGGCAGCTCGACACCGAGGTGGGCTGGGCGGTGCTCGACTGCTTCAAGGAGCGCACGCAGTACACCGACAAGAACTTTCTCGGCGAAGCGCGCCGGCTCGAGCTCACGGCGCAGGTCTCCAAGGTCGGCTACGGCGAGCCGACCCGGTTCGCGAGCGGCAACCTGTGCGCGCCGGCGATCCGCCAGGACACCTTCAGCGTGCGGCTCAACTACTTCACGTCCGCCACGATCCGGTTGCCGACGCTATTGGGCTACCGGACGTCGCCGACGCTGTCGCTGTACAGCGAGCGGCGCAGCGAGTATCAGGCGTATCTGCGCACGACACTCGTCGGTGGTGAGGCGTCCCTGACGCGCGACATCTCACGCGGGCTGCCGCTCCGGCTCGCCTACTCGCTCGAGTTCGGACGCACCGAGGCGCCGCCCGCGGTGCTGTGCGCGGTGTTCAGTAAATGCGACTCGCAGTCGCGTGAGTTCATCGAGAAGAATCGCCGCATTGCGGTGCTGAGCGCGCATCTCGAGCGCGTGCGAACCGACAGTCCGTTCAACCCGCGCAGCGGCACGATCACCCGATTCGACGTCCGCAGCGCTTTCCGCGAGTTGGGCTCGGACCCGGACGTGCAGTTCACGAAGGGGCTGGCCGACGGGGCGTACTACCACGCCCTCGGCAGCGGAGTGACCTTCGCGGCCCGCGTGCGATTGGGTACGGTGCTGGGTCGCACACTCTCCTTCGCTGATTCGGTCGGATTCATCCCGCCCGAGGAGCGGCTGTATGCCGGCGGCGCCTCCAGCGTGCGCGGCTACCAGCAGAACGCGCTCGGCGACCTGATCTACATCGCGAGCGTCGGCCCGCGAAAGATCCAGGGTGCGGGCGACACCGTCTATTTCGAGCTGGGCCCGGGCGTGCCGGGAAGTGACAGCCAGGCCGTGCAACGCGTCGTACCGGTGGGCGGCACGTCGTTGGTCGTGGCCAACATCGAGCTGCGGCTGCGGAGCCGCTTTTTCCCCGAGCTGCTGCAGTACACGCTGTTCGCGGACGCAGGCGATGTGTGGCAACGCGGCACGGCGATCGGCACGCGTACCCACAAGGCATCGGCGCTCTTCCTCAACGGCCTCAAATGGACGCCCGGCATCGGCGTCCGTCTCTTCACTCCAGTCGGGCCATTTCAGGCCAACGTGGGGTACAACCCCTTTCCCCAGCCGGCCGGCGCCATCTATTACGATGCGCCGATCTCGGATCGCTCGGTGCTCTACTGCGTGACACCGGGCAACCGCATTCCAGCCACCCCGAACCCCGCGAACGGCGGTGCGCTCGAACAGGACCCCAGCCAGAGCTGTCCCACCACGTTCGCGCCACAGCAGCACAACAGCTTCTTCAGCCGATTGACCTTTACGTTCTCGATCGGCCCCGACTTCTAGCACTGTTTTCCCGTCTTCGCCCGCGCCGTGGCTCGCCGCATCACTCGCCGACAGTTCATCGCCCTCGTCAGCCTGTGCACGCTCGTCGTGCTCGGGCTGCTGGGCGTGATGATCGGTGTCTACGTGACGCGCTCCGAGAGCGGGCAGGCGGCGCTCCGCGCGTACATCCAGGCGCAGGTCGGCTCGTCGATGAAGGGGAAGATGCGGCTCGGGCGCATGAGCGGGAACTTCTTCACCGGCGTCACGATCGATTCCCTCGAGCTGCGCGACGACGAGGACTCCCTGTTCGTCGCCACCGGCCCGATCCGGCTCGAGTACGACCCGCGCGACCTGGTCGATCGCCGGCTGCACTTCAGCAAGGTTGAAGTGGAGCACCCGGTGGTCGTGCTTCGCCAGCACGAGAACTGGAGCTGGAACTTCAAGCGGATGTTCGCGTCGAAGAGCTCGGGGCCCAAGGGTCCGGAGAAGGGATTCGGCGACTACGTCGTGATCGACTCGACGCACATCCGCGACGCGTCGTTCCGGCTGACGATTCCCTGGCACCCCGACGACTCGCTGCACGGCGCCCGGCGCGACAGCGCGGTCCGCGCCAACGTCGGGCGCGGCGATCACGAGATCCGCCGCACGCGCGAGGGCTACACGCAGACGTATCGGTGGACCCACGCCTACGCCGCGGTGCCGCACATGCGCATCGCCGAGCCGGACAGCGCGGGCCAGCTGTTCGTCGTCGACACGCTGCATTCGGTCGAGACGGTGCCCACGTTCAAGTGGCGCAACGTCCGGGCGGTGGTGAAGCTCCTCGGCGACACGGTCTGGATCAAGGCGCCGCACTGGGATCTGCCCGGATCCACGGGTCATGCGGAGGGCAGAATCACGTGGGGAAGCGATCTCCCTGTCCGCTATGGCGTGCGCATCTGGGGTGACTCCGTTTCGCTGGCCGACGTCGCCTGGGTCTATCCTACCCTGCCGACGACGGGCGGCGGGTCGATGATCCTCGACATCCGCAACGAGCCGGAGCTCCAGCGTCTCGACTACGCCATCAGCCAGATGGACGTGCGCACCACCAAGTCGCGGCTGCGCGGGAACATGACGTTCGAGACGGGCGGCCCGGTGCTCACGGTGCACGACGTGAAGGTGCAGGCGGATCCGGTCGATTGGGATCTCCTTCGCACTCTGAACGGCAAGCCATTCCCCGCGGATTGGCAGGGCACGTTGACGGGCACGGTCGCGGCGCGCGGCGGTCCGCTGAATCGCTTCTACGTGGACGCCGCCAACATGACGTTCCACGACGCGCACGTTCCGGGCGCGATCTCGCACTTCACCGGACACGGTGAGCTCGACATTCTCTTCCCGGCGTTCACCAAGTTCCATCGGTTCAGCGCCGAGACGGACCGGCTCGATCTGCGCTCGATCACGCGGATCTATCCCAACTTTCCGAAGATCAACGGCGTGGTGAGCGGAAGCGCGGTGCTCGACTCGTCGTGGCTCGACGTGCGGGTGTCGAACGCGAGCCTCACGCACACCGACGGGCCCGACGCGCCGACCCATGCGACCGGCGGCGGCCGGATCACCTATGGCGAGAAGTTCATGGCGTACGATCTCGCCCTCCAGGCGTCGCCGCTCTCGCTGACGACTCTCGCCCGGTCGTATCCCAAGCTGCCGTTGCGCGGTCAATTCTCGGGGCCGATTCGGGTGCGCGGCACGGCCCCCGACCTCGACGTGACGGCGGACCTCACGGGTCCGGCCGGCCATCTCACCTATGCGGGCAAAGTCGACGCCGACTCGGTCGGCGGCTACGGCGCCCGCGGCAGCGGCACCTTCGACGGCCTGAGTGCCGCCGCGCTGATCGGGCTCGCCACGCCGCCGTCGCGGCTCAACGGACGCTTCGACGTCGACATCACCGGAGACTCGCTGGCTACCCTCGCCGGGCCGCTCGCGGTCAGGCTCGACCGCTCGGAGCTGGACGGCGTATCGCTGTCGGGTGGCACGGCGCGGGTGCGATTCGCGAACGGCGTCGTCCAGATCGACACACTGCGCATGAACGGTGTACCGGGCACGCTGCGGGCGCACGGCACGCTCGGCTTGACTCGCTCGGCCGGCACCGATTCGCTCGTGCTGGCGGCGGACATCGACTCGCTCGGGGGGTTGCGCCGGTACCTGAAGAGCAGCGCCACGCTGAACCTCGCCGGTCGCCCGGTGACACCCGATTCCCTGCGTGGCTCGCTCGCGTTCCGCGGCAGCGTGCGCGGCTGGCTCGACTCGCTCGACGTGCGCGGCTCGCTCTCGGGGCGGGATCTGTTGATGAACACGAGTCGCGCTCGCGGCTTGTCGGGCGCGCTCGCCGTGCGCAGCGTGGGCGGCCGGCTCTCCGGCACGGCGGACCTGCGCGCGGACACCGTGACCGCGGCGGGGGTCCGCATCCGGCGCGTGTCGCTCGACGCGCTGCTCGATCGAGGCCACACGCGATTCGGTGTCGGTGCGGCGACGGACAACGGCGCGACGCTGCGCGCGGCGGGAGACATGACCGCGGTCGGGGACACTTCCGCCGTGCGCCTCGACACGCTCGCGCTCGCGATCGGCGACGCGCGCTGGACACTGCGTCAACCGTCGCACCTCGTACGGTCGCCGACCGGCCTGGTGCTCGACACCCTCGTGCTGGCAAACGCGTCGGGCGGTCGGATCATCGGGTTCGCCCGCGTGCCTGCCATCGGCGCGTCGCGCGTCAGAATCCGCGGCGAGTCGGTGCCGTTCGCCGAAATCGGGAGGCTCCTGCAGCTGTCGTCGCCGCTCGAGGGGCAGCTGGCGTTCCAGTTCGACGCGGCCGGTCCGCGCGACAAACCCACGATGGTGTTCGACGCCACCGCGAGCGGCGTGAAGTACAGCACGCTCTTCGCCGAGGCGTTCACCGTCACCGGCGACTACTCGAACGATCGCGCGCGCCTGCAGGCGAAGCTACTGCGTGGCGGGCGCTCGCTCCTCGATGCGGCGATCGACTATCCGATCGCGCTGACTCTCTTTTCCGCCCGCCCCACCGGGGACTCGCTGCGCGGGCGCATTCACGCGGACAGCGTCGACCTGGCGGTCGTGGAAGCGCTGTCGGACAAGTTGCGCAACGCGACCGGGAAGATGTCGCTCGATCTCGCCGTGAGCGGCGCACCGGCTCAGCCACACGTCGGCGGTGTGGCGACGATCACCAACGGCGGCGCCGAGATTCCCGACGCCGGGGTGCGTCTCGCGTCGATCGACGGGCTGTTCCGCGTCGATGCGGCGCGCGACTCGATGACGATCGACCACCTCACGATGCGCAGCCCCGCGAGCAACGGCTCGGCATCGCTCACGGGGTCCGTGGTGTTCCGCGACAAGAGCAATCCGAAGCTCGCCCTCCGCTTCGATTCGCGGACGCTGCGCGTAGTGGACAAGCGTTCGCTCGCGCGGCTCGACGTGTCCACGACCGGCACCGGGCTCACGCTCACCGGCACGATGGACGAGGCGACGTTGCGCGGCGCGCTGAACGTGGACCGGGGCACCATCTACATTCCGGAGCTCGTCAGCAAGGACCTGGAGGAGCTGACGCCCGACGACTTCGCTGCGTTCTTCGACACCACCGACGTGCGCACGCGCTCGTTGATGCCGAAGGCGCCGAGCCGGATGGTGGAGCATCTGCAGCTCGAGGGCGTGTCGGTGAACATCGGCGACGAAGTGTGGCTGAAGTCGAAGGAGGCGAACATCAAGCTCGGTGGGTCGCTGAACGTGAAACGCGCTCGCGACGATCGCGGCGCAAGCCGGTCGCTTCTCGATCCGTTCGCGGACAGCGCGCGCTACACGCTCGCGCTCTCGGGCACGCTCAGCGCCGACCGGGGGACGTATCTGCTCGACCTCGGCCCGGTGCAGCGTCAGTTCCAGGTGCAGAGCGGGCGGATCTCCTTCTTCGGCACGCCGGACTTCAATCCGGCGATCGACGTCACCGCGCAGTATCGCGTGAAGCAGACCAGCCGCGCCGACATCATCGTCCAGGCGCGGATCTTCGGCAGCTTCTATCCACAGCCGGCGCTGGAGCTCAGTAGCAGCGACGCCACCATCGCGCAGTCCGATCTCGTGTTCTACCTGGCCACAGGTCGGCCGGCGCGCGATCTCAGCAGCAGCGACGTGAGTAACTTCCAGCGCGCGGCCGATATCCTGGTGCCCACGGGGAGCGCGATTCTCAACCGGACGCTCCGAGATCAGATCAGCTTCATGGACTTGTTCCAATTCCAGCCCGGCACGCTGAACGAGCAGACCACCGGCTCGACTGCAACCGCCGGCACCAACACGGGGTTGGGAAGCATCTTTCAGAGCACCCGATTGGGCGGCGAGAAGCAGATCAGCGATCGGCTCTTCCTGAGCTTCAGCACGGGGCTGTGCTTCAGCAACGGCACGGACGACGCGAGCTCCTCCGGACTGCAACGGCTGAGCAACTCGATCGAGGGGAAGGTCGAATATCGCTTCCCGCTGTCAGGGCCGAATCGCCTCGCGCTGCGCGGCGGTCTCGATCCGTCGGCGAGCTCGCTGCGCTGCAACGCGGCGACCAGCGTGCGCGGGTTCGTGCCGACGCCCCAGCAGTGGGGTCTGTCGCTCTTCCGGTCCTGGTCGTTCTGACGAGGCGCGTGCTGCTCATCGCGAACCCCGCGTCGCGGCGGGGCGCGCAGCTCGAGCGCGCATCGTGCGCGGCGCTCGAGGCGGCCGGCGTGCAGTGGGACGTCGCGCGCACCGAGCGGGCCGGCCATGCGGGCGAGATCGCCTTGGCCCGGGGCAAGGACTATGACGTGGTGTTCACGCTCGGGGGCGACGGTACCGCGATGGAGGCGGCGGGCGCGCTCGCCTGGACGGGGATCCCGATCGGCGTGCTCGCCGGCGGGACGGGCAATCTGCTCGGCCGCGCGTTGGGCATTCCGCGCCGGATCGAGCGCGCGATTCCGGCGCTGCTCGACGGCGTGACGCGGCGTATCGACCTCGGCGTCGTCCGCGGGCGCCGGTTCGCCGTCGCGGCCGGAGTCGGGATCGACGCGGCGATGGTGGAAGAGACGCCGGTGTGGATGAAGCGTCGCCTCGGCGTGCTGGCGTATACGCTCATGGCCACCAAGGCTGCGCTGCGCGCCGTGCTGCTCGGTCAGTACTTCACGGCCACCGTCGAGGTGGATGGCGAGACCATCGAGCGCCGTGCCGCGGCCGTGTTGTTCGCGAACTTCGGCGCGATCCTCGAGGATCGGCTGAGCTTCGGCCCCGACATCGCGGTGGATGACGGAGTGCTCGACTGCTGCATCTTCTCGCCGAGCAGCCTCTGGGACGCGGTTCGCATCATGTGGCGGGTGACGCGGCGTGACTTCCGACCCGACCGAGCGATATTATATAGGAAGGGCACGCGGTTTCGTCTCACGACCGTTCCCGTGCTGCCCATCCAGGCGGACGGCGAGCTGCTCGGCTCCACGCCGGTGGAGATCGGAGTCGAGCCACTGGCCGCGCACCTGCTCGTGCCGCGCCGCTGACGGCGCGCGTCGACTCCTCTCCGCGTCCCCGTCCATGCCCGACGGTCTCCCGCCGATCGCCATGAGCCGGCAGTCCTCTCCCTCGGAGCGCGAACATCGCGCGTTGGAGGAGCGGTATCGTCGCGTGGTCGAGACGTCGAGCGACGCCATCGTCATCACCGATCTCGAGCGCCGAATCGCGTTCGCGAATCCGGCCGCCATCGCGCTGTTCGGCTATGGCGAGGGGTTGATCGGCATGCCCGTGTCGGCGATGCTGCCCGAGGAGATGCGCGACACCATCCGCCGCTACGAGGATCTCGCCATCGAGGGCGCGCCGCAACGATACGAGGGCTCGTTGATCCGCGCCGATGGCACGCACCGGAGCGTCGCCGTGACGACGGCGCCGCTCCGGGAGCTCGACCGCGTGACCGGCATCGTCGCGTCGCTGCGCGACGTGACGGAAGAGCGGGCGCGGACCGCGGCACTGGCGCGCTCGGAGGCGCGCTACACCCGATTGGTGGAGTCGGCGTCGGACGCGATCTTCACCGTGGACGTGGCGGGGCGATTCAGCGCCGTGAACCGGTCGCTGGAGCGCGGCGTCGGGATCGCGCGCGAGGAGCTGCTCGGCCAGCCCATCTCCGTCGTGGTCGACACGCGCGACCTGTCCGCGGCCGAAGGGCTGCTGCGGGAAACCTTTCAAGGACAGCGCTGCCGGGGATCGTTGCGCTATCGAGCCGCCGACGGCGAGGTGCGTCACGGGTCGGTGATCACGTCACCGATCGTCGAGGACGGCGCCATCACAGGGGCGCTCGGCATCATCCGCGACGTCACGGACGATCAGCGGCTCACCGAGCAGCTCCTTCAGCAGGAGAAGCTCGCGGCGATCGGGCAGCTCGTCAGCGGTGTCGCGCACGAGCTGAACAACCCGCTCGCCGGAGTGATGGCGTACACCGAGCTGTTGATGGCGTCGTCGTCCGCGGCGGTGGAGCCCGAGGCCCGGCAGGCGCTCGAGACGATCCGTCACGAGGCGATGCGGGCGTCGAAGATCGTCTCACATCTGCTGACCTTCGCGCGCCGGCAGCCGGCGGAGCGCGTCGAAGTGAACCTCAACAGCATCGTCAAAGACACGCTGGAACTGCGCCGATATGCCATTCGCACGGCGCAGATCGAGCTCGAGGTGCTCCTCGATCCGGCGCTGCCACACACTTGGGCCGACCCGTTCCAGCTGCAGCAGGTGCTGCTCAACCTCGTCGGCAACGCCGAGCAGGCGCTGAACGATTGGGTCGGCCCGCGCCGGATCACGATCCGCACGCAGCGCGTGGGCGAGCAGCTGGTGATGGCGGTGGCGGACAGCGGGCCCGGGGTGCCCACCGGGCAGCACGACCGCATCTTCAATCCGTTCTTCACGACGAAACCGGTGGGGCAGGGGACCGGCCTGGGGCTGTCGATCTCGGACGGCATCGTGCGCGAGCACGGCGGCCGGATTCGCGTGGAGTCGCAGCCAGGCGAGGGGGCGACGTTCGTCGTGGAGCTGCCGATCGTGTCGACGCCCCCCGGGAAGGCTGGGGCGCCGGCACAGGCGTAGGCCCGGTCGGCACAATCATGTATGATGTAGTGGCCGACTACGTAGGCTCGCGGCACGTGACGATACTGTGGTGGTGGTACGACCCCTCCAACCAGACGAACCCGCAGCCGTGCCCGCGGGCCTGACCTCCTGATGGCGAAGATCCTCATCGTCGACGACGAGCCTGACATTCTCTCGGCCCTCGGCCGCTTCTTCGAGCGGAGCGGCCACGACGTCCTCCGGGCCGGAACCGGCGAGGCGGGCGCGCGGCTGGCACAGAGCGAGCGGCCCGCGGTCATGCTGCTGGACCTCAGGCTCCCCGACATGTCCGGCTTCGAGGTGCTCGAGCGCACGCGCGAGCAGCGTCCGGTCGTGATCATGATCACCGGACACGGCGACATTCCGCTCGCCGTGCAGGCGATGCAGCTCGGCGCCGAAGGGTTTCTCACCAAGCCGGTCGAGCTCGCGCATCTCGGCGCCGTGGTCGACCGCGCGCTGGAGAAGGCGCAGCTTCGAGAGCTGACGCGGGCGGCGGGCGCGCGCACGGGGCGCGCGGCGACGGACATGCTCCTCGGTCCGTCGGCGCCGATGCGGGAGCTCGCGCAGCAGATCGAGATGCTCGCCCGCAGCGAGCGCACCGTCGCCTTGCTCGTCGGCGAGAGCGGCGTCGGCAAGGGACGCGTCGCACGCGCCATCCATGCGCTGAGCCCGCGCGGCGCCCGCGCGTTTCACGAGATCAGCTGCGCGCTCCGGCCGTCGGAGACGCTCGATGCCGAGTTGTTCGGCATCGAGCGGGCGGGCGAAGGCCCGCTGCCCGGCCTCTTCGAGGCGTCCGACGGCGGCACGTTGTTTCTCGACGAGATCGCCGATCTGCCGGCGACCCTTCAGCCGACCTTGCTGCGCGCGCTCGAGGCGAGACGCGTGCGCCGCGCGGGCGGCACGCGCGAGGTCGCGGTGGACGTGCGGCTCATCGCCGCGACGATGCGCGACCTCGCGACGGAAGTGACGGAAGGCCGCTTCCGGGAAGATCTGTATTATCGGCTCGGCGTGATGCCGATCCACCTGCCGCCGCTGCGCGCGCGCTCGCCCGAGGACCTGCGCGAGACCGTCGCCGCGCTCGTCATCGAGCTGCGTCGCGGACTGCAGCACGCACCTTACGGTGTGACCGACGAGGCGCTCCAGGTGATCGGGAGCTACCCGTGGCCCGGCAACGTGCGCGAGCTGCGCAACGTGCTCGAGCGGGCGCTCCTCCTCGCGCGCGGAGAGGAGCTGGTCGGCGTGCAACACCTGCCGGCGGAGGTGCGCGGCATCGGCGACGACGCGGCGCTGCCGCACGTCTCGCGCTCGTTGTCGGAGGTGGAGCGGGCGCACATCGAGCGGACGCTGCGCGCGCACGGCGACAACCGCACGCGCGCCGCGCGCGAGCTCGGCATCTCGCGCGCGACGCTGATCAAGAAGATCCGCGAGTACGAGCTCGGCGATCGATCGACGACCGGCACCGCCATTCGCACGGAGGACGCATGACGCTGCACGAGCACGACGGCATGATCTGCCGCGCCTGCGGCAACGAAGAGCGCGCGTCCGAAGGGTATCCTTGCATCGTCTGCGGCACGTTCATCTGCATGATCTGCAACATGCGCGGCGTCGAGAAGTGCCGCGCCTGTCAGCAGAAGGAAGTGCCGATGCCGAAGTGGCTCGAGTAGCGCGGCGGAGCGGCGCGTGACGTCGTTCGGCCCCTGCGGTCTCGTCGTGGGGCACGCGACGGACGTCGAAGGCGCGACGGGATGCACGGTCGTGCGCGGCGCCAGCGCGGCTTTCCGCTGCGGCGTTCACGTGCCGGGCCGGGCGACCGGCTCGCGCGAGCTCGCACTGCTCGATCCGGCGCATCACGTCGACCGCGTCGACGCGCTCCTTCTGACGGGCGGGTCGGCGTACGGACTCGATGCGGCGGCGGGCGTGATGCGGTGGATGGAGGAGCACGCCCGCGGCTATTCCGTCGGCGCCGGCGTGGTGCCGATCGTCCCCGCGGCGGTGATCTTCGATCTCGCACCGCTCGGCCGATTCGATGCGCGGCCCACGCCGGCCATGGCGTACGAGGCGTGCGCCGCCGCCACCGCCGTGGCGCGCGAAGGATCGATCGGGGCGGGCACCGGTGCGACCGTGGGCAAAGCCGGCGGTCCGACTGGGAGCATGAAGGGCGGCATCGGCGTCGGGGCCGAGGACGCGGGCACCCTGTCGGTGCGCGCGCTCGCGGTGGTGAACGCGATGGGCGACGTGCGCGATGCGGCGGGTCGCATCGTCGCCGGCGCGCGCACGCCGGATGGCGAATGGCTCGACACCGAAGCCATGCTCGCACGCGGCCAGACCGAGCCGCCGGCGCGGTTCGAGCAGGTCGCGGGCCGCAGCACGACGTTGTGCGTCGTGTCCACGAACGCGGCGCTCGATCGGGTGCAGCTCGGCGCGCTCGCACGGGCGGCGAGCGCGGCGCTGTATCGACGCATCACGCCGGTAGCGACGCTGTTCGACGGCGACGTGGTGTTCGCGACGTCGCCTCTGGACGGCGGCGTGGCGGCGGCCGCGCTGCAGATCGAGGCGCTCGCCGTGCGCGCGCTGGCGACGGCGATCGAGCGGGCCGTACGCACCCGCGTGCCCGGCGAAATTTTATCGGAATGATGTCCCAATGATGTCCGACTCGATCCGCGCCATCGTGCGAACTCCGATGGCGCCGATGTTCGCCGAGCCGCGCGTCGCCAGCGCGCAGATCTCGCAGCTGGTCTCCGGCCGCGTGGTGGAGCTGCTCGAGGACCGCAACGACTGGTACCGGGTGCGCGGCCCCGACGAGTACGAAGGATGGCTGCATCGCGGCTATCTGTCCCCCGTTCCGGCCGGCGACGCCCGCCAGAGCGGCGGGCTCGATCGCGTCTCGCTCGGATGCGTCACGAGCGACGGCGCCGGCGGCCGGCGCGCGATGCCGCTCGGTGCACTCCTCGCGCCGGACGAGCGCGTGAAGACCGGCGAGGCGATCGACGTCGTCGAGCAAGCGGCCCGGTTTCCGGCGCAGGCGGGCGCGATCACCCGCAGCGCGCAGACGTTCTTCGAGGGGACGAGCTATCTCTGGGGCGGCGTGACGCCGTGGGGCGCCGACTGCTCCGGTCTGGTGCAGAGCGTGTTCTCGCTGCACGGCGTCCAGTTGCGGCGCGATGCGTGGCAGCAGGCGGAGCAGGGCACGCCAGTCGACGTTGACCCACTGCACGCGCGAGCAGGGGACCTGCTGTTCTTCTCGGACCGGGTGGACGGCCATGTCACCCACGTCGCCATCGCGCTCGGCGGGCGGCGGCTCGTGCACCTGGCGCT
>DASXHF010000314.1:0-8624 GCA_036488775.1 Gemmatimonadaceae bacterium | reverse complement strand
GACCAAGCTACCTTTGCCGACCGCGCGATCGGTGTCTCGATTGCCCTGATCGCGACGTATCTCACGGCGACGCTGTGGCCGATGGCGATCTACGCGCGCGATACGCACGACGGCATGCCGTTCGTCGTCCACCTCGCGGTCCTGCTGATGGCGGCCGCGGCGCTGCGCTCGGGAGCGCCAGCTGTCCGCACGTTCCGCGATCTCTTCCCGCTCGCCGTGGGGGCGTACCTCTACGTCGAGCTGCGATGGCTCATTCCCGGCACGGGACGTCCGCACTTCGACGCGATGGTGCAGCGCTGGGAGCACGTACTCTTTCCGGGCAATCCGTCGGCGACCTGGGCGCCCGCGATGCCGAACGTCGCGCTCAGCGAGCTGCTGCACTTCGCTTATGCGTCCTACTACTTCCTCGTGCTCGTGCCGCCGATCGTCCTGTACCTGCGCGGCCGCCGCGATGCGTACGCCTGCACGATGCTCGCCCTCGTCGTCGTGTACGCGCTCTGCTTCGCGTGCTACCTGGTCTTCCCGGTCGACGGGCCGCGGTACCTCTACGGCCCGGCGGTGGCACCGGACGGTCCGATCCGCGCCTTCGTCCTCCATCTGCTCGCGGCGGGCTCGTCCCGCGGGACGGCGTTCCCCTCCTCGCACATCGGCGCGGCGGTGGTCGCGTCGCTCTGCGCGCTGCGCTTTCAGCGGCCGCTCGGCGCGCTCGTCGCCGCGCTCACCGTGGGGCTCGCGCTCGGAACGGTCTATGGTGGCTTCCACTACGCGGTCGACGGTCTGGTGGGCGTGATGGTCGGCCTGATCTCGTGGTGGGGCGCAATGGCGATCTGCCGCGCGCTCTCCACTCCGAGGCAGCAGACGGCGACGGCGGCCTGATACCGCGCTCCGGCCCGCGAGAGATCGGGCGGCAGCGGCAGCTCGTCGAGATCGACGACGCGCAGGCCCAGTGGCCGCTTGCCGGCGCGGTGGGCATCGAGACCGTCGATCCCACACCCGATCGCCTTGAGCTCGGCCTCCACCCGGCACCAGTGCCGCAGAAACGCCGGACCAGCCTCGTCTCCCCGCTCGACCGCCGTCAACAGTTGCGCGCGCTCCACCGGATCCAGCACTCGCTCGGCAACACGCTCCCAATGCTCGATCGCGCGCGAGCGCTCCAGATCGATGCCGACGTCCGACGTCCGACTCAACGCGACGAGGATGAGATCCTCGCAGTGGGCGACGCTGAACCACATCGGCTTCGGCGCCGCGCCGCGCCGCAGCGCGGGTTTGCCGTGCACGCCGGCACAGAGCGGGACATCGCTCGCCTCCATTCCCAACGCCGTGCCCAGCACGTCACGCACGACACGCCGCCCGACGGCGAACCGCCGGGCGACGACGACGTTGGTGTACGACTCGAACCGCGCCCGCTCGTCGGCCGAGAGCACGCCGAGCGAATCGCGCACGCCGTCGTCGGAGGCGAGCAGGCTCGCGCTCACGACGGCGACGTCGTGCTGCGCGAGCGACAGATCCGCGGCGACGCACGGCCAGCGCGTGACGCGGACGCGCAATCCGCTGCCACTCATGCCGGCACCGCCCGCCCGTCCTGCACGCCATCCTCGGTACGCGCCATCAGCTCGAGCGACTCCGTCACGGCCTGCACGGCGACGCGCAGCTCCTCCTCGGTGTGGGTGCTCGCGATGAAGAAGCGCAACCTTGCCTGCCCTTCCGGCACCGATGGGGCCACCATGGGCTGCACGTTGATGCCCGCGTCCAACAGCAGCTCGGACAGACGTGCCGCGCGCAGCGAGGCGCCCACCATGACCGGAATCACGGGGGTGTCGGCGCTCGCGCCGGTGTCGAGGCCCGCGTCGCGGCACAGCTCGAGAAAATAGCGGGAGCGCTCTTGCAGCTCGCGTACGCGTTCGGGCTCGGCGTCGAGCTTGCGCAACGCGGCGAGCGCGGCAGCCGCATTGCTCGGCGGAATGCCGACGCTGTAGACGAAGCCGGGCGAGGTGTACTTGAGGTACTCCACGAGCGCAGCGCTGCCGGCGATGTAGCCACCGCAGCTCGCGAGCGACTTGCTCAAGGTCCCCATCCAGATCTCCACGCGCGCGCGGTCGACGCCGGCGTGCTCGGCGATGCCGCGCCCGGTGGCGCCGATGGTGCCGAGCGAGTGCGCTTCGTCGACCATGAGCATCGCGTGATGGCGCTCTTTCACCTCGACGAACCGCCGCAGGTCGGGGACGTCGCCGTCGGCGCTGTACACGCCTTCGATCACGACGAGGGCGCGCCGATGTCTGGAGCGCACGCGGGCCAGCGTCCGATCGAGCGCGTCCCAATCATTGTGCGGGAACACGAGCCGCCGTGCGCCGGAGAATTCGGCGCCCTGCATGGCGCTGTTGTGCACGAGCGCGTCGCAGAGCACGACGTCTTCCGGCCCGAACAGATGCGAGATGGTCGACACGTTTGCCGGAACGCCGCCGATGTAGACGACGGCGTCTTCGGTGCCCAGGAAGCGGGCGATCTCGCGCTCGAGGTCGCGGTGCACCGGCCGCTCACCGGAGACGACGCGGCTCGCCGAGACGCTTGTGCCCCATCGCGCGGCGGCGTCCTGCGCGGCGCGCGTCACCTCGGGATCGCCCGACAGCCCGACGTAGTTGTAGTTGGCGAAGTTGATCACTCGCCGCCCGCCAATGACGGCGGTGCTTCCCGTCACGCCGTCGTGCACGTTGAAGAACGGGCTGGCGATGCCGTTCTCGGCGAGCGTATCGAGACGCGCGCGCAGCGCGCGATATTCGACCCACTGCGCGACGTCGGTGCTCGCCACGGACGGCGTGCCGTAGTCCTTGAGCGCGACGCGCGCCGTCGAGTGTCCCGAGGAGGCGCGTCCGTCGAGCGACGCGAGATGGCGCGCGAGCGAGCCGATGTCGGGCTCCTCCCACAGGCGCGCGGCGTCGATGCGCCGCCCGAACCGCCCCTCCAACGCGACGACGAGCCGCGTCGCCGCCAGCGAGTCGAGACCGAGATCGCGAATGCTCGTGCGCGGATCGAGCAGCGTCGGGTCGACGGACAGCTCCTCGCGCACCCAATCGAGCACGAACGCGGTGATCGCGTTGTGGGCGGGCACGACGTCGCTGCCCCGTGGGCGCCATCGGCCGACGACGTCGAGCGATTCGTCGACGTACGCCGCACGGCACGCACGGCGCTGGATCTTACCGCTCGACGTACGGGGGATGGTGTTCTGCCGGATGAGCACGATCTCATCGGCGATCACGCCGATGGTGCCGGCGAGCTCGGTCCGGATCGCCTGGAACACGGCGCTGTCGATCTCCGGCTTGTGCTGCCGGGCGACTTCGGCGACGAGGACCAACCGCTCGCGGTTCTCGCCGGCGACACCGAAGGCAGCCGTGAAGCCGGGGCGCAGGCTCGGGTGGCTCCGCTCGGCGGCGACCTCGATGTCGTGCGGGTAATAGTTGCGTCCCTCGAGGATCACGAGATCCTTCAGCCGCCCGGTGACGACGAGCTCTCCGTCGATCAGGGCGCCGAGGTCGCCGGTGCGCAGGAAGGTGCGATCCGAACCGGCGAGCCGCGCACGAAAGCTGGCTTCGGACGCGTCCGGACGATTCCAATATCCTTTCGCGATGCTGCCGCCCGCGACCCAGATCTCGCCAACCTGCGCCGGTTCGCAACGCGCGTGGGTGTCCGGATCGACGATCTCCACGATCTGTTCGCTCGCCGGGCGACCTGACGCCACGAGGGCGACGGAGCTCGCGGCGCCGTCATCCGCGATGCGGAGCTCTCCTGCCTCGAGCCGCCGCCGGTCGGCGAGCATGACGCTCGGCGCGTGCTGCGCGGGACCGCCCGAGACGAGCAGGGTCGCCTCGGCGAGCCCATAGCACGGCAGAATCACGTCGCGTCGCAGCCCGCTCCCGGCGAACGCCTGCGTGAAGCGCGCGATGGTATCGGCACGGATGGGCTCAGCGCCGTTGAACGACGTGCGCCACGCCGACAGGTCGAGCGTCGTGCGCTCGGCGTGTGGGATGCGCTCGACGCAGAGGTCGTAGGCGAAGTTGGGGGCGCCGCTCGTCGTGGCGCGATACCGTGACATGGCCTCGAGCCAACGGAAGGGACGCTGCAGGAACGTCGCCGGCGCCATGAGCGCCGCCGAGAGTCCCGCGTAGATCGGCTGCAGGATGCCGCCGATGAGTCCCATGTCGTGGAACGGCGGCAGCCAGAATACGCCGTTGTCATGCGGCCGATGGCCGGACACCCGGTGGATCAGCGCCGAGTTGTGCAGCAGGTTCGCGTGGGTGAGCATCACGCCGCGCGGATCGCCGGTCGAGCCCGATGTGTACTGCAGCATTGCAAGTGAAGCACCGGTGACGTTCGGCGCGCGCCATCCGTCGAGCGGCTCCGCCGCGAGGCGGCCCGCGTCGAGCCAGGTGATGCCGCTCAACTCCGGGGTGAGCGCGAGCCAGCCATCGAGGCGGGCCATGAACGTGTCCGACACGAGCGCGATGCGAGCGCCGCAGTCGGCGACGATGCGGGCAACGCGCGGATCGGCGCGGCGCGGATTGGGCGGATAGGCCGGCACGGCCACGACGCCCGCGTACAGACAGCCGAAGAACGCGGCGACGTAGTCGAGGCCGGGCGGCACGAGCAGCACGACGCGCTCGCCGGGCACGACGCGCTCGGACAGGTGCACCGCGATCGACCGCGCGCGACGCTGGAGCTGCGCGAAGGTGAGGGTACCATCTTCGGAGCCGTCGCCGTTGAGGAAGCGGAAGACGGTGTGGGTGGGCTGCGTGGCAGCCCGGTATTCCACCAGGTCCACCAACGTCTGCACCTGTGCGGCGCGCGCGTCGTCCGGCAACGGCTGGGGATCGGTCACCCGGTCTGCTCCTCCGACTGGCTCCGTTCGGCGGGGCGCTTCGGTGCACGAAGCCAGCCCGCGTTGACGTACCAAAGATAGGTGTCGTGGACGCCTTGCTGCAGGGTGACTTGCGGCGCCCAGCCGAGCTCCTCCCGCGCGCGCGATGCGTCGCACAGCCACCAGCGCGGGCGCGCCATCGCCGCCTTGTTGCGGTTGAAGTTCGAGGACCGGCCGGTGATGGAGCTGACGAGCTCTCCGGCGCGCGCAGCGAGCCGCACGGCAGGGAGCGGGACCTGAAGCTGAATCGGCTTCGCTCCGGCCTCCTGCGCGACGAGGTCATACAGTCGGCGCCAGGTGACCAGCTCGTCGTCCGCGACGAAGTACACTTTGCCGGCGCTCGATCCGTGCTCCGCCGCGACGAGCGCGGCGCTCACCACATCCTCCACGTGCACCACGGAGAAGGCATGGTCCTGGGGCACCGCGTGAAGGGCGACGCGACGGCTCGCCTGGCGGAACACGGCGAGAAAATCGCGGTCGCGCGGCCCATAGACCGCGGCCGGCCGAAGGATCGTGATCGGCAGATCGTCGCGGTAGCGGGTGACGGCCTGCTCCGCCTGGAGCTTGCTGCGCCCGTAGTTCTCGACCGGCAGCGGACGATCGGTCTCGCGCACGGGCGCGTCGGGGCTGCTCGCCGGTCCCGCAGCAGCCTGTGAGGACATCATCACGACGTGCGGCTTGGGGCCGTTGCGCGCCGCGAGCGCGGCGAGGACGTTCGCCGTGGGGAAGACGTTGCCGGCGCGGAAGTGCGAGAGCGTGCGCCCCTTCGTGACTCCCGCCAGATGGAAGACGTGCGTCGCGCCGTCCCAGATCTTCGACTCGCGCACCGAGCGATCGTCGAGCAGGTCGGCCTCCCAGTGCGGAATGCGCTCGTCGCGCCGCGACGCGGGCGTCTCCGGACGCACGAGCGCCCGCACCGTCGCGCCGCGCGCGAGGAGCCCATCGACGAGATGAGAACCGATGAATCCCGTGGAGCCCGTGACGACGGCGATCATCGCCGTAATGTGCCCTGCCTCGCGCGGAACGCCTAGTGCCGGCCCCAACTTCCCGGCCCGGCAGTCAACGGATAGCTTTCGCTCCTCTGGGGCCCTTAGCTCAGGTGGTTAGAGCAGCGGACTCATAATCCGACGCGCGCTGGTTCGAATCCAGCAGGGCCCACCTTCGCCAGCGCCAATTGCCGTGACCCGCGTCTGCATCACCGTCGACTTCGAGCCGGACTGCCCGCCGTATCTCAGCTCGACCTTTCGCGGCATCGAAGAAGGTGCACCGGCTCTGCTCGGGCTGTTCGCCGAGCTGGGCGTCCCGGCCACCTACTTCACGACGGGTGAGGTCGCTACACGCTATCCGGACGCCGTCCGAGCGTTGGTGGCCGGCGGACACGAGCTGGCGTGCCACGGTGTCACCCACACGGCGTTCGACACCCTGGACGCGGCGTCCGCCCGCTGGGAGATCGAGCGCTCGGCGACGCTGTTGCGCGAGTTCGCGCCCGTGACGTCGTTTCGCGCGCCCTACCTCCGCTTTCCGGAACCGTACGTCCGGCTGCTGGAGGAGGCAGGATTCGCGCTCGACTCGTCGCTCGCCAAGTACAAACGCTCATATCGCGCGCCGCGACTTCCGACGACGCTCACTCGCATTCCGGCGTCGATGACGTCCTCCGTCCTTCGCCTGCCGCGCGCCATTCGCGATCCGTGGCTCCTCTCGCTGCGCGATCCGGTCGTGTTGTTCGTGCACCCGTGGGAGTTCGTGGACCTCACGCGGGAGCGGCTGCGGCTCGACTGCCGCTTCCGCACGGGCGCCACGGCGCTCCGATGCCTGCGCGAGGTGATCCAACTGTTTCAGCGCCGAGGCGACACGCTGGTGGCGATGCGCGACCTGCTGCCGCCGTCGCCGCCGGCGCTCGCGGCATGAGTCATTACCGTCCGTCGCGCGGGTGGTCGCTCGCGACGCGCGCAGCGGTGCTGCTGGTCGTTACAGCCCTCCTCGTCGCCGCGGCTGGACGACTGGATCTCACCCGCATCGTCAGGGAGCTCGTTACGCTGCGACCGGGGTGGATCGCCGCAGCGCTGCTCTGCTACGCGGCCATCCTCCCGCTGTGGGCACTCCAGTGGCGTCTTCTCGCGCCCGCGCCGCGGCCCGGCTTTCGCCGCATGTTCGGCGTGATCGTCATGACGTCGTCGGTGCTGAATACCGCGCCGATGCTGGTCGGCGAGGCCGCCGGGATCGCGCTGCTCGTCTCCCGCGCCGGCCTGTCGCGTGCCGCCGCGCTTTCCGTTCTGGCCATGGACCAGCTTCTGGTCGGTGTTGCCAAGACGATCGTGCTCGCGACGGCGGCGGCGATGGTCGTCCTGCCGGTCTGGATGTGGCGCGGAATGACGGCGCTGGCGACGAGCGTCGCCCTGCTGCTGCTCGTGCTGAGCGCGCTGGCCTGGCGTGGAGAGCACCTGCACGCGAGCCGGCTCCGGCTGCTGTCGGTGCGTCTCGCTCATGCGGCATCCGCCGCGAGCGTCGCGCTGGCGCCGCTGCGGTCGCCGGCCCGAGGCGGCGGCGCGCTCTGTCTCGCGCTCGGTAAGAAGTTCGTCGAGGTGCTGGCGATCCTCTGCGTGCAGCGCGCGTTCGGTCTGTCGCTGCCCTTCTCGAGCGGAGTGCTCGTGCTCGCGGCGCTCAATCTCGCGACGCTGCTACCGGTCGTTCCGGGGAACGTGGGAGTGTACGAGGCCGCGGTCGTGGTGGCGTATCGGCACCTCGGCGTCAGCAGCGAGCTGGCGCTCGGTGTCGCGGTCGTCCAGCACGCCTGCTACTTCGTCGCGCTCGCCCTTCCGGGCTATCGGTGGCTCGCACGCGCAGCGTTGTCGCGGAGCGCGGTCGCGGCGTCGTAATACTGCCGATGGAGCCGTGCGACGTCGCTCCAGTCGTACGACGGCGCGGTCGCGCGATTGTGCCGCGCGACGAAGTCGCGGAACGGCGCGTCGAGCGCCAGCCGGCCGATGAATCGCGAGAGCTCGCCGGCGTCGCGCGCCAGAAGGCCGTCGGTTCCCTGTTGCACGAAGTCGCGCACGCCGCTGGCGAGCATGGCGATGACCGGCAGCCCCGCGGCCCTCGCCTCGAGCGCCGCAATCCCGAACGACTCGCGCTCGCTCGGCAGCACGAACGCGTGCGCGCGGTCATAGAGCGTTCGAAGCGCGTCGCGGGACTGATGTCCGATCAATTCGACGCGCGTTCCGACGCCCAGCTCGTCGGCGTAGCGGCGCAGTGCGACGCGATCCGGCCCGTCGCCGGCGATGATGAGCCGCATCCCCGGCGTGCCGGCGACGAAGCGCGATGCCTCGGCGAACGCGCGCAGCAGCCGCGCCGGCCGCTTCTTCCGTGACAGCCGCATCGCGCTGACGAAGAGGATCTCGCCGTCGCTTCGCGGCAGATCGCCGCGCGGACGCCAGAAGGCGGTGTCGATGCCGTTCGGCAGGACACCCACCGCCGCATTGGGAATCCAGCGCGCCGCCTGTGCCGCCACGACGCTACTCACGCCGCTCATCACCACGCGTCCGGTCGCCCAACGAAACAGCGCGTCGCTCGCGCCGAGGAGGAAGGCGCTGCGATGGAGCATGGAGTGAAAGGTGAGCAGTGTCGCGCGCCCGTCGCGCGCGCCGGCGAGCGCTCCGCCGTACGCGAGCGGTGAGACGACGCTCGCGTGTGCATGCACGACGTCGAAGCGCTCGGT
>DASXHF010000280.1:0-13933 GCA_036488775.1 Gemmatimonadaceae bacterium | reverse complement strand
GTCATCGGCTACGTGGCCGGCGGGACGTCGCACATCCGCGTCGGCGCGGGCGGCGTCATGCTGCCGAACCACTCGCCCCTGGTCATCGCCGAGCAGTTCGGCACGCTCGACGCCCTGTACCCGGGCCGGATCGACCTCGGGCTGGGCCGCGCGCCGGGCAGCGATCGGCTCACGATGCATGCGCTCCGCCGCGACCCGGCGAGCGCCGATCAATTTCCCCAGGACGTCGTCGAGCTGCTCTCGTACCTCGGGACACCCGACCCGAGCCAACGCGTCCGCGCCGTGCCCGGTGCCGGCTCCAACGTGCCGGTGTGGCTGCTCGGCTCCAGCCTGTTCAGCGCGCAGCTCGCCGCGGCGCTCGGCCTGCCGTTCGCGTTCGCGTCGCACTTCGCGCCCGATCTCATGATGCAGGCGCTGCAGGTCTACCGCGCCGCCTTTCAGCCGTCGGAGTTTCTGTCCCGCCCGCACGCCATGCTCGGACTGAGCGTCGTCGCCGCGGACAGCGACGCCGAGGCGCGGCGACTCGCGACGTCGCTGCAGCAGCAGTTCGTCGCGCTGCAGCGTGGACAGCCCGTGATGCTCCAGCCGCCGGTCGACACGATGGATGGCCGCTGGACCGAGATGGAGCGGAGCTCGGTGAGCCACACGCTTCGTCGCGCAATTGTCGGCGGCCCCGAGACGGTTCGCGAGGGAGTGACGCGGTTCGTGGACGAGACGGCGGCCGACGAGCTGATGGTGACCGCACAGATCTTCGACCACGACGCGCGATTGCGCTCGTACGAGATCCTTGCCGACGTCATCACCGAACCGATTCGATCTTGAACCCCCGCTCCAGCGTTTGCTTCACCGGACAGCGGTCGGCGATCTGAAGCAGGCGTTCCCGTTGCTCGTCGGTGATCGGACCGCCGAGCTCGATCCGCCGCTCGACTCGGCTGATGCCGACCTTCTCCGTCGCGCAATTCTCACAGTCCGGCTCGTGGGCGCGCGCGCTGCGCATCTGCACGGTGACCGACTCGAGCGGGTAGTTCTTGCGGTCCGCGTACATTCGGAGCGTCATCGCCGTGCAGCCGCCGAGCGCGCTGAGAAGAATCTCATACGGCGTCGGCCCCGCGTCGGTGCCGCCGAGCGACCGCGGCTCGTCCGTGACGAAGGTGTGGCCGCGAGCGAGCAGCTCGGTACGAAATCCGCTCGGTCCCACGTGGGCCGACACCCAACGGTCGGCGTCGGCGTCGGCCGGAAGCGTCGTGCCCGTCTGTGGCTGCGACATTGGTGCGTCTCCCTCAGTCGATGGGCTTGAGCTGCGCCAGGATCTGCTCGCGGTGCGGCTCCAGGAACGGCGCGAGCACGACCTTCTCGCCGAGTGTGGCCTCGTCTTCGTCGACGGAAAAGCCCGGTCCCTCCGTCGCGATCTCGAACAGGATGCCGTTCGGCTCGCGGAAGTACAAGCTCCGGAACCAGTAGCGGTCTACCTTGCCGCTGTTCGGCACGCCGAGCGTATTGAGCCGCTCCGCCCACGCGTCGTAATCGGCGTCGGGCGTGCGAAAGGCGACATGATGCACGCCGCCCGCTCCCTGCTGACTCACCGGCAGCTCGGGTTGCACCCCGACGTGCACCTCGGCGCCGGCACCACCGGGTCCCATCTCGTACACGTGCACGCGATGCGCAGCGCTCTCGGGATGCGCATACTCGCGCACCGGTCGCATGTTGAGGACCTGTCGCAGGATCGCGTCGGTCGGACGCAGGCTCGGTACACTGAGCTGGATCGGACCGAGCCCGCGCACCTGATGCGCCGGCGGCACCGGACTCTTCGACCACGGATGGGCGTCACCAGCGCCGTCGTCGTCGACGAGCGAGAGACGCTGCCCCTCGGGATCCTCGAGGTCGAGCGTCAGGCGTCCATCGCGCTCCACGATCTCCGAGGCGGTTCCACCGCGCTCACGCAGCGCCTGTTGCCACCAGTCGAGCGCCTCTGCGCTCGCGACGCGCAGGTTGGTGCGCGTGATCGCGTGCGTGCCGCGTCGCTCTGGGGGCGCCGGCCAATCGAAGAAGGTGAGGTCGGTGCCCGGGCTCCCTTTCGCGTCGGCATAGAACAGGTGATAGGCGCTCACGTCGTCCTGGTTCACCGAGCGCTTCACGAGCCGCATGCCGAGCGTCTTCGTGTAGAACCGATGATTGTCGCGAATCCGCGCCGAGATCGCGGTGAGATGGTGGATGCCGAGGAGATCCATCTATTGCGTCCAGTCATGTGTGAGCGCCGCGAACCCGCGCCACGAACGGAGGCGCATGTCTCAATAGTCATCCACGACACGCACCGCGGGAAGCGGTGGCCGGCCGCGTGACCGCCACGCTCACCGAACGGGCGGGCCCGACTCACCCGTTCGGCCAATACGTCGGCGCGTGCCTCCACGCGATCGTGAGAGCAGACGATTCACTTCGAGCCCGCTGCCATGTCGACCACTCTCGAAACGCTGTCCAACGATCTCGCCGCCGCCGTCGAGCACGCCGGCCGTTCCGTCGTCGCCATCCACGCACGGCGGCGCATCCCTTCCTCCGGCGTCCTGTGGCGCAGCGGACTGGTCGTCGCCGCCGACCACACGGTACACAAGGACGAGGATGTCGAGATCGGCCTCGACGGCGGCCGCTCCACGCGCGCTACGCTCGTCGGACGCGATCCGTCCACCGACCTCTGCGTGCTTCGCCTCGCCGACGACAGCAGCGTCGAACCGGCGTCGCCGGCGCGCGCCGAGTTGCGCGTCGGCCAGCTCGCGCTCGTCACGGGACGACCCGGCGCGGACGTCACCGCGAGCTTCGGCGTCATCTCGGCAGTCGGTCCGGAATGGCGCACATGGCGCGGCGGGAAGGTCGATCGGTTCGTGCGCCTGGACCTCGCCGTCTATGACGGCTTCTCCGGCGCGGCCGTCGCGAATGCTGCCGGGCAGGCGATCGGCATCGCCACCTCGGGCCTGTCCCGCGCCGCGGCGATCGCCATCCCCGCGTTCACTGTCGATCGTGTCGTCGACCGGCTGCTCGCCGGCGGTGGACGCACCGGCCGCGGCTACCTCGGCATCGGCACGCAGCCCGTGCGCATTCCGGAATCCGTGCGCGGCCGGCTCGCCCCGATCGGCGGCGAGGTGCCGCACGTCGGGCTGCTCGTCGTGGCGGTCCAGCCCGATGCGCCGGCCGATCGCGCCGGCGTGCTGCTCGGCGACCTCCTCGTCGCATTCGGTGACGAGCCCGTCGCCGATCCGCGCGACGTCCTCGCAGCCCTCGGTCCCGACTCGGTCGGCCGGACGCTCTCGGCCACGCTCGTCCGCGCCGGCGCGCCGATCACAGTGCAGATCGCGGTGGACGAACACCCGCGCCGAGACTGATCGTGTCCTTCTCGTTTGCCTCCGGGCTGAATGAAGACCTTGCCCGCATCGCCGCCTCCCTTCGCCGCTGCACCGTGCTGGTGGAGACCGGCGGCCGGACGCGGGGTCACGGGTCGGGAATCATCTGGTCCACCGACGGGTTGCTCGTGACCAACGCACATGTGGCGCAGGCCGGCACCGCCGCGGTGACCCTCGCCGACGGGACGACGACCACCGCTCGGCTGGTCGCACGTGACCCGCGCCGCGATCTCGCGCTGTTGCGCGTCGGCGCCGACCTTCTCACCGGCGACGCAGCGGTGATCGGCGATCCTTCCACCCTTCGCACCGGTGACGTCGTGCTCGCGCTCGGACATCCCCTTGGCGTGCCGCACGCGCTCGCGCTCGGGGTCGTGCATACCGTGACACACTCCGCCAAAGCACCCTACGTCGCGGCCGACATCCGGCTCGCGCCCGGCAACTCCGGAGGGCCGCTCGCCGATGCCAAGGGACGCGTCGTCGGCGTCAACTGCATGGTGATCGGCGGCCTCGGTGTCGCCGTCTCGGTTGACGCCGTGCGGCGTCTGGTGGCCGCGGTGCGGGCGAAGCGCGCCGCCTGACGCGTGCCGCGCGTCGCCGTCGTCGCGGACTCGCCGATCGTCCGGGCGGGACTGATCGCACTGCTCGGCGCGGAGCCGACGCTCGTCGTCGTCGACGCCGTGACGCGGGCCGAGCTACGCGACGACGACAGCGCTCCGCTGCGTGAGCTCGTCGCGGGCGCCGCGCCCGACGTGGTCGTCTGGGCTCCGCGGCGTCTGGACGAGGATGCGTTGCTATCTCTGCACGACGATCCTGGCGACGCGGATACGCCGCGCGTCGCGGTCGTCCTGCTCGCCGATCTCGACAGCGACGGGCTCGCCGGGCGGGCCTTGCGCGCTGGCGTCGCCGCCCTGCTCCCCGCCGACGCCGACACTCAGGAGATCGCCGCCGCCATTCATGCCGCCGCGGCCGGTTTGATGGCTCTGCCCCAATCCATGGCGCGCGAGCTGCTCGGCACGCCGAGCCCCTCGAGCGCTCCCCGCCCGTCGCCGCGTGAGTCGCCGGCCCTCCTTCTCACACCGCGCGAGCGTGAAGTGCTCGTCCTGTTGGCCGAGGGATTGCCAAACAAGGCGATCGCGCCGCGGCTCGAGATCACCGAGCACACGGTGAAAGCGCACGTGGCCGCCATCTACCACAAGCTGGGGGCCGGCAACCGGGCCGAGGCGGTAGTGACGGCCGCGCGACAGGGGCTGATCCTGCTATGAACGGCGTGGCCTAGCGCCCGTCCGCGCGCCTTGCCATGCTGTCGGAGTCGCCCGATTCTCTGGTGTCGAGAGGCCAACGATGGAAGACGCATCCTCCGGCCGCGCAACGCACGCGACCAGGCTCGCCCCTGCCCCGCACGTCGAGCCGCCGCCTCGCGGCGACACGGACAACGATGAGGCCCTTCCGCACGCCCACGCCGCCGTGGCCACGCTGTTCGGGCCCCCGGCCGAACGCTCGTTCGACGTCCGCTACTGGGATGGCACCGTCGAGCACGCGTCCCAGGACGTCGCCTTCACGCTCTGCGTGAATCGGCCCGGGGCGCTGCGCCGGATGCTGCTGCCGCCGAGCGAGCTCTCCATCGTCGAGGCCTATCTCTCGGGCGACGTCGACATCGACGGCAGCCTCGAGGCCGCAGTCTCGCTGAGCGACGCGATCAGCGCGCGCATGCGTTCCCCTCGCGCGCTGGCACGGCTGCTCCGGCACCTGCTCGCGTTGCCGTCCCGCGAGCGCACGCCGGAGGTGCGCGCCGCCAGCGCGAAGCACGTCGTGCCGCAGGCCGGCCGGCCGCACGATCCATCGCGCGACAAGGCCGCCATCCAGTATCACTACGACGTCGGCAACGATTTCTACTCGCTCTGGCTCGACCGGCGCATGGTGTATTCGTGCGCCTATTTCCGCACGCCCGAGGACTCGCTCGACGAGGCGCAGCGCGCCAAGCTCGATCTGGTATGCCGCAAGCTGCGCCTGCGGCCGGGCGAGCGCTTCCTCGACGTCGGATGCGGGTGGGGTGCGCTCGTCATGCACGCGACGCGACAGTACGGGGTGACCGCGCTCGGGATCACGCTCAGCGAGGCACAGGCGGCGTACGCGCGGGAGCGCATCCGCGAGGCCGGTCTCAAGGATCGCTGCCGCGTCGAGATCCTGGACTATCGTGCCCTCCCGTCAGAGCTGCGATTCGACAAGATCGCGAGCATCGGCATGGTGGAGCACGTCGGCGAGGAGCGGCTGCGCGACTACTTCTCCTCGTTGTATCGGGCGCTCGCGCCCGGCGGGCTACTGCTCAATCACGGCATCGTGAGCGAAGCCGCGGCGCGGCCGCGCGGCCGGCTGGACCGGCTCGAGCGCACGCTGTGGCGGCGCGACGCCTTCATCGACCAGTACGTCTTCCCCGACGGCGACCTGGTCCCCTTCCGATCGGTCATCGCGTCGGGTGAGAGCGTCGGCTTCGAGACGCGCGACGTCGAGAGTCTCCGCGAGCATTACGCGCTGACCCTACGCCACTGGGTGTCGCGTCTGACGCACGAGCGCGACCGCGCGGTGGCGATCGCCGGACAGCGCGTCTTTCGCACCTGGCGCCTCTACATGGCCGCCTCGGCGCGCGCCTTTGCCACGGCGAGCATCAACGTGCTGCAGACGCTGTTCGCCAAGCCGGACCCCCAGGGCGACGCCCACCTGCCGCTCACGCGCGAGGACATCTTCTCACCCGATCCGCAGGCTCCCCGGGGGTGAGCCGATCTGCCAGCGGTCCGCCCGCCGAGAGCGTACACCTCACGGCGTTCTCCCTCTCGTACCTACCTCTCTCCCTCCGATGATCGCCCCTTCTCTCGTCTCGCGCCGCACCGCGGCCCTGGCGCTCGCCGCGGTCGGCCTCGCGGCCTCGGCGCCGCTGCACGCCCAGCGTTCCAGCCCGGCGTCGGCCGGCCAGACGTCACGCGGCACGCGCCCCATGACGTTCCTCGACATGCAGAACATGCGGCAGCTCGCGCCGCCGGCGCCGAGCCCCGACGGCCGATGGCTGCTGTACACGTTGAGCGTCCCTGATTGGAAGGAGGCGCGCCGTCAGAGCGACATCTATCTCGTCTCCACCACGCAGGGCGTGGCGAGCACCAAGCGGCTGACCTTCACTCCCGACAAGAACGAGACGGCGCCCGCCTGGTCGCGCGACGGCAAGTACTTCGCCTTCCTGTCCGACCGCGACGCGGCACGCGACGCGAACGCCAATCGCGGCAGCAGCCTTCCGACGAGTGGTCCGGGCGCGCCGTACTTCCCACCCGCCGTCGGCGGCGGAGTCGGTGGAGCGAGCTACCAGCTGTACGTCATGCACCCGGACGGCGGCGAAGCGCGCCGGATCACGAACGCGAAGGACGGCGTCACGACCTTCGCCTTCACGCGCGACAGCGCCTGGTTGATCTACCGCGCCGGCCAGCCGACGCAGGAGCAGCTCTACGCCATCTCCACCGCGGCGATCGCGGCCGGTGATTCGTCGCAGCCGGTGCAGCTCACGCGGCACCCCACCGGTGTCGGCCTCTGGCGGATCGCGCCGGACTCGAAGCGCATCTACTTCGTCACCGCCGATACCACCGATCCCGACGAGCGCCTGCGCCTCGAGAAGCGCTTCGACGTTCGCGTCCGCAATGCCGAGGTTCCGGTCTCGAGCCTGTGGGCCCTCGACCTCGACTCCAAGCACACGACCCGCCTCACGCGCGACACCAGCTACAGCGTCGGCGATTTCACCATCTCTCAGGACGGCAAGTTCATCGGGTATCGCGGCATCTCGTCGAACCGCTACGAGCGCAACATCCTCGAGCAGAACGACAACGCCGACCTCTATCTCCTCGAGGTGGGGACGGGCCAGATCGAGCGGCTCACGAACAACAAGGACATCCCGGAGAGCACCGTCTCGTTTTCCCCGGACAACCGGTACGTCGCGTTCTCCGCGCCCGACGACTTCCAGATGATGCACAACGGACGCGTGTACCTGCGTGAGCGCGCGAACCGCGGCGGTCAGTTTCGCAAGCTGGGCGGCGGCTTCGACGGTGACGTGACCATCGGATTCTGGTCGAAGGACGGCAACACCATCTACTTCAACGAGGGCGTGCGCGCGACCGATCAGGTGCTGGCTCTCGACGTCGCGTCGAACGCGGTGCGTCCGGTCGTCCAGGACAAGGCCGCGGCGCGCGTCAGCCAGGACGAGGAGACCGGCCGGCTCATCATCAACTACTCGGATCCGCGCACGCCGCCGACGCTCTTTACCGTTGCCAGCATCCGCGAGCTCGGCAACCGCGCGGCCTGGGTGCAGCTCACCGACGCCAACCCGCAGGCGCGGAACTTCGCGCTCGGTGACGAGGAGGAGGTCACCTGGACCTCCGCTGACGGACGGGCCGTGAGCGGCGTGCTCGTGAAGCCGGTCGGCTATCGCCCCGGAACACGCTACCCGCTCATCGTCGCGATCCACGGCGGACCCGCCGCGGCGGACGTGCTCAGCTTCAACGGCGGATACGGCGCGCAGGCGTACGCCGGCGCCGGCTACATGGTGCTGCAGCCGAACTACCGCAACTCGACCAACTACGGGCAGCAGTTCAAGATCGAGAGCCAGGGCGACTATTTCACCAAGGGCTACCAGGACATCATGACGGGCGTCGACTACCTGATCGCTCAGGGCATGGTCGACAGCACCCAGATGGGCGTGCTCGGTTGGAGCGCCGGCGGACACTGGTCGAACTGGATCCTTACGCACACCGACCGCTTCAAGGCCATCTCCACCGGTGCGGGCGTGTTCAACTGGATCTCCATGTACGGCCAGAGCGACACGCAGCGCATCCGTCAGTGGTACCTCGGCGACAAGCTCTACTTCGATGACATGGAGCATTGGTGGCGGCAGTCGCCCGCGGCGTACATCAAGAACGCCAAGACGCCGACGATGATCCACGTGGTCGACAACGACCCGCGCGTGCCTCGGCCACAGAGCGAGGAGCTGCACATGGCGCTCAAGCGACTCGGCGTCCCGACCGAGTTCTACGTCTATCCCGGCAACACCCACGGCATCCCCGACCCGCGCAACCAGCTCGTGAAATCCACCGCCGAGATGGCGTGGATGGACTACTGGGTGCGGCACTCCGGTCGCCGGTTCGCCTGGCGCGACGTGCTGAAGACGCTCGACGAGCCGAAGGAAGCCAGAACGGCGGCTGGCGGAGAGCGCTGACACTCAACACTGACGCTGAGCGCTGAGCACTCACAGCTGACAGATGACAGTGTAAGCTGACAGCTATCAGTAGGAGCTATCAGCTGACAGTGAACGACGAAGGGCACACCGAGCAGATGTCGGTGTGCCCTTCGTATTTCCACTGTCGACTCACAGCTCCCACTGTCGACTGTCAGCTTGCACTGTCCTCTGTCAGCTATGAGTGCCAGTATGAGTGCTCTGTCAGCGTTCAGTAGTAGTCAGCCCCGTCAGTGCCGGTCGTTTATGTCGCTCGCCTTGTCGTTCGTCTGCAGCGCGTCCGCGTTCACCCAGGGATGCGGGCCGAAGGCGCGTTGCCGTGGCCATACTTCGTCGAGCGTCGCGGCGTCGTACAGCCGGCCGGCTTTCATCACGTAGCGCATGTCGAGCGTGTTCCGGATGTTGTCGAGCGGGTTCGAGTTCAGCACGATGATGTCCGCCAGCTTCCCCGTCTCCAACGAGCCGAGATCGCGATCCGCGCCCAGGAAATGAGCGCCGTGCAGGCTCGCCACTTCCAGCGCGCCCATGTTGCCGAGCGCCGACGCGCCCATCCATACCTCCCAGTGCGCGTTGAGGCCGTGGTGTTCACCATGCGAGCCGATGGCGCCCCATCCCCCCTCGGCGATGATGTCCGCCATCCCCTGCGCGATGAGCGGATAGCTGTAGTCCGTCTCCGGCCGGAGCGTGCGAATCCGCGTATGCGGAATCAGCATGCGCCACGGAAACCACGCGCGCTGCTTCGGGTCCTTCCACACGTCGCTCTGCTGGTACCAGTACTCGATGTTCCACGCGCCAGGTCCGCCGACCACGAGTGTCGGTGAGTAGGTCGCGTGCGCCAGCCCGAAAAACTTCGTCGCATCGCTGTAGAGCGGGACGTTTCCGATCGGGTGCTCCCACCCCGTTTGGCCGTCCATCACCATGCTCAGGTCATAGAGCAGGTCTCCGCCTTCGGCGGTGACGTTGATTCCGCGTTTGCGCGCCGACTCGCTCACCCACTGTCGCTGATCGCGGCGCGGCTGCTGGTACTGCTTCATCGCCGTCGCGCCCCAATCGGCCAGGCGCGCGACGTTCTCGTCCGCCACCTTCGCGCTCGAGAGATCGTTCTGTCGCGCCGCATCACCGCGATAGAGCGGGTCGCCCGTGCTGAATGTTCGGGGTCCGATCGTCTCTCCCGCCTCGATCAGCTCGGCGGTCGGGAAGATGTTCTGCGACCACATCGACACGTCCATGCTCGTCGTGACCCCGTACGCGAGATAGATCGCCGCCTCGTAGTCGCGGCGCGGACGCAAGCCGCGATGCTCCCGGTAGTGATGGGAGTGCATGTCGACGAATCCGGGGATGATCGTCGCGCCCGCGAGGTCGATCACCTTGTCCGCGCCGGCAGGCGCGCATTGCGATGCGTCGCCGACGCACGCGATGCGGCCGCTGCGCACGAGCATCGTTCCCTTCTCGATCACCTTCCGATGATCGAGCGTGATCAGCCGCGCGTTCGTCAGCGCGATCGTCCCGGACGACATGTCGCGGGGCACGCTGAGCGTGAGGCGGGTGGTGTCGGCTGCGCCGCGATCCACGTTGTAGGCGAAGTATCGCGTCCCGCTGCCGTACTCCACCGTCCGTGCATCGCGCCATCGCGGAAAGAGACCGCCTTCCCGCGTCAGCTGACGGACCGGGAACTTGCCGCGCCGCTTGTCCACGCGAAGCGGCTCTTCGCCGAGCCCCGCCCACGCCAGCGGCGTGAGATAGACGTTGTCGCCTTCCTGGAACGCGACCCATCGTCCGTCCGGCGATGGCACGATCTCGTCGGCGAACGGGAAGGTGAGATGTACGCGTCGATCGCCGCCGTCGGGCGCGACGCTCACGAGCTGTACGACGGACTCGTCGCGACCACCCGCTTGCTTGAGCGTCCGCTCCTCCGGGAAGAAGATGCGGCCGTCGGGACCGAACGACGGTCGCGGCAGCTGCCGCCGCGCTTCGGCGGTCGGCGTCATTCCCGTTGGCCTGGTGATCGTCGCCACGACGACACCCGTGTCCCCCGCCCCCGATGCCGATGCCCCGATACGCACGAGGTCGAACCACGGATCGTGCATCACCGTGCGACCCTGAGCGGTCGCGCCGGCACCGCGCACCACGACGATCGAACGCCCGTCCGGCGACCACGCCGGATGGATGTATTCCGCCGCTTCGGCGGTGAGCCGCTGCGGCGTGCCACCGGTCGCCGCGACCTTCCATAGATGTCCACGCCCGGTGTCGTCCCAGGTCGTGAAGGCGATCCAGCGCCCGTCCGGCGACCAGGCCGGCGCATATTCGAGCGGACCGAAGGACGCCGGCGTGAGACGCCGCGGCGCACCCGCCCCCCCGTCGACCAACCAGATGCGCCCGACCGCCTGAAACACGACGCGTCGTCCGTCCGGCGCGCCGGTCGGCCAGCGCATGAACCGCACGGCCAGCGGCCCGTCCTCGATCCGGAACGGGTGGTACGCCATCTCGGAGATCACCCGGTGTACGCGGGCCGTGAATGGGATCGTCGCGACCGATCCGGTCGCCACGTCCACCCGACGGAGCTTCCCACCCTGCGCGATCACGACCGAGCGCCCGTCGGGCGCCCACCGATAGCGCGGCAGCACGCCCAGGCTGTACGAGCCGGCGGCCGTCTGCTGTTCGATCGGATCCATCAGCATCCGCTCGGCGCCGGTCTTCAGGTCGCGCAGCCAGAGCGCCGTGCGCGGACCGAACCGATGTCCCTTGAACGAGATCGTCCCGTCGGGAATCTCGCGCGCAAAGGCGAGCCAGCGGCCGTCCGGCGAGATCTCCGGCTGCACACCGCCTCCGGACGAGATGCGGTTCGACGCGGGCCCCGTGCTTTCGCCCGCCGTGATGTCGACCACCTGGCCCGTCCGCAGCTCCAGCCGGCGGAGCTGCTCGAGCCCACTCAGCGGCTCATCGTCGGTGACGTTGGCCATCGTCGTGTGATAGAAGACGTACTTGCCGTCCGCCGACACGCTCGGCGCCGCCGGGCCGGCGCGGCCGGATGCGGCGACCAGCTCCGTCCCTTCACCCCCGTCGCGATGATACATCCATAGTCCATTGCCGCCCGCCGTCGCGGGTCGCCCGGACGGCGGGATCGCCTCGCGATGAACCACGATGAACTGTCCGTCCGGCGTCCATGCCGGCTCGGACGCGCGGACGTTCAAGTCGGTGAACACCGCGCGTGGGTGCGTACCGTCGGCGTCCATCAGCCAGAGATTGTTCTGTCCCGCCCGGTCGCTGATGAAGGCGATCGTCTTGCCGTCGGGCGAGATGCGCGGATGAAAGTTCAGCGCGACGCCGCTCCCCTGCGTCAGCGACTCCGCCGTTCCGCCCTGCGCCGGCACTCGGTAGATGTGCCCCAGCAGGTCGAACACCACCCAGCGTCCGTCGGGCGAGATGTCGGTCGACATCCACGTCCCTTCGCTGGTGGTGAAGTCGATCTCGCGCGTCGTGCCGCGCGGCAAGGTGGCGTCCCACGATTCCGCGCGTTGAGGCGGTGGTGCTTGCTGTGCGGCCGTCACGGCAGCACAGCCGAGGATGGCGGCAAGCGCGAGCTGACTCGCTCTCACGACTCGTTGTCTCACGGTGACCTTGGTGTCTTGGGGAAGGGAGGATGTACGATCGGGCGTACGGGCTTGGCCCGTACGCCCGATCGAGTGGTGGTTCTACCGGACCCGCCGAAGAAGATCAGGGCGAATATCCGGGCGGACGCGTCGACGGCGCGGTGTAGCCGGCGAGGTTCGGGTTGGAGTTCACCTCGTCCTGCGTCACGATGTAGCAGTATGCCGACCCGTACAGCCCCCATTCCTTCGTCGGGTGCTGGCCGGTCGGGAAGAAGTCTCCGACGCCCTGCGCCTTGTAGCGACGCAGGTCACCCAGCCGCCGCCCCGCCAGGAAGAAGTCGCGACGCTTCTCCTCCCGCAGCGCGGCCATCACGTCGGCCCCTGCCGGAAGTACTGGCTCGTTGCCGTACGCCCGCCGCTCGTTCACGAGTGCGATCGTCAGAGCAGTCGGCCCTTCCGCCTCGGCGCGGATGTAGCGCGCTTCCAGTCCCGACGCGATGTCGATGCTGGAGTTGGCCAGGATCGGCGTCGAGTCGGTGTAGGTGAACGTCGAGAACGAGCGCGGCGAATAGGGGACGTTGAGCAGCGTGAGCTGGTTGTGTCCGAGCACGGCCTTCGTCACGTAGCGCACGCGTGGATCGTTCAGCCCCTGCATCAGCGGATGCACGCCGAGCTGCTTGTTCTGACCGTTCACCCGGCCCCACAGGGTGTTGTTCAACGCCGTGTTGCCGCTCACGATGTAGTCGGCGTACACGACGAAGTTGGCGGGCACCGCCGACGCATACGCGATCGCGCCGGCCTTGTCGCCGAGGTTGAGCGACGCCCGCGCCGCACCGACCCGGGCGAGGTTCACGATCGAGTCGGCCACCGGGTTCGAGGGCGTGATCGTCGCATCGGTGATCGCCTCCTTGAAGCGGGCGAGCGCGGTCGTGAAGAGCTGGGCATCGCTCTGCATCGGTCCGTTGTTGATCGGCGCCTCGCAGGTGAACTCGCCCAGGTACTCGTACCCGAAGCCGGCGTACGCGAGCGCGCGCGCCAGTTTGAGATCGCCCACCGGTTTCGCCGACAGCGTACGAAGCAGCGACGCCGAGGTATCGGCCGTCGCGCGCGTGAACTGCAGTGCCCCGTAAGGGCCGATGTTGCCCTGCGCCAGCTCCACGATCCGCTGGCTCAGCTCACCGCTGCGGTAGTCGTTCGTGGCGTTCAGCGCCTCGTCGGTGATGATCGCCGAGAACCACGACAGCTCGCTGTAGTTCGTGTTGAGCGCGCCCACCGCGCTGTTGAGCAGCACGGTCGACAGCGCCGCGTTGTTCAGCGACCCCTCGTCGATGACCTTGGGGTTGGTGGCGGTCAACGCGTCCCGGCAGCCGGCGAGCGCGATTCCGCTCGCCGCGACCGCCGCGAGGACGCGTCGGGAAAAGATGCGTGTTGCCATGATCGTCTCTATGTGTCCCGGGCCGAAGCCGCGACTAGAAGGTGAGGTTGACCGACGCCACGAGGCGGCGGAGCATCGGGATCGAGGCGTAATCCGTCCGATCGAACAACGTGGTCGGCGACGCCTGGACGCCCGGCGTACCGCTCGTGCCGTTGGAGAACGAGACTTCCGGATCCAGCCCGGAGTAGCCGTTGAGCTTCCAGATCTTGAGATTGCGCGCCGCGAGGTTGATCGTCGCCGAGCTCACCCGCGTGTG
>DASXHF010000277.1:0-3247 GCA_036488775.1 Gemmatimonadaceae bacterium | reverse complement strand
GTGGCCGTCACTTTGCCATTACTGGCGGCCACCCACCTCCCGCCATCACCCGATGACCGAGCCCACCACAATCGAGACGCGACAAGGACAGCGGCGTCAGGGCAAGAGAGCGCGCCCGCGTCCCGTCGGACTCAGGCAATTCTGGAAAAGCCTTGGGCCCGGTATCGTCACGGGCGCGGCGGATGACGACCCCTCAGGGATCGCCACGTATTCCATCGCGGGCGCCCAGTACGGCACCTCCCTCCTCTGGACCGCACTGTTCACGTGGCCGCTCATGGTCGCGGTTCAGTCGATGTGCGCCCGCATCGGGCTGGTCACCGGCAACGGGATCGCCAGGGCACTGCGCCACAAGTTCCCGCGACCGGTCCTTCTTGCGGCGGCGATCGCCCTGTTCATTGCCAACACCATCAACGTCGGTGCCGATCTCACCGGGATGGCCGACGCGGCGGAGCTGCTCACCGGGATCGATTCGCACGTGTGGGTGATCCTACTCGGAGGCGGTGTCGCCGTCGCGACGATCCGTCTGCGCTACGCGACGCTCGCAAGCGGTCTCAAGTGGCTGGCGCTCGTCCTCTTTGCGTATGTAATCACGGCCCTGTACGTTGGCCCCGACTGGCGAGTCGTGGCGCGGGACACGTTCCGGCCGCATATCCCAAAGTCGGGCAACGCGTGGGCGACGCTTGTCGCCATCCTCGGCACGACCATCAGCCCGTATCTGTTCTTCTGGCAGGCGTCGCAGGAGGTGGAAGAGCAGAAGGAAATGGGACTGCGCCGGGAAGAGGACAGGGTGGGCGCCGAGCCGTTCGAGATCGCGCACCGCACGATCGACATCACGATCGGGACGTTCGTCTCGAACGCGGCGATGTTCTTCATCATTCTCGCCACGGCGCTCACCCTGCATCGGGCGGGGATCACGAAGCTCGAGACCTCGCGGCAGGTGGCCGAGGCGCTCACACCGCTCGCCGGCCGGTTCGCCTCGCTCCTCTACACCGTGGGGCTCCTCGGCACGGGAGCGCTCGCGATTCCCACGCTGGCAGGATCGGCGGCGTACGCATTCGCCGAGATCTTCAACTGGCGCCAGGGTATGGATGAGCCGTACAATCGTGCGCCGGGCTTCTACGCGGCGTTCATCTGCTCGGTGCTGCTCGGCATCGGGCTGAACTTCGCCCGCGTGAATCCCGTCTCGGCGCTGTACTGGACCGCGGTCATCAATGGCGTGCTCGCCCCGTTTCTGCTGGTGGGCATCCTCGTCGCGGCGTCGGACAGCGTGTTGATGCACGGGCAGCCCAGCCCGATGCGCGCGCGGGTGATGGTCGCCTTCACCACCGGGGTCATGTTCGTCGCGGCAATCGGTATGTTCATCTTCTGAGGGCAGCAATCGGCGCTCGATCTCACTCTCACGCGAGGACACCATGTTACTCACCATCGGCATCGTCCTGTTCATCCTGTGGGCGCTCTGCTTCTTCGTCTTCCACGTCGTGACCGGCGTGATTCACCTGCTCCTCGTGCTGGCCGTTGTTGCCGTCATCTGGCACTTCGTGAAGGGCCGCAGCACGACGCCGGTCTGAGATGGCGACACATGGAGTGCGATCGTCGATGAGTGCGCGTCGCTTTCCCGTCGATTGGCAGCTCGTCACGCTCGCGTTGTTGCTCTCGGTCTACGGCATCGCGATCGTCTACTCGGCGGGGCAGACGGACGTACACACCGGCGTGACCAGGCTGTGGCGCTCCCAGCTCATGTGGTTCGGGCTGTCGCTCTTCGCGGCCTATGGCATGACGCGCGTCTCGGTGCGCCTGCTCGACTGGCTCGCGTGGCCGATGTACTGGGTGACGGTCGCGATGCTCGTGCTGCTGCTGTTCATCGGCAAAGGCGCGGGCACCGCGGCGATCTCCAAGGCGTGGCTCGCGATCGGCGGCATACGCATCGGCCAGCCGTCGGAGCTTGCGAAGATCACCGTCGTCATCGCACTCGCCAAGGTGCTGTCGCAGTACAAGGAGCCGCCACGATCACTGCTCGAGCTCTGGAGGCCGGCGCTCATCGTGCTCGTCCCGGCGGCGCTCATCATCAAGGAGCCCGACCTCGGCACGGGAATCGTCTTCGTCGGGTTCACCTTCGCGATGCTGTTCTGGCTCGGCCTGGAGTGGCGCCTTCTCGTTCTGGCGGCGAGTCCGGTCGTGAGCCTGATCCTGGCGTTCAACACCCATCTGTGGGCTGCCTGGTTCCTGCTGCTCATCGCGCTCATCGTCTCGTACAAGCCGTACATGTACGAGGGGATCCTGGTTCTGTGTCTCAACGTGATCTTCGGCGTCATCTCGCCGGTCGTGTGGGACAAGATGGCGCCGTACCAGCGGCGACGGCTCGTCGTCTTCATCGACCCGCAAGCCGATCCACGGATGTCGGGCTATCACGTCATCCAGTCGCAGATCGCCATCGGCTCGGGCGGATGGCTCGGCAAGGGGTTCACGCTCGGGACTCAGAAGCGCCTCGCGTTCCTCCCCGAGCAGCATACGGACTTCATCTTCGCCGTCGTCGGTGAGGAGCTCGGCTTCCTCGGCGTGACGATCGCGCTGACGCTCTTCTTCCTGCTCTTCCTGCGCGTCGTCCACATCGCGCAGCGCGCCAACGATTCCTTCAGCAGCCTGGTCGCGTTCGGTCTGTTCGGCGGATGGTTCGTTCACGTGCTCATCAACGTCGGCATGACGTTGAACCTCATGCCGATCACGGGAATTCCGCTACCATTCTTCAGCTATGGAGGCAGCTTCCTCCTCTCGAGCTGGATGGCGATCGGCATTCTGGTGCGCATCTCCGCCGAAGGACGCGGGGGGCACTTCGGAAAATTCGCCGTCTGAGCAGGGCAGACATTCGACTACTTTCTTGCCAGGATTCCAATGGGCTTCGAACAGTACCACGAGCCGGCGAGCGAGCTCTCCGCCGCCACGCGCACCTTCGCCCGCATGATCACCTCGCTCACCGAGGAGGCGGAGGCGATCGGCTGGTACGAGCAGCGCATCTCGCTCGAGCCGAACGCACAGGCGAAGGCGATCATGCAGAATGCGCAGAAGGAAGAGATGAAGCACTTCGGCATGGATCTCGAATTCCTTCTGCGGCAGAAGGCCGAGTGGCGTGAGACGCTGCAGCGAATCCTATTCACGACGGGCGACATCGTCGCGCGAGGTGAGGAGGGAGAGAAGGCCGCGGACGATGATTGATCCGTCCTAGTCACGCCATCTTTACGTACTGATATCC
>DASXHF010000072.1:0-10425 GCA_036488775.1 Gemmatimonadaceae bacterium | reverse complement strand
GCGTGTCTGCTCGCCGCGGCGGTGTGCGTCGCCTTCGTGCACGACGTTCACGGGACAGTCCCCGAAGCGGCGGTGATCGATGCCGATCGCGAGGCGATGCTCCCGCAGCCATCCGCGCAGCCGGTACCGAGCAGCGGACTGGTCGACGGGTCGTAAGCGCGGGCCTCCCATCAACTCGACGATCAGCACATGGCACGCACCGAAACGGCGTTTCTCTTCGATCTCGACGGCACGCTGGTCGACAGCGTCTACCAGCACGTCCTCGCCTGGAAGCAGGCGCTCGACAGCGAGGGGATCGAGCTGTCGGTCTGGCGGATCCACCGCAAGATCGGGATGAGCGGCGGCTTGTTCACCAATCTGCTGCTGCGCGAGACCGGCTTGCAGATCGACCCCGTGCGCATCGAGCGGCTCGCGCGCCAGCATGCCGACGCATACAAGCGGCTGGCAATCGACGTACGACCGCTGCCCGGTGCGCGCGAGCTGTTGGCCTTCTTGTCGGAGGCCGAGATCCCGTGGGCGATCGCGACGAGCGGTCGGATGGAGACGGCCGGACCGGTGATCGAGTCCCTCGGCGTGGACATCGCGCGCACCGTCGTGGTGACGCGCGATCAGGTGAGATACGCCAAGCCCGATCCCGATCTCTTTCTCGCGGCGGCGGAGCGGTTGCGCGTACCGATCGAGATGTCGACCGTCGTCGGCGATGCGGTGTGGGACATGCTGGCGGCGCGCCGCGCGCGATCGCTCGGGATCGGCTTGCTGTCCGGTGGCTACGGTCTCGAGGAGCTCGAGCGCGCCGGTGCGTATCGCGTGTTCGAAGACCCGGCCGATCTCTTGAAGCACATCGACGAGGTCGGTGGACGTCGCTAGAGCGAGCACTGCGCTGCAGCCGGGTACGACGATTGCCGCACGAGCGGTCATCCTCGTGCGGATGAATCGCGCTGATCACGATCGTCGAGAACGGAGAGGTCTATAGCCCGTCACACCGCGGCCGGCAGTCCGTGCTCCTCATCAATGGGGTGATCGAGCAGGTCGGCACCGTGAACCGGCGCGCCGTCGAGTCGCTCGGCCTGCCGGTCGAGGTCGTCGACGCTGACGGACGCGTCGTCTGTCCCGGCCTCATCGATCCGCACGAGCACATCCTCGGCGGGAGCGGAGAGCGCGGGTTCGCGACGATGACGCCGGAGATCTTCGTCGAGGAGCTGATCCGGGCCGGAGTGACGACGGTCGTCGGCTGCCTCGGCGTCGACGTCACGATGAAGAACATGCCCGCCCTCGTCGGCAAGGCGAAGGGACTGCGCGAGCAGGGCATCGACGCGTTCGTCTGGACCGGCGGCTATCGGGTGCCGCCGAATACCCTCACCGCCACGGCGCGGGACGACATCCTCTTCATCGACGAGGTGATCGGCGTCGGCGAGGTGGCGATCTCCGACGAGCGCAGCATGGACCCGGAGCCGCTCGAGCTCGCGAAGGTGGCGCACGATGCGCACATCGGCGGCATGCTCGCACGGAAATGCGGGCTCACCCACTTCCACGTCGGCGACGAGGACGGCCGACTGGCGCCTTTGCGTCAGCTGATCGATCACTACAACGTCGAGCCGGCCTGGCTCTATGCGACCCACGTCGAGCGAAACGAGGCGCTGATGCGCGAAGCGCTCGCGCTCGCCCGCGCCGGTATGCACATCGACGTGGACGTCGTCGAAGAGGATCTTCCGCGCTGGCTGCGCTTCTATCTCGACCATGGCGGCGACACCTCGCGACTCACGATCTCGTCCGATGCGTCGATTGCGAGCCCGCGCACGCTGCTGGACCAGCTCCGCGCCCTGGTGATCGATCACCGCTTCCCGCTGGAGCTGGTGCTCCCGCTGGCCACGGAGAACACCGCCCGGGTGCTGCAGCTCGGGCGGCATGGAGCGCTGGAACGAGGCCGGGACGCCAACCTGTTGACTCTCGATGCCAACTCGCTCGAGGTGGTCGACGTGCATGGCCGTGGCGGCTGGATGATGCGCGACGGCTCACTCGTCGAACGCTCGCGCTGGCTCGAGGGCAACAAGCGCGAGCTTCACCTGGCGGGCTCGGACGCCCGTGAACACGCACACGCGGAGGGCCAGGCACCATGGCACACAGACGCGGCTCACTGATCGTCATCGGCGGGCACGAGGACAAGCACGGCGACCGGGAGATTCTCCGGGAGGTTGCGCGCCGCGCCGGCCCGAACGGCAAAGTGGTCGTCGCGACGATCGCGAGCACTCAGCCGGAGGAATACTGGACCGAGTACGAGCGCGTGTTTCGAACGCTCGGCGTTCCCCACGTCTATCACCTCGACGTGCGCGATCGGGCGGGCGCGAAGTCGGAGCGCGCGCTCCGGATCCTCGACGGTGCGACCGTCGTCTTCTTCACCGGCGGCGATCAGCTCCGCATCACGAGCGAGCTCGGTGACTCGCCGATCTATCGTCGGCTTTGCGAGATCTACACCGAGGAAGGAGGCACGATCGCGGGCACCTCGGCGGGGGCATCGATGATGTGCGAGACGATGCTCGTGCGCGGCGATCAGGAAAGCTCGGCGCGCCTTGGCGCGCCGCTGGTGATGGCACCGGGGCTCGGCTTCGTGAAGAACGCCATCATCGATCAGCACTTCGCCCAACGCGGCCGCATCGGCCGTCTGCTCGGCGCCGTGGCGCACAATCCGCGCGTGCTCGGCATCGGCATCGACGAGAACACGGCGACCGTCTGGGAGAACGGGCGGTTCAGCGTGATCGGCGAGAACGCGGTGTATGTCGTCGACGGCAGCACGGCGACCTACTCCAACATCGCCGAGGAGGAAGAAGACAGGGCGCTCGCGCTGTTCGACGTGCGCCTCAACGTGCTGAGTCGCGGCGACCGGTTCGAGCTCGCAACGCGTCAGGCCGAGGCGCCCGCCGCCGTGGCGTGACGAGAGGTGCGTCCCACACCTCACCCGGCCGTCGCACACCCCGCCAGCGTCTCGCGGACGAGGGATGGTCCCGACAAGATGAAGGACTCAAAACGGAGGACTGAACGATGACCGATGAAGGGATTCCTGTCGTGCCGCTGAAGGACGACGCCGGCGTGGCGCCCGGCATGCTCATCCCGCTCAGCAAGATCGAGCACGAGTACGCATTGCCGGATCCGCTCCCGGACCCGCGCGGCTGGAAAGTCGCGTTGCCCGATGGGCGTCGGGTGGGAGAAGTCAGCGATCTCGTCGTCGATACCGACAGCCTTGTCGTCAAGTA
The DNA here is from genome assembly GCA_036488775.1 of Gemmatimonadaceae bacterium. Taxonomy (GTDB): domain Bacteria; phylum Gemmatimonadota; class Gemmatimonadetes; order Gemmatimonadales; family Gemmatimonadaceae; genus AG11. The sequence continues at coordinate 7,177 of DASXHF010000072.1, read as the reverse complement.
CGTCGAAGTGAAAGTCGACACGGACGTCGCCGGCGACGACGACATCTACCGTCTCGTCCCGGTCTCCGCGGCGCGGTTGGACGACGACCGCGAGCTGGTGGTGATCGATCGGCTACCCGGCATCTCGATCGCCGACACACCGCGTCACGACCGTGAGGCGCCGACGGTGGAGCAGGAGCGTGCGCTCCGAACGCAGTACGAGCCGGCCGTAGGTGCCGGTGGCGGCAGCGACCGCGGCTTGTTCGACCAGGAGCATTTCTGGGGAGCGCGAGGCGCAGGCCGGCCCAGCGGACCGTCGTTGGTACGACGCGCCCGCGCCGCGCCGGACGACGACGTGGCCGAGGTGGTCGTGGTCGAAGAGGTCGTCGTGGACGGAGTCACGACCCCGACGACGATTCGGCCGGGACGTGATTCGAATGCCGAGCGATCCGAGCGGCGCGAGTAGCGATCGGGCTCACACGGACGCTCCACTCAGCGCTAGCGCCTGGCGTGCAGCCCTGCTCCCCGCGCCTCGGTCCCGGCCTGTTCCGCCTCGACGCGCCGGCGGTGCACCAGCACCGGCACGCGCGCGGCGCGGATCACCTTGTCCGTCACGCTGCCGAGCAGCAGCCGCGACACACCTCGCCAGGCGTGGGTCTCCATCGCGATCAGGTCGGCGCCGCGCTCGTTCGCGACCTCCACGATCGCGTGTGCCGGCGACGCGTCGGCGAGGACGCGAGTGTTGACCGGGAATCCCCGCGCGCGGACGCGACGCGCCACCTCTTCGAGGTATTGCTGCATTGCCGACTCGATCTCCAACTCGATCGACAGCGCCGTCGCCGGGGGATCGGTGAGATACACGACCGGCACCACGACATGCAGCAGCAGGAGCTCGACGCCCGGATCTCCCGCGACGGCGATCGCGTCATCGATCGCTTCATCGTCGGCGGGAGAGCCGTCGAGCGGAATCACCGCGAGCCGGAACGGCACCGACGGCGTGTCGCGTGACCCGGACTCCGTCGGTCGGATGAGCAGCACCGGAACGTCCGCGCGCCGCACGAGGTCGTTCGCCACGCTGCCGAGCCAGATGCGACTGAGACCGCCGCGCCCGTGCGTCGCCATCGTGACGAGGTCCGCGTGGCGCTCGTTCAGGTAGGCGCTGAGCATCGCAGCCACGTCGTCGCCCGTCAGCAGCCTCGCGCTCACCTTCGCCGACGTGTTGCGTCGCAGCCAGTCGGTGATGCCGTCGAGATAGCTCTGTCGATCCTTGCGCAGGTCGACGTCGAGCGCGGGATCCGGCGGCGGCGCGCCTTGCGTCTCGTACGCCGGCAGCGTCTCGAACACGTGCACGAGCTCCAACTCGGCGCGCTGCCGCTCGGCGATCCGGATCGCGAGCGGGAGCGCCTGCTCGCCGAACGACGATCCGTCGAGCGGTACGACGATGAGTCTCAACATGGCGAACGCCGTCTCCGTCAGGGTGTCGAGACGGTACGGCGCGCTCGTGTCGATGTCTGTCGGCGAAATCCGATGCCGGCGTCGGGCATCGCCCCTGCTCGGCGGGCGATGCCCGGCATCGTGCCCAGCCATGCTCCCGGTCGGAGGATCGGGAAGCGCGACTTCCGGTTTGCCCCACATCGGTCCTCGATCGAGCACGGATCATGATGTCGTCCAGGCGTGCGAGACCTCCAGCCCAAAGCTCGAGATGACACGACCCGTACCGCCGGCCGCCGTCGCCGACACGATGCCGTACGTCGACGAGGAGCCGACGCCGGCGCGCATCGAAGCGTTCAGCGACGCGGTGTTTGCGATCATCATCACGCTGCTCGTGCTCGAGCTGCGCGTGCCGCGCCGTGATGCGCTGCACGGCATGTCGCTGGCGGAGGCCCTGTGGCACCAATGGCCAGTGTATGTCGCCGTGGTCCTCAGCTTCCTCCAGGTCGGAGTCGTCTGGGCGAATCACCACGCCATGTTCCACTATATCCGGCGCACCGATCACCGTCTGCTGATCTACAACCTTCTGCTTCTCCTCTGCGCAGCGATGCTGCCGTTCACGAGCGCGCTCATCGCCGAGTATGCGCGCGCAGGGCAGGAGGAGCTGCGGCTGGCGGCGCTGATCTACAGTGGGACGCTCGGCATCTGCGGAATGTTCTTCAGCACCGTGTGGCAGCACGCGCTCAACGCGCGGCTCGTCAATCCGCACGCCAACCCGTTTCGGCTGCAGGCGCTCAGAATTCACTGGATGCTCGTGCCCGTCTTCTACGGCGTCGCATTTCTGCTTGCTCTGTTGAACGCGCGCGTGAGCCTCGTCATCTACCTCGTGCTGCTCGTGTATTATGCCTTGCCCGGTCCAGCCTTTCTCCGCTGGATGACGGCGCGAAACACCCTCGTGGGTGAGCGCGAGCTGGCGGCGCCACGCATGTAACGGCGCACCGCCGCACCTCTGCGCACTTCTCCTGGCGCGTTCCCCAGGAGATGTTTGAGCGAATGAGGGCTCTGCGTGTGTCCCGCCTTGGCGTCTTTTCCCGCCGGCTCCCGGCACTACTTCTTCTGGCATTGGCGGGCGTCGTCACGACTCCGTCGACGGCGCGCGCGCACGCGCACCTGCGACGAAGCGCGCCTGCCGCCGGTTCGACGGTGGTCTCGCCCACGGCGATCCGGCTCTGGTTCAGCGAGACGCCGGAGCTGGCGCTGACGAGGATCATCGGCGCCGACTCGACCGGCGCGGTCGTGGCCATCGGGGCACCCGAGCTGGACCCGGACGGCGCCATGGGAGTGCGCGTTCGCATCGACTCGGTGCTCAAGGCCGGCCGATATACCGTACGGTGGAGCACCGCCGCCGCTGACGGACATCCGTCGAGCGGCACGTTCACTTTCCGAGTTGCAGCGGCGTCCGGCCCGGCGTCGCCCATGCCCGGCGACACCAGCGACCACCTCGCGACCAGCGCAGCCGGCACGCCTCGGCCGACTCGAGCCGCGCGAGCGCCGTTAGCCCCGCCAGACGTCTCCAGCGACACCGCCTCGGCCCAGCCGGCGGCGGTGGTGACGCGGGCCGTGTGGTTGACGGTCATCGTCATGCTGGTGGGCGCGGTCGCGTTTCGACTATTGGTCCTCGCGCGCACCGACGCGTTCGACGCGAACGGACGCTCTGCCGCCGCGGCATATCTGGCCCGCGGAGCGATGATCGTGTGCGCGTTGTTCCTGATCGCCATGGTCGCCAGGCTCTATCTCCAGACCCGTCTCATGGCTGTGCAGCTTGCCGCATCACCGACGCCTGTCCATTCCTTGTTGATGGACACTGGTTGGGGAGGGGTGTGGCGCCTGCAGTTGGCCGCGGGAATCCTGGCGTTGTTCGGGCTCGTGGCGGCGCGCCGACGGCTTCCAGTCGGTTGGGCGCTCGCTGCATTCGCAGCCATTCTCATCGCGGCCGGTGCCGCGTTGAGCGGACACGCCGCCGCTTCGGAGCACCTCCGCGCCTTTGCCGTCGTGGACGACACCGTTCACGTCATCGGCGCCGCGGGCTGGCTGGGCGGTCTCTTCTGGGTCCTCGTCATCGGAACGACCTTCCCGCTCGAGGCAGGCGAAGAAGCTGCGCGCCGCCTTGCGAGCCTCGTGAGCGCCTTTTCCCCCGTGGCGCTCTGGTGCTCGGCGCTCGTTGCGCTCAGCGGAGTCGCGAGCGGATGGCTGCGGCTCGGTGGCGTTTCGGCCCTCTGGACGAGCTCGTACGGAGCGGTTCTGTTGCTCAAGCTCGCGCTTGTCGCCGTAGCCGCCGGGATCGGATTTTTCAACTGGCGTCGCATACGCCCGGTGCTCGGAACGGATGTCGCGACGGCGCGCCTTCGTCGATCGGCGACGATGGAGCTGGCTGTCGGCGGGGCGATCGTGCTGATGACAGCGGTGCTCGTCGGTCTGCCGACGCCGGTACCGGGAGTGCGCTGACCCAGGAGCTGAAGGAGGGATCGATGTTGACGCAGTCTTCGCTAGGCTCGCCGCCCGTCACGGCGCCATCCGGCGCTCGGGCGAACTTCCTTTCGCTCCTCATCTTCCTCGTCGGCGCCGGCGCCGGGTCAATCGGGCTGCTTCTCGCGCACAGCATCGCGGCGATCGTCAGCGGCGCCGTCGTCGGCCTGCTCGCGGCGCTGTCGCCGCAGGTGGCGCAGCAGTGGGAGCGCGCCGTCGTGCTGCGGATGGGCCGCTTCGCGGGGCTTCGCGGGCCCGGCCTCTTCTGGCGGATTCCGCTCGTCGACACGATCACGGCGTGGGTCGATCAGCGGGTGATCACCACGCCCTTCGCCGCCGAGGAGACGCTCACATCGGACACGGTGCCGGTCAACGTCGACGCCGTGCTGTTCTGGATGGCGCACGACCCCCAGCGCGCGGCGCTCGAAGTGCAGAGCTATCCGCAGGCGGTGAGCTGGGCGGCGCAGACCGCGTTGCGCGACATCATCGGTCGCACCTCGCTGTCCGATCTGCTGCGAGGTCGCGAGCGGATCGAGACCGAGCTTCAGGATCTGATCGACCAGCGGTGCATGCCGTGGGGGATCGCCGTGCAGTCCGTGGAGATGCGCGACATCATCATTCCCACCACGCTGCAGGAAGCCATGTCGCGCGAGGCGCAGGCGACGCGCGAGAAGCGGGCGCGCATCATCCTCGGCGAGGCGGAAGTCGAGATCGCGGCGTTGTTCGAGCAGGCGTCGCGCGCCTATGTGGGGAATCCGACCGCACTGCAGCTCCGAGCGATGAACATCCTGTTCGAGGGGCTGAAGCAGAAAGGCGCCCTGATGATCGTCCCGAGCAGCGCGGTGGAGACGATGGGCCTCGGCGGAATGATCGGTGCGGCCGCGCTCGGTAGTCAGCAGACGTCGTCGCCACCGCCGAGTGCCGAAACGGAGTAGCCGTTCGTCAAAGGGATGACGCGCGCGTCGACGCGCGGTGTCCTGTGCGACGAGTCACCGAAAGCCTGTGCGCTTTCGGCTAGTCCCCACCGGGCATCGCATGTCATTCTTCCGCCCTTCCACGAACCACGGGCGTCCAGAGTGCCGACGCGCGCCGCGCCCCGAGTCGTTCCCGCCGTACCCCCCTCCCGGACTGTCCGATGACGAACACCCGCTCACTCTCGATCACGATTCTCGCCCTTGGCGCCACCATGGCTTGCGGCATGTCCAAGGAGCGCGCGGCCGCGGACAGTGCGAAGACCGTCGCGCTCAGCGAGCAGACGCGTCTCGCGGGGCAGCTCGCCGCGCAGAAGGACTCGCTCACGCGCATCGTTCTTCAGGCCGACGACTTCATCATGAAGATCGACAGCAGCGTATCGCGCGTGAAGGGTCTGTCGAAGAACAACAAGAAGAAGGGTGCGACGCTCGATCCGCTCGCGCAGCAGATCCAGAATCGCAAGGCCGTGATGGAGCGCGTCAACGCGCTCGTCGCGCGCGCGCAAGCCACGCAGGTCGCGCTCTCGAAGGCGAACAAGGACAACGCGGCGCTCCGCGCGCAGCTGGCGAGCGACTCGACGATGATCGCCGATCTCAACTCCACCATCCAGCGTCAGACCGCCGCGATCGACGCGCTCTCCACGCGCGTCGACAGCCTGAACGGGGTGACGAAGCAGCTCGGCGCGACGATCGCTGAGCTCGAGCAGCAGCACAACAAGGCCTTCTACGTCATCGGCACCGAGGACGAGCTGCTCAAGCGCAACATCATCGTGCGCGAAGGCGGCGCCAACCTGCTGATCGCGCATCCGGGCCGGACGCTGCAGATGTCGCGTACGGTGGACCCGAGCGTCTTCACCGCCGTCGATCAGCGCGGCACCAAGACGATCGAAGTCCCCGACGCGAACCGCCGCTATCGCGTCGTGTCCCGTCAGAGCCTCGACTACGCAACCGTCTCCGACCGCGACAACGACAGCTTTCAGGGAAATCTCACGATCGCCGACGTGCCGAAGTTCTGGGCGCCTTCGAGGTTCCTGATCATCGTGGAGCAGTAAGGCAGCCGGGCCGTAAGACGGTAGCTGACTCGGTTAAGCCAGCCAACGACTCGCCTCCCGACGACTCGTCTCCCGTCGTCGCACGGCTATACGGCTCACGTCGCTTCTAGTGAGGTGTGTCACTACCAAAAGGACCACCCCACCACAGATTTGAGGGTTAGCTGTCGCCCACGGCGGCAGCTCGCTGGCGGACGCTGGTCCGGGCCCCGGCGTTGCTGATTCCGGCAGTCAACTCCTGCGAGGCACACGGCGTACATGCCGATTTTGAGATCGGGGCCCGACCGCTATCTCCTGCGTCCCGGAACGAATACGCTGGGAGGTCGTGGTGCGGATGCGGTGCCGGTGGCCGCGCTCGCGTGGCAGCCGGCCATCGCCACGATCACGGTCCCGGAATACGGACCGGTCCTCATCCAGCGCATCACCGCCGCCGTCGTCGTCCGTCTGGACGACGTGCCGCTCGGTGTCGCGCCCGCCGAGCTCCGTCACGGGGCACACATCGACATCGGACCGAACCGGCTCGTCTACGAGCTCGGCGAGACGACGCACGAGACGCCGATCCCCTCCGGCCCGGTGACCGAGCAACGCGAGGTGTCTTCGGGCTCCGGCTTCCCGGCGTCCCGTCCGGCCGAGGCGATCGCGCGTGGAGCGCGACTGCTCAACCTCAAGACCGACGTCTCGTTCCTCCTTCCGGCGCGCAAGGTGGTGATCGGACGCGATCTGGAATGCGACCTCGTGATCGACGACATGGGCGTCTCCCGCCGCCACGCGTCGATCAGCCCGGTGCCGGGCGGCTATCTCCTCACCGACGAGAGCTCCAACGGTACGCTGGTGAACGGCGCACGCGTGATCGGCACCCACATCCTCGATCATGGCGACGTGCTGCGTCTCCACGATGCCGAGCTGCGCTTCGAGGTCGAAGGCGCCGAGGGCGACGGGTCGCCGCTGAGCGCCAGCGCGAGCCGCGCGCCGACGACGGTGCTCGACATGTCTCGGCTGCGCACGGAGCTGCCGGGCGCCGCCAAGCGGCCCGCCGGAGTCCACGCTCCTACGGCAACGCTCGAGATCATCCGCGGCCCATTCGCCGGCGCCTCCTTTCACATCGATCGTCCCGTCGTGTCGATCGGCCGCGGCGAGCAGAGCGACGTCCGCATCCGCGACGAGAGCGTCTCGACCGCGCACGCCACACTCCTGCGCAAAGGCGAGACGTGGTACGTGGTC
>DASXHF010000226.1:0-2310 GCA_036488775.1 Gemmatimonadaceae bacterium | reverse complement strand
AACAACGGCAACAACAACGGCAACAACAACGGCAACAACAACGGCAACAACAACGGCAACAACAACGGCAACAACAACGGCAACAACGGCAACAACGGCAACAACGGCAACAACGGCAACAACGGCAACAACGGCAACAACGGCAACAACAGCTCCGGCCAACGCGGCAACGGCCAACCGGCCGACGACCACGGCAACCCGAAGACGACGCGACGCATCGGTCCGTGGGGGATACCGATCCCTGTAACGCCCACGCCCACGAAGCCGGAGCACCCGGCCCAGGCCGCACCGCCAGAACAGAAGCCCGACAAGCCCGACAACAAGCCCGACAACAAGCCGGCGACCCAGCCCGAGCACAAGGACGATTCCAAGCCCAAGGCGGATCCGAACGACAAGCACGGCCGGGCCGAGCCTGCCACCGACTCGACCTTCACCTCGGCGGCGGATTCCACCTCCGATGGAAAACGTCGAAAGGGTAAGCCCAGGACACAGGACCAGAAGCAGTAGCGCAATCGAACATCGAACCGGCGGCGTGACGCGATGAGCGCACGCCGCCGGTTCGGCATTTGTGGGTGGGGCGCCTTCTTGCCGCACCAGGAATTTCGGACAATACTTACGTGGTCGATCCTGCCCGTTCGAGGACGCGGAACGTCATCACGGAGGGAGCCATGCGCACCCGCTTCGTCATCGCGATCGCCTCGTTGCTGCTGCCAGCCGTTCTGAGCGCGCAGCGCATTCCCCTTCCCCGAATCCTCAAACCGTACCCGACCGATCCGGACCCGCTCCCTCGCAAGCCGGAGCCGATCGCGCGAGCCCTCGCGTACCAGCGGCTGCGGATCTCGATCGAGAGCTATCCGCTGGTGAGCTACGTGCAGACGTCCGGCTTCGCGAACCGCGCGTCATCGTCGTGGATGACACTCGGCGCCGGCGCGCACGCCGAGTACCGTCTTACCGACCTCGCCGCGGCGTCGATGGACCTCACCTCGTCGCTCGCGGGCGGACCGGTCTTCCTGCGCACCGCGGAGCTGGGCACGCGCATTCACGCTCAGCGCTCCGAGCGCCAGCTGGATCCCTTCGTCGATCTGCGCGTCGGATATCTGACGTCGAGCACCGGCGAGCTCGGTGCGCTCGTCTCGAGCCCGTATGGAGTGCCAGCGGTCAACACGCCGTATACGTCGCAGTACAGCCACGGATGGGGCGGCATCGTTGGCGGTGGGCTCGAGTATGGGCTGACGCGAACCTTCTCGGTGACGACGGCACTGCTCGCGACTCGTTATAGCATGACCGCGCACGACCTCTCGTCCACCTCGACTGCCGACCCGAGCTTCGCACTCACGTCGCTGCGCTTCACGCTGGGCTTTACGTACAACCCGGTCCGAACGATCTACCGGTAGCCGGACGGAAGCTACTTTCGCCCTGCCTTCCCGCCGGCGTGCGCCCAGAGCGCCCGCTCGAGCGACGCGGGCGTCCACTCGTCGCCCAGCTCCGTTGCACGCTCGCGTAGCGCTTCGGCGTAGCGCGCATAGTAGCTGACCGTCCACGCCACCTTGTCGAAGCCGGGCAGTTGCTCCGCCACGAGCTCGTCGAAGAACGGATAGACGTCGGGGCGCGCAGCGGCGACGACGCCCGACGCCGTTGCCGGCCCCACACCCTTCAGCTCCTTCGCGAGCGTCGCGATCGGCTTGGTGGGATGCGGCATCAGTGCGAGCGCCGCGGCGGTCACCTCCTGCACCACGCCGGGATCGTTGCCGCGCACGAGCACGAGATTCGGCGCACGCCACACCCCGCGCGACATCTTCCACTCGGCGAGCCGCACGAGCTCCGCGAGCGTGACGTGCGGCCGAGGTCGCGCCGAGATCGCCTGCGGCAGCTCGCGGTGATACCAGCGATCGAGCTCGGCGAGCTTCGCCACCCCCTGCGCCGCGACGACTTCGTCGTACCGGAGAAGCGCGGCGCGGAGTGTGGCGGACGATGGGAACGATCGTCCGGTCTTCGTGTCTAGCAAATTCTCTCTCGATTCGATCAGGGCGCCGGCCTCGCCCCACGCTTGGTCGTGATCACGATGACTCCATTGGCGCCATCGATACCGTACACCCCCGCCTCGGCGGGATTCAATACTTTCACAGTGTCGATCTCATAGGGATCGACGCCGATGAGCTCGCCGTTTGGTCCCGCTCTCACAGGCGAACCGTTGACGACGAATAACGGAGGCGTGTCGCGACTGGTGTACGACGACGTGCCGCGGATCTGAAAGGCGAGGCTGCCGTCGGGTGTGCGTGAGACGCGCAAGCCGGGGTACTTCCGCTGCAG
>DASXHF010000183.1:0-8009 GCA_036488775.1 Gemmatimonadaceae bacterium | reverse complement strand
TTCGGAACGCCGCTCTGGGCGCGCGCCTCGTACTCGGCCCACGACGATTCGGTGCGCGAGGGGTTTGGCCGTCTCGCGCAATATCTCCGCGATCTCCCGCTGTCGTCCGGACATTGATTCAGCGAACGGACGCAGGCGCGGAGCTGGCTGTGGGGCGAACGAGAAGCGCCCCGACGATATGCCGGGGCGCTCTCGCGTTCAGGACGGCGTGCGGAAAAATCAGCGCTCGCGCGTGCCGGAGATCGTGATCGTGCGGCCTGCCACGGCGAGCGTTCCGTGCGCGCCGGTGTCCGTCATCTCGAGCACCAGCGTGCCGGGGCCGGCCGACGTCGCCGCGGTGCCAGTCAGCCGCTTCCCGTCGAACGTTACGTTGGTCAGCCAGCTCTCGTGCTCGGGGGTGATGAGCAGCGCGGTGAAACCGTTCTTGGCCTGCTCGATGGCCAGGTCGACCGGCTGTCCGCCGCGCGTGCCGGCGAGGGTCAGCATGTAGAGGCCGGCGCGCGACGCCGCCAGGGCGGACACGCCATCGTCCGAACGTGTGGGAGTTGCAGCGCTGACGGGCGAGGTAGCCAACGCGATGGCCAGGACGGCGGGCGCAAGGATGCGGAAGCGCATGAGCGTCTGAGGGGACGGGGAGGTCGTGGAGTGGGCGGGGCGTGTGATCGCGGCCGGCAGCCCAGGGAGGTAGGAATTCGTACGCCCGACATGCTCATCGGGTTTCATGAGTATCGCGCGTGTTGCACGTCGCTCCACCCGTGAGACGAATCGCCCCTACGGTGTGCGAGCGAATACGAAATTCTGACCGAGCCATCGGTCATGTCGCCCGCCGTCGCCCGCGAAACACGCGCCGATGCGATGAGATTCACTCTTCATCTGGCGTGGCGACGACGCGGGACCGTCAGGCGACCGACAGCCGCACGTCGGGTCCCCGCTCGGCGATGATCGCGCATTCCAGCGCGATCGTCGATACTCCGAAGTTGCGCGCGCCCATCCCTTGGCCCGTAATCGGGTTGAAATATTCTCGGAACCCCGACTGCCTGATCAGCGCGAGCGTTCGGTCGGCCAGATGTGCGCCTTCCCGTGCGTAGCCCAGACGTGCCAATCCGCGCGCGATGAACCAGGTGGAGAACAGCCAGGTCGGGCCGCGCCAATAGCGATCCATCCAGAGATATCGGTCGCTGCCGGGCACGAAGGTCGGCTCGCACGCTGCGGTGCTCGGGATCGGATAGTCGAGCCAGAAGCACGTCGGGTTGAGCAGATGCTCATTGATGATTCGGTGCCCGATGTCGGGCGAGAGGCGGTCGAGCGCGAGCGGCGCCAGGCCGGCCCACGTGCTCACCCTGAGCAGCTCGCCGGTGGGTCCCGCGGCGAAGAACGTTCCTGCCTTGCGATCATAGAGGCGCTGAACGAGTGAACGGGTCAGTTGCTGGGCGCGCTCCGCGGCACCCCCGGCGCCCAGCCGAGCGAGTCCCTCCCAGCCGAGAATCCACGCCGTATTCACGAGGACGTCGGTGGCGTGAAACCCGCCGTCGGCGACGATTCGCCGATAGTCGAAACCACGGCGCTGGTTGAAGGCGCGCAGCGCGAGGAAGCCGACCTTCGGATGGCTGCGCCAACCAAGCGGCTCGTCGTACGCGGGCGTGGCATCGAGGCCGGATTCGTCGGGCTGGAGGATGCCGATCAGACCATCCGCATCGGCGCGCTCGCGATCGAGGAATTCGTGGAACCGCTCGACGATCGCGCGCCCTTCATCGGCGAAGGCCGCGTCACCGGTCCGGTCGGCGACCTCCGCCCACACCCATCCGAGCAGCGGCGGTTGGATCGTGGACGTCTGAAATGCCCGCCGGTGCAGCAGGTTGTATGTGAAGGCGCGGGACGGACGAGCCGGTCCGTTCCAGAACGTCGTGTGCCCGATGAGGCCCGACGGCTGCTGTGCCGCGCCGAGGGAGCGAAGCTCGCGCATCGCACGCGCCGGATCGATCCGGCTCCATGCCAGCGCGTGAAAGCACGAGTCCCAGAAAAACTGGTCCGGGTACTTTTCCGGATCGGGGCAGGTGTACCCAAAGGCCAATCCGGAAGCCGCGCGGCCTTCGCGCCAGTTGCCCTCGAGGACTTGCCTCGCACCCGTCAATATGTCGGCGTAGGAGCTCACGGCATCCAAGTCCAGGTTTGCGGCTTCAGGTTCCGCGCTGAAGAGCCTGTCAGGGCACAACGCGGGCCGTCGGGAACGGTCTCCGGCTGACCTCATGGGCGCGGCCGGGGCCGTAGGACGCCCGAAGTCGGTGCCCGCGGAGGACTCGTGCAGTCCGTCTCGTAGACCCGGCCTACCGGTCAAAAGACACGAGTGCCAGACGTGATCGCGGGCGAGGTCGACCGCGTTACAGAACGCGGGCGCAGGGGTCGCCGCATCGTGACACGAACAATCGACGATGCACGCACCGCTTGGCGCGTCCCCCTTCGACGGAGCCCGAACCTCATGAGAACAGCGTCCCCACTCGTCCTTGCGTGCGCCCTGCTCGTTGCCGCATGCGGCGGTACCGAGCCGGTAGCTGCACCGCGCATCGTGTCGTCCAACCAGCTGGCGCCGAGCGCCGAGAGATCCGGGGACAACAACGGTGCGACGACGTCCGAGGATGACAATGGCAGCGGGGCGTTCTCGTTCGTGGTCGTCGGCTGCAATCGCGTCGATACGCCCGATACCAACAAGGCGGTGAACCCGAGCACGGCGAACCTCGAGCAGCTGCGTCGCACATTCGCCGAAGTCGCCGCCATGCGCCCCCGGCCGAAGTTCCTGTTCCTGGCGGGCGACATCGTGTTCGGCTACACGAACAGCCAGCCGGAGCTCAAGGCGGAGCTCCTCGGGTGGCGCGCCGTGTACGAGGCGTCGCCGCTCGCCGGCTCCGACGTGCGCCTGGTCCCGATTCCCGGCAACCACGAAGTGCAGAACAAGAGCAAGGTCGCAACGCTGGCTGCCGAGCAGACGTGGCTCGAGGTGATGGGACCGTACATCGCTCCCTTCGGCGGGAACGGACCGCACGCCGGCGGAGCGGATGGCCTGGCGACGGATCAGAGCTCGCTGAGCTATTCGTTCGACTACAAGGGAACCCATTTCCTCCTGCTGGACAGCGATCCAGTGGGACGCGATTGGAGCGTGCCGACGAAGTGGGTGGCGAGCGACCTCCGCGATGCCCGCCGCCGCGGCGCGCGGCACATCTTCGCCATCGCTCACAAGCCGGCGTACGGATACCCCGCCAGCCAGTACAGGCCGGCAAACGCCGTGGGCGATGATCTCGGAAAGGTCCTGCCCGCGTTGCGGGACGACTTCTGGCATTCGCTCATCGACAATCATGCCGAGGCGATGCTGGCCGCTCACGACCATCTGTACTCGCGGGCTCGCGGCGCTTTCGGCCAGACCTGGCAGATCATCGCCGGCAACGGGGGCAGCCGTCTCGAATCCGTGGTCGACGAGGCGTCGATCAACTTCTACGGTTACACGGTCGTCCGCGTGGAAGGCGACGGGCGCGCGATGCTCACCAGCTATGGCCGCGACGTGCCGGCGGCGGGGTACCTGACGTCCAGCAGCGCCTATCCGACGACGGTGCGGGACCGGGCTGACATCAGCTGGCGGTAACGCCCACCTGCGTCGCGCGGATCCACGTCCACGCGCGCGAGGCGGGCGAGAGGTCGCTCGCTGCCGTCGGGTAGCGCGCTCCGATCACGCTGTTGAATCTTGAGAAGATCGCGAACCCCTCGGCGGCCGTTGGCTCCGAGGGGTTCGCCGTCGAGCAGCTGTGCGCGCTCGCGAGGCGCGTCTTCCGGCGCCATCGCGAGGATCAGCCTCAGCAACGCTCCTACCAACGTACGATGGCCCCGGCCCGTTATCGTTGACAGTATCCCACACGACCATGCTGCCAGACACCGTGCGAGCCTACGCGAATCGTGATCGTTGATTCATTGCCGACGCGTCTCGTCGTGGGTCTCTCGGCCGTCGCGCTGTCGGGGCTGGTGTTCGTCGTCGGCGTCAGCGGCGCCACGGACGCACCCCCGGCCGAGCGCACCCTCGGTCATGGCGGCGCTGCGGCGCGCTTGGCTGCCTCGATGCCCCACCGCCACGGCCGTGCACCCGCTACGGGCGAGGAGATCTTCCTGGCGACGTGTGCCGGCTGCCACGGCCCCGACGGCAGAGGGCAACCGCAGACGACCGTGGGCTTCGCGGTGCCGATGCCCGACTTCACCGACTGTGGCGCCACCTCGGCCGAGATGGAAGTGGATTGGGCAGCCGTCATTCGCGACGGCGGCCCCGTGCGCGGCTTCAGCCGCATCATGCCGGCGTTCCGCGACCTGCTCACCCGGGAGCAGATTCGGCGGGTGGCCTCCTATCTCCGAACGCTCTGCGCGGATCCGCGATGGCCGCACGGCGAGTTCAACGTGCCGCTCGCTCAGACCACCGAGAAGGCCTTTCCGGAAGACGAAGTGGTGCTGACCAGCACCGTCACGACTCGGGAACCGCGCTCGGTCGAGAATCATCTCATCTTCGAGAAGCGCTTCGGGTCCCGCGAGCAGCTCGAGCTCGACGTTCCTTTCGGGTTCGTCGGCCGCCCGGGCCAATCATGGGTTGGCGGAATGGGCGACATTTCGCTCACGGGCAAGCACGTGTTCCTCGCCAACCCAGCCAGCGGCACGATCGTGAGTGGATTGGGGGGCGTCATCTTGCCGACGGGCGACCAGGCGACGGGCCTCGGTACGGGCACGACGGCCTTCGAGGGCTATCTCCTCGGGGCGCAGCTGCTGCCCGCGCGAAGCTACTTCCAGTTTCAAGGCGGCGTCGAGCTTCCAACGGATCTGTCGCGCGCGCCGCGGTCGGCCTTCTGGAGTGGCGTGCTCGGCACGACGGTGGCCGTCGGTCCGATCACACGCATCTGGTCGCCGATGATCGGAGTCACCGGTACGCGCGACCTCGTCAGTGGCGCGCCGGTCGCCTGGACGGTGGCGCCGGCGGTGCAGGTCTCGTTGAGCGCGCTGCAGCACGTCCGTGCGAGCATCGGGGCCAACGTCCCGCTGACACAGAGGGACACGCACTCGACGCAGTTCCTCGCGTACCTGCTCTGGGATACGGCCGACGGCCCGCTCCTTCAAGGCTGGAAAGGGTGGTGCCCCGGATGCGAACACTGAAGCGCCTCGGCCCGCCCGTCGCGGCGGTCGCCACGATGGCTGTCCTCGTGGCGGCGGTCGGCTACGGCACCGCCCCGCGAAGTGGTGCCGACGTCGGTCCGGCGCATTTCCTGACGGCGGATCGCTGCGTGTCGTGCCACAGCAGCCTCACGGCGCCGTCGGGGCAAGATGCGTCGATCGGATTCGATTGGCGCGCGTCGATCATGGCCAACTCCTCGCGCGACCCGTACTGGCAGGCATCCGTGCGCCGAGAGGTGCTCGATCACCCGAGGAGCAGCGCGGAGATCCAGGATGTATGCTCGACCTGCCACATGCCGATGCAGCGCTTCACGCAGCACGTGGCGGGGGGCCAGGGCGAGGTGTTCGCGCGTTTTCCAACGAATCATGGAAGCGATCCGCTCGACAGTCTGTCCGCCGATGGCGTCTCGTGCACGATGTGTCATCAGATCGCGAAGGACCGGTTTGGCGATCCATCCAGCTTCAACGGCGGCTTCTCGGTCGACACCGTGACCTCCGTCGGCCGCCGGCCCATCTACGGTCCATACGACGTGGACCGGGGACACACGACGGTCATGCATTCGTCGACCGGCTTCGTTCCGACGCAGAGCGAGCACGTACGCCAATCCGAGCTCTGCGCGACGTGCCATACGCTCTACACGAAGACGCTCGATTCGGCCGGCAATCAGATCGGAACACTGCCGGAGCAGATGCCTTTCCAGGAGTGGCGGCACAGCGCCTATCGCGCGAGGCAGAGCTGCCAGTCCTGTCACATGCCCCTCGTCGTTGCCGCGGGCGACAGCGTTCCGATCACGGCGGTGCAGGGCCAACCGCGGCCCGACGTGCGGCGCCACTGGTTCCCCGGCGGAAACTTCTTCATGCTCGGCATGCTGAACCGCTACCGTGCGGAGCTGGCGGTCGAGGCGCTCCCACAGGAGCTGGATGCGGCGGCGGCCCAAACCCGGCAGCTGCTGGCGCAGGCCGCAACGGTGGCGGTGAGCCCTGGGCCGGCCGCGCCAGGACGCGTCGTCGTCGACGTCGACGTGACGAACTTGGGCGGCCACAAGCTGCCGTCCGCCTATCCGTCGCGGCGCGCGTGGCTGCACGTCGCAGTGCGCGACGGATCGGGCGCGACGGTGTTCGAGTCCGGCGCGCTCACGCCGGCGGGAAGAATCGTCGGGAACGACAACGACGACGACCGCACCAAGTACGAGCCGCATTATCGTGAGATCACGCGCCCCGACCAGGTGCAGATCTACGAATCCATCCTGGAGGACGTGCACGGTGTCGTGACGACGGGACTGCTGTCCGGCGTCGCATACATCAAGGACAATCGCATCCTACCTCGCGGCTTCGACAAGACGACCGCCGAACCCGACATCGCCGTGCTGGGCGATGCGGCGAGGGATCCGGCGTTCGTGGGCGGATCCCACCGGACCCGTTACAGCATCGACGTCGCGCGAGCTCGTGGACCCTTCCGCATCAGCGCGGAGCTCTGGTACCAGCCGATCGGCTATCGATGGGCACAGAACCTTCGCTTGCAGCCGGCCGCCGAGACGAATCGCTTCGTCGCCTACTTCGAGTCCATGTCGCAGGTGTCCGCGGTCACGCTCGCGCGGGACAGCGTCACCGTACGCTGAGATCGGGCGGCCTGCGCTCCCGGCTTCTCGACTGGTTGAGCCGCTACGGCCTCGCGGAGTGCGCCGGCATCACCTGCGCCCTGTTAGGGTCCGTCGCTGTCCGCCGAGTGACGGGCAGCGCCATCGCCGCCGCGTACGGCGGTGCGTGGGGTGAGAGCATCGGCTACGGCGGTTTCATCATCACGCGGGATTTCCTCGCCTCCGCTCGCACGGCGCGCGGAGCGGGGCGCGTACTTGGCGTTCGCGACGCGGGCAAAGTCATCGCCGGTCTGCTCGAAGAGTTCGGGCCGGCCGGCGTGCTCGACACTCTGGTGATCCGGCCGTTCTGCATGGGAGTCGGCGTGCGACTCGTCGGGCCGGAGCTGGGCATCATCGCGGGAAAGCTCTCGGCCGACATCCTGTTCTACATTCCGGTGATCTTCATGTACGAGCGACGGAAGCGCCGCCGGCAGCAGGGCGCGAGCTCGTGAGTCGCGCCGTCGGGGCAGGGCGCCGGGCCTAGCCGTCGTATATGAGAATATTCATAACCGGCGGCAACGGCTTCATCGGATCGGCGGTCTCGCGACACCTCGTGACGGCCGGCCACGAACTCGTCTGCCTTCTTCGCGATACCAGCCGCGTGGATCGCATCGAGAGGCTGCCCTTCACACGTGCAACCGGGGACGTTCGCGACGTCGCGTCGCTGCGCGCGGCGATGGCTGGTTGCGACTGCACCGTTCACCTCGCGGCGCCGGGTGGGTGGGAGCAGGACGAACCATCGTTTCTCGAGGCCGTGATCGAAGACGGCACGCGTAACGTGCTCGACGTCGCAGGGCATCTCGGTGACCATCGCGTGGTCGTCGTCTCGAGCACGGCGGCGATCGCCGCGTCGGACCGCCCGGTCGTGTTCGACGAGGGGGCCGAGTTCTCGGTGCCCGACCCGAAGCTGCACTACGCGTTCGCCAAGCATCGCGCCGAGGTCATCGCGCGCGACGCACATGCGCGCGGCGTGCCGGCAATCGTCGTGAATCCAGCGGAGGTGTACGGTCCGGGCGACACGGCGCTCATCACCGCAGGCAATCTGATCGACTTCGCGACCTCGAGACCGGTGCTCGTTTGCAGCGGCGGTACATGCGTGGTGCACGTGGACGACGTCGCCGCGGGAATCATCGCGGCGCTGGAGCGCGGACGACCAGGCGAGCGCTACATACTCGGCGGCGA
>DASXHF010000137.1:0-2056 GCA_036488775.1 Gemmatimonadaceae bacterium | reverse complement strand
CCACAAGAACGCGGAGTCCGGAATCCCGCGATCGCCGTACACCATGCCGCGATAGGCCGCGTACTGCTCGTTCGACGAATCCGCACGCGCGAATGCCAGGAGAGCCAGATCCGGGCGACCCATCTCGTCGTCGATCACGGCCAACGTGTGCAGCGCGCGCGGGATCCGAGGGACGATCGCCACCGCGCGCCCGATCATCCGAGTGGCGCGCGAATACTCGCCGTCGTCCGCATACACCCGCGCCATGTTGGCGAGCACCCACGGGTTTCTGTTGGCCCACGCAGAATCCGGCTCCTCGCCAACCGTCTTCTGGAACTGGCGCAATGCACCGGCGCGGTCGCCGGCAATGTTGAGAAAGGTGGCGTAGTTGTTCTGAATCTGGAGGTTGAGCGGTGCGAGATCGGACGCCGCCCGCTCCTCCTCCACGGCGGCAGCCCTTTTCCCCAACATCATCAGCAGGACGCCGTGCCACTGATGTGCGGTGGCGTTGGTCGAGTCGAACGAGATGGCGCGCTCGTATTCCGACTCCGCGCGAGCGAAGTCGTGCTCCCACATCGACTCGGTCGCGAGCGCGGTGTGCGCGGCGCTGTTGGTGCTGTCGAGGGCAATGGCTCGTAACGCGGCAGCCTTCGCTTTGGGAAACATCGCGTCCGCCGGCCGGTAGCCGAAGTAGCCGATGCGCACGTACGCCTCCGCGAGTCCGGCGTACGCCTCGGCGTATCCGGGATCGAGCTGCGTCGCGCGGCGGAAATGAACGGTCGCGCGGTCGTTGCCTTCCTTGGTCCGATCCTCCCACGCAGCGACGCCGCGAAGATAGGCGGCGCGGGCCTCGGCCGATGGAGTCGCCGATCGTCCAGAACCCGATCCATTGGCGACGACGGTCGACGCGCTGCTCGCACGGACTTTCTGCACGGCAAACACCCCGACGACGAGCAGCACGAGCGCGGCAATGGAAGCGATGCCGGCGATGCCCGCCTTGCGGGCTGGCCACGAACCGCCGGCCACGGGAGCGGTGGACGCTTCCGGCGGAAGGACGATCGGATCCGCGATCGCCGGCGGTTCGCGCGGCGCGGCGGTGCGCGTCACGATGTCTGGTGCCGAGTGACTGAGCTCGGCGACGAGCTGCTCGATCTCGGGCTCGGGATCCATCTCGAGCGCGTGACGCACGAACTCCTGATACTCGCGGGCCTGTTTCACCGCACCCGCGCGATCGCCGGCCGCAGCCAGCGCGCGAACGAGCTTCGTCGTCGAGCCGGCGGAGAGCGGATCCGCGCTGACGAGCCGCCGCCGCCACGCGATGTGCTGCGCATGGTCGTCCGTGCGCGCGGAGCGGTCGGCGAGGGACTCGATTGCGAGTCGATACGCCTGAAGCCGGCGCGCGCGCTCCCTGTCCAGCCACGACTCGAGCTCTTGGCTCTCGCCGAACTCGTATCCGTCGAGGAGAGGTCCGGTGTGGAGTCTGACCGCGGACGCCCAGTCGCCGGCGTCGATCGCGGCGTCGAACTGCCAGACGTCGACCGCGATGAGATTGGGATCGAGCCGCAGCTCCTGACCTGCCGCGATGATGACGTCGAGGCCAAGGGCGCGCCGGATCGCGTACATCGTCTGGTCCAGCGCGTGTCGAGCGCGGGAGGACGAGCTCTCCGCCCACAGGTATGCCTCGACGCGCCGTCGCGAGATGCCCTGCTTGCCGGCGAGCGCGATGATCGCCAGCAGGCCGAGGCGCCGCTTCTGTCGAGCGGCCGGCGGAGCTGCGCCGTCGCTACGGCAGAGAGAGAGTCGGCCCAGCAGCTCGAGGACCAGCATTCGTCGTCCTGGAAGCTGCAGTGAGCTCCCGGTGAGCGGTCGGTGAGCTTTCGGTGACCAGCTACCTCAATCATGGGGGGCGCAATTCGCCGGGTCAAATCCGGCCTCCGGCGCGCGTCCCCTTCGATGGAGGCACGACATGAGATACCCGATGGCTCTCACCCTGCTCGCTCTCACGGTTGCCGCCTGTAACGGCGGCGACGCCACCGGTTCGGTCCGTTCGGCACAGCGATCCGACACTCGCACCTCG
>DASXHF010000042.1:0-24982 GCA_036488775.1 Gemmatimonadaceae bacterium | reverse complement strand
TCGAAGTCGCCGTACTCGAGATAGAACTCCCCCGCGCCGATGTACGGCTCGTGGTTCCACCCGCGCACGTCGTCATACACGGCCATGCGCGGATACCACTGCGCGATCTCGTACAGCGCGCCGTCGCGCCCCATCCGGCCCGCCCCCTGCTCGGGCACGGTGAAGTGCCACGCAATCTCCAGGTCGATGCTCGCCTTCGGTGCCAGCGGCCGCGCGAGATCGACGCGCATCGTCGTTCCGTACACCGTGCGCTTCGCATCCGCGCCGGACACCTGCACCGACTCCAGCACCATTCCTTCCGTGAATCCCGCCGGTCCGGCGCCGCACGAGAAGTCGAAGGTGATGTCGGCGAAGGTGAGCGGCGGCTGGTTCAACGTGCTCGTGACGCTGTTGGACTTGCAGATGGTCTGCTCGACGAACAGCCAGAGATACGGCAGCGCATGAGGTGAATTGTTGACGTAATGGATCCTCTCGCGTCCCCGCAGCTCGTGTCGTGCCGTGTCGAGCGCCGCCGAGATGCGATAGTCCACCCGCTGCTGCCAGTAGTCCGGGCCGGGCCGTCCGGCGCCCGTGCGGATGTTGGTGGCGGTCGGGAGGTCGAGCGGGCGGAAGGGGGACGAGTCGGCGACGGGGCGAAGCGCGGGTTGCGCGCCGGCGCGATGCGGCATGCCGCCCGCAATCATCAATGCCGCCGCGAATCCGAGGATGAGTGGACGCATCCCCGAAGATGCCGCTGGCGCGGGATGGATGCGAGGGGGCCGTACGCGAGCCCAAAGGCGCGCCGCGGCGTCGCTGTTGGAGCAATCATGTGACAAACGTATACGTCAGAACGACTTGCTCGCCGCCCATCAGCGGTGTCGATTCCGCGCAGCTCCATTCGACTACTCCCAGGAGTACGTCATTTCACCTTACGGGAGGATCCCATGAAGTATCTCTGCTTGATCTACGGCGACGAGACGCGGTGGCCAAAGATGTCGCCGGAGGAGAGCGGCAAATGGCTGGGCGAGTACAACGACTATACCCACGACATCCAGTCGAGCGGACACTACGTCGCCGGTGAGGCGCTCACGCCCACGACGACGGCGACGACGATCCGCGTCCGCAACGGCAAGCGCGTCACCACCGACGGCCCGTTCGCCGAAACGAAGGAACAGCTCGGCGGCTTCTATCTCATCGACGCCAAGGACCTGAACGACGCGATCGAGGTTGCGTCGCGCATCCCGGGGGCGAAGCTGGGATCGATCGAGGTCCGCCCGATCATGACGTTCAACTAGCCCACGCTCCTCGCTCGGCTCCGACCGTATGCCCGACGCTGTGTCGATTCGCGACGTCGTGGACGAGGTGTATCGGTCGGAGTCGCGCCGCGTGCTCGCGACGCTGATTCGCCTCTTCGGCGACTTCGACGTCGCCGAAGAAGCGCTGCACGACGCCTTCACCGCGGCAATGGAATCGTGGGGCACCAACGGCGTCCCGGCGAACCCGCGCGCCTGGCTCGTGAGCGCGGGACGCTTCAAGGCGATCGATCACCTGCGCCGGCGGGCCGCATTCGACGACCGCAGCGCGGCGATCGCTCGTGAGCTGGCCGATTCGACGGACGTCGCCGACCCGCTCGATCACGACATCGCCGACGATCGGCTGCGGCTGATCTTCACCTGCTGCCACCCTGCGCTCGCACTCGAGGCGCAGGTCGCGCTCACCCTGCGCACCGTCGGCGGGCTGACGACCGAGGAGATCGCCCGCGCCTTTCTGGTCCCCGCGTCCACGCTGGCGCAGCGCATCGTCCGGGCGAAGAACAAGATCCGCGAGGCCAGGATCCCGTACGAGGTCCCGGAGCAGCGGGATCTCCCCGAGCGTCTCGACGCCGTGCTGGCGGTGCTCTACCTCATCTTCAACGAGGGATACGCCGCCAGCTTTGGCGATGCGCTGACGCGGGCCGACCTCTGCGTCGAGTCGATCCGGCTCACGCGGACGGTCGTCGAGCTGCTCGACGAGCCGGAGGCGGAGGGCCTACTTGCGCTCATGCTCCTGCACGACTCGCGACGCGACGCGCGACTTTCGAACGACGGGGAGATCGTGCTTCTCGACGATCAGGACCGCGCACTGTGGAACCGCGCCAGCATTCGCGAGGGGCTCGAGCTGACCGAGCGCGCCTTGCGCTCGCGCCGGTTCGGCCCGTACACCCTGCAGGCGGCGATCGGTGCCGTGCACGCCGAAGCGGCGCGCGCCGAGGAGACCGATTGGCGGCAGATCGTCGGGCTGTACGACGTGCTGTTGCGCGTGCAGCCATCATCCGTCGTCGAGCTCAATCGAGCGGCCGCCGTCGCGATGTGCGAAGGCGCGCTGGCCGGTCTCGCCCTGATCGACGAGCTGATCACACGGGACGAGCTCGCGTCCTATCAGCCGGCCCACGCCGCGCGGGCGGATCTCCTTCGCCGGCTCGGTCGGGCCGACGAGGCGATTGCGGCATACACCACCGCGCTCTCGTTGGCCACGCAGGAACCACAGCGGCGATTCCTCACTCGGCGCATCCGGGAACTGCACGTGAGACGTGAACCGTGAACCGTTCACGTCTCACGGTTCACGATTCACCGTCTCGGCCTTCGCGGTGCCAGCCGCGCGATGAGTCCCAGCGCGACGCTCACCGTGAACCCCTTGAGGACGACGAACGCGATGAGGGTGTAGAGGGCGAGGTCGACCAGCTGCGGCGTGACGTCGGGATTCACCGCGTGCAGCCAGACCCATCGTCGGATTCCCTGGGCCACCGTCCACAGCCCGCCGGCGGCGAGCACCGTGAGGCCGGCCCAGAACAGGGCGAGCAGCCGCAGTCCAGCCGACGCGGCACCGGTGGATGTGCTCACGACCCACTCCCCGCATGTTCGGCACTTCTTGGCTTCGCGCGGGATCTGGTCGCAGCAGAACGAACAGCTTTTGACGAGAGAGGCTGGGCTCTCTCCCGAACGGCGGGTCGCTGGAACAGAGGCCAACATGAACGTTGCTCCGCAGAGGTCTCGTTGCCCCTACGGCGCCACCCCGCGCCGAGTGTCCGGCACTACGCGGCTACACGTCCACCATGTCCAGATCCGTGATCAACCCGTCCTTCGTGACGTACACCAGCAGCGTCCGCTCGCCGTTCTTGCCGGAGATCGTGTAGTAGAGGATCCGGTCCACGGCTCCGTCGTGCCGCTCGATGTGCCGGCGGGATACGTCTTCCGCACCGATGAACCGAACCGCCGTCACGCCCGCGGCCGGCGGCCACGGCCCGCGCGAGAAGTCTCGCCGCACTCCGGCCGCGAGGGTCGGATTGGTCGCCACCGACTGTCCGCCCTGCGCCATCGCGCGCAGCACGTCCGTCAGCTTATCCGTGAATGCCGGATCCGGGTCGCGCTGCCGGGCAAGGTCGGCGGCCAACGGTCCCACGCGCGGGATGACCCGCTGCGGCTGCGCGCCATTCATCCAGGTCAGCGCGACGACCGTTCCCGAGGAATCCCGCACCGGCGCGATGGTCAGCTTCCGCTCCGTCGACGCGAATCGCCCGTCGCCGAGCCAGACGAGCTCCTCGTCGGCGTAGCCCCCGACCGACGTGCAGAGCTGCGCCGCGCAGGGAACGAGCGTCACCATGTTGTTATTGGTCAGCTCGTACCGGCCGGTGTACGTCCGCAGCACCGCCGCGGCAACCGGTACGGTGGCGGGCGTCGGGGGGTCGAACGAGGCCGCGTTCGGCCAATGGTATTTCCGCGCCACGAACGCGGTGATGCGCGAGACCATGCGCGAGTCGTCGTTCGCATTGATCATCACGACGAGACCCTGGCCGGTGGCGGCCGTGGCGATCATCTGGGCGTCGAATCCTTCGTCGCGCCCATTGTGCATGAAGAGCTTCGCGCGCCCGGTGTCCTGCAGGAAGACGCCGAGTCCGTCGCCGCTCATCTGTTCGGTGAGCATCAGGCGCGCCGTGGCCGGCGAGATCACGCGCGACGACGCACCTGCGGCCGTCTGCTGCACTTCGATCGCGAACTTCGCCAGATCGGTCGGCGTCGTCCACAGACCGGCGGCCGCCATCTCGGGATAGACATGCCACCGTCCTTCGACTCTCTCTCGTCCCTGATAGTGGCCGGCGGCCGTTCGCGCCGCGAGCGCGGGTGGAAGCGGCTGCTCGTAGCTGCTGTTGGTCATGCCGATCGGTGCGAGCACGGTACGCCGCATGTAGTCGGGAAACGACTGTCCGGCGACGTCGAGCATCATCTGCTGCAGGATGGTGTATCCGCCACCCGAGTAGCTCCAACGCGAGCCCGGCAGCGCCTCCACCCGAATGGCCGGGGTGTTGGCCGGGGGCGCTCCGTCGAGCACCTGGACGAGCGTCGGCACCTGCTCGGTCACCGCATAGCCGGGAAAGCCGTGCACGGTGAGCCCGGCCGTGTGCGACAGCAGGCCACGCAGCGTGACGTACTTCCTCGCGGTGAGCTCGTTGTCGGGGACCTTCCACGTCCGCAGATATCCGTTGACGTCGCCGTCGAGCGACAGCTTCCCGTCGTCGACCAGGTGCAGCGCGCCAAGGGCCGCCACCGACTTGCTGATCGAGCCGGCCTGGAACAGTGTCGTGGTCGTGACAGGCTGCGTTCCGCCGGCATCGGTCACACCATACGCCCGCGCCTCGACGATCTTGCCGTCCTGAACGATGGCGAGCGACAGCCCGGGCAGGTGTCGGCGCGCCATCTGTGCGGCGACGAAGGCATCGAGGTCATCCGGCGCCGTGGCGCTGCCGGTGGCGAACAGAAGGGCAGCGAACGGAAGGAACGTCCGGATCGCGCGCATCATTCTTCTCCGTGAGATTGCGACGAATGTACGACGGCGCCGCGGGACCGTAAGACGCCGCCCGGCCGCGCTAAGCGACCGGCGTTCGCGCTCGATCGAGGATCGGCGTGAGTATTGCGGCGCTGGCGAGCACACCGCTCACGTTGGATGGACCAGGAGGAGAGATGGCCGAGCACGCAACGCCGCTGGGCGCCGGCACCCAAGCGCCCGATTTCACCCTTCACTCCACGCCCGACCAGACGCTCTCGCTCCACGAGCTCAAGGGACAACGCGTCGTCCTCGTGTTCTATCCGGCGGACTGGAGCCCGGTGTGCGGCGACGAGCTCGCGCTCTACAACGAGGTCCTGCCCGAGATCCGGAAGCACCACGCGAACGTGCTGGGCCTCTCGGTGGATGGCGCGTGGTGTCATGCGGCATTCGCCAAGTCACGCAACCTGCACTTCCCGCTGCTGGCCGACTTCGAGCCCAAGGGCGACGTCGCCAAGCAGTACGGTGTCTACCGCCACGGCGACGGGGTGAGCGAGCGCGCGCTGTTCGTGCTCGACGAAGATGGCATCATCCGCTGGAGCTACGTTTCTCCCCTCGGTGTCAATCCCGGCGCGGATGGTGTGCTCGACGCGCTGGAGGCGATGGACCGGGTAGGGGCATCCGAGCAGACACCGTCCAACGCGGGAGTGCACGCATGAGCACTCGTGGACCGGGGCGGCTGCGTCCGCCCGTGAGCGATCGCGACCACGCGCAGGGACCACGCGACGCCCCGGTGACGCTCGTCGAGTATGGGGACTACGAGTGCCCCTACTGCGCACGGGCCCATCCGATCGTGAAGGACTTGCAGCGGCGACTCGGCCGCTCGATGTGCTTCGTCTTCCGCAACTTTCCGCTCACGGAGATGCATCCGTACGCCTTCCACGCCGCCGAGGCCGCCGAGAGCGTCGGCGCCCATGCGGGCGAGAGCGCGTTCTGGCGGATGCACGATCTGATGTACGAACACCAGCAGGACTCCGAACGCTCGCTCGACGACGAACACCTCGTGTGGTACGCGAAGCAGGCCGGTGCCGATGCACGCCGAGTCGCCGAGGACCTGCTCGACGACGCGTTCGCGGACCGGGTCAAAGAGGATTTTCTCAGCGGCGTCCGCAGCGGAGTGAACGGCACGCCGACGTTCTTCATCAACGGCGAACGGTACGACGGACCGTGGTACGACGTGGGTGCGTTCGAGGAGGTGCTGCGAGAGGCGGCGGCGGGGGGAAGGGTGCTCCGCTGAGGTAACGGCTACTCGAGGAGCTGAGACTGCTTACCTGATACGGCTACTGAAGTACCAGGTACTGGGTAGACCTGGTTTGGATGTCGGTCTCGGTACTGGTGCTACCAGGTACCAGGTACTTGGGTAGCTGTTACCCGAGTAGCCGTTACTTGAGCGGCCGTGTGAGCCCTGCGCGATGACTCGTCCGGGGTCATATTTCCCGGGCCCCCGGCGCTTCGCTCTCTCCCGCTCTCCTGTGACCACGATCCGCATGATCGGCGTCCCGCTCGACTTCGGCGCCTCGCGCCGCGGTGTCGAGATGGGACCGGCCGCGCTCCGCATCGCTCGGATGGCCGAGTCGCTTCGCGAGCTCGGCCATCACGTGACCGACGTCGGGGACATCGTCGTGCCCGAGCGCGCGACCATCCCCGCCGAGATCGCCGGCCGCGGATTTCTTCCCTTCATCACGAAGGTCTGCGAGGAGCTCGCCGCCGAGACCGCCGACACCGTTGCCGAAGGTGCCGTGCCGCTCGTGCTCGGCGGCGATCATTCCCTCGTCGCCGGTTCGCTCGCCGGCGCGGCGCGCCATTTCGCCACGCGCGGGGAATCGGTGGGATGCGTCTATCTCGACACCCACGGCGATCTGCACATGCCGTCCACCAGCCTCACAGGCAACGTGCACGGCATGCCCCTCGCCCACCTGCTCGGCCACGGCGACGAACGTTTCCGCTCCATCGCCGGTCCGAAGCCGGCATTGTCGCCCAGCCGGCTCGCCCTCGTCGGCATCCGCGACCTCGACGAGCCCGAGCGACACGCGATTCGTGAATGGGGGATTCACTGCTTCACCATGCGCGACATCGACGAGCTCGGACTTCGCGAAGTGATGCGGCGCGCCATCGCCATCGCGACGTCGGAGACGGACCGGCTCTGGGTGTCGTGCGACATGGACTGGGTCGATCCCTCCGACGCGCCCGGTGTCGGCACGCCGGTCCGCGGCGGCGCCACCTACCGCGAAGCCCAGCTGGCGATGGAGATGGTCGCCGATACCGGCAAGCTGATCGGCCTGGACCTCGTCGAGACGAACCCCGTGCTCGACGAACGGAACCGCACCGCCGAGCTGGCCGTGCAGCTGGCGATGAGCGCCTTCGGGCATCGGATCATCTAGCGGCGCCGCGCGCGTTGGATGTCGGAGCAGTTCCCGGCTGTTCGCCGGTCCAGGAACTACGGCACCGGGGCGGGGACCGTGCCACCCTTGTAGACCACGCCGCCTTTCATCACGAAAGTCACATGCTCGAGCTGGGAGATGTCGCGCAGCGGATCGCCGTCGACCGCGACGATGTCTGCATACCGTCCGGCCTGGATCGATCCCACACGGTCCGACCATCCGAGCAGATCCGCCGCGTTGACCGTCGCCGATTGAATCGCCTGCATCGGCGTCATCCCCCACTCCACCATCTTCGCGAACTGCCGGCCGTTCCACCCATGCGGATAGACCCCGGCGTCGGTGCCGAACGCGAGCTTCACCCCCGCCTGCACGGCGCGGCGAAAGCTCTCGCGCTGCTTCCGCCCGACCGATGCTTCCTTGTCGAGAATCTTCTGCGGATAGCCGAGCCGCTTGTACTCCGCCATGATGTAATCGTCGTTGTAGATGTCCATCACGAGATAGGCGCCCTTCTCCTTTGCCAGGCGCAGTCCCTCGTCGTCGATCAGGCTCGCGTGCTCGACCGACGCGACCCCCGCGCGCAGCGCGCGCTTGATCGCCTCGGTCCCGTGTGCGTGCGCCGCCACCTTCCGCCCCCACATCCGTGCCTCGTCGACCACCGCGTTCATCTCTTCCTGCGTGAACTGCGGCGCGCCGACGGATTCCTCCTCGGAGAGGACGCCGGCGCTGGCGAGCATCTTGATCAGGTCGGCGCCGTTCTTCACCTCGAACCGCACGAGCTTCCGGATCTCGTCGACGCCGTCGGCGATCCCCGAGAAATGGCCGAACTTCAGGTACGGCGAGAACCCCGTGATGTCGCCATGGCCGCCGGTGGAGCCCACGGTCAACGTCGCCACCTGCATCCGCGGGCCGACGACCTTCCCTGCGTCGATCGCGTTGCGCAGCGCCACGTCGATGAACTCGCCCGCGCCGACGTCGCGGATCGTCGTGAATCCGGCGTCGAGGGTGCGGCGCGCGTACACATGCGCCGACACCGCGACGTCGATCGGGCTCTTGCGAAAGAGATCCTCCATGTAGTTCTCGGGCTGCGACGTCACGTGCGTGTGCGCGTCGATGAACCCCGGAAGAACCGTCGCGCGGCTCAAGTCGATCACTCGCGCCCCCGTTGGGATCGCGAGCCGCTGTCCCACCGCCGTGATGCGATCGTTCTCGACGAGAATGACGGCGTCCGTCATGGGCGCGCCGCCCAGTCCGTCGATCAGCCGGCCGGCGCGAATCGCGACGCGGGTCGCTGGCGCGCTCGCCGCGATCGTGGTCTGAGTGGACGCCAGGTGCGGCGACAGCATCGCCACGGCGGCGAAGGACAGACGGGCAATCGGGGGGAGACGCATGCACGGTGCTCCGGAGAAGGTCCGCTGTTCTTATCCTTTCACGCCTCGTGAGTCAACAACGCCCTCCTGGTCGTACATTGGGAGCGCTCTTGAGCGGCATCAGTCAGGCAGTAAGTTGCGACGATCGACCTCGCCGGAGTACGCGATGCAACCGGACGTGACGCGCCGACATTTTCTCGCCCTGCTTTCACTCGCGCTCCTGCCAGCGGTCGCCGGCGCGGAGACCGTGCGGCGCGTCGGGCGCGCGATATCCGACCGCCCGCGCCCCAAGCATCCCGATCCACGTCCGGGGATCACCTCGGCCGGCGTGCTCGCAGCCGGCAAGCTCCACGACCAGCACGCAGCGTCCGTCTTCGACATGGTGCGCGAGATCCCGCAGATCGTCGACGGCATTCGCTGCTCCTGCGGCTGCGCCGACACCAAGGGCTACTACTCGCTGCTCAGCTGCTACGAAGCGCCAGGCATGGCCCAGCACTGCGACATCTGTCAGGGACAGGCTCGGCTCGCGCACAAGTTGCACGAGGACGGTTGGTCGCTCGGCGGCATCCGCCGCGCCATCGACGCGCAGTTCGGCGACTAGTGCCACCCACCTTCGCTCGAGGACTCGCATGATCGCTCCGCGCCGACTGGTTCGCGTCGCCGTTCTTCTGATCGTTCCCGCGGTCGCCGCGCGTGCGCAGATCCGCGCGAGCGAGCGTGGCAGCGTGTCGCAGACCGTGAACGGAACGGTGATCACCGTGGACTACGGCCGGCCGCAGATTCGCGGGCGCGATTCGGTGTTCGGCAAGGTGATTCCCAACGACGAGGTGTGGACGCCGGGCGCCAACTTGGCCACCACCCTCCAGCTGTCGAGAGACGTCGAGATACAAGGCACACTGGTGCCTACGGGCAAGTACTCCATGTGGATGACCACCGCGCCCGGAGAATGGAAGCTCTATCTCCACAAGAATGCTGGCCTCTTCCACACCCAGCATCCCAAGCTCGCGGAGATGACGTTCACCTTTCCACTGCGCACGAGCCACGGTGAACAGGTCGAGGTGCTCACCTTCGACTTCCCTCGCGTGTCCCGTGACGGAACCGAGCTGCGCTTCCGCTGGGCGGCGACCGTCGCACCGATCGACATCAAAGTGTTCAGCCCCACCGCGGTCACGCTCTCACCGGAGCAGGTGGCGGCGTACGTCGGCAGCTATGTCGCGACGTCGGACGGTCCCGACGGAAAGCCGCAGACGACGCGGTTCGAGATCGTCAACGCACACGGCACACTGCGTGGAGTCTCCGACGATCCAAAGGAGCCCATGGAGATGGAGCTCATTCCGACCAGCACGCCGCACCGCTTCTTGCCCGGCTTCTCGAGAGACGGCAAGCTCTACGACGTCGAGACGTTCCCCATCGTGTTCGACGTCAAGGGCGGCAAAGCAGTCGGCTTCCAGATCGGCGAAGGCAAGGACGCCTGGGTGCACGCAACGCGCAAACCGTGAGCGAGCATGGCGCGGTTTTCGCGCGCGCCTCTCGGTCACCACATTGCCGGAGCAGCGCATGGCCAGCCGCCGATCGACGCAGCGCGTTCCCGACGAAGAGCTCGTTCCGCCGCTCATCTTCGTGCCGGCGCGCGTCTTCTTCGTGGCAGGGACGGCCACGCACCGCCTCGAGCGGGTCGCGCTTCAGCGAGCGATGCGCGAGGCCGGTGTCGCCGACTGCAATCTCGTGAAGGTGAGCAGCCTCATCCCACCGGAGACGCGCATCATCCCGAGCGTCGAGGGACGGCGACTCCTCCATCCCGGCAACATCGTCCACGCCGTGATCGCGCAGGCAGAAACCAACGAGCCGCATCAGCGCGTCTCGCCCGCGGTCGCCTGGGCAAAGCCCGACCGCACCGACATTCCAGGCTACATCGCCGAGGTCGAGGAGGACCTCGCCAAGGGGAAGAGCGCGGCGACGGCAGAGACGACCGTCGGCGAAGAGGCGCTCGAGATCATGGCGATGCGGCTGCGCACGACGATCGACGCCAAGCGCGCGTGGGAGCGTCGCGGCCGGTCGCGCACCGTTCGTATCGGGCGTACGACCGTGCACACCGGCAGCCTGAGCGTCTCGATCGTGTGCCCGGAGGAGCAGGACGGCGAGAGCATCTGGGCAGCGGCTTTCGTCGCGGCGATCTATATCTGATTCGGTGAACTGAATACACGGAACGAACGGAAACGACGGAACCGACGGATGACGGCACACCGACGTCATCCAGGGCGCCGCTTCCACATCCCGTCGACAACAAAGTAGGCCTTTGGAGTTGCGGGGTCGGTCTGGGCGCGCGGAGTCCAGCTCCTACGAGGGACAGATCCGTCGGTTCCGTCGTTTCCGTTCGTTCCCCGCATTCTGTACCTCCGTCGTCTACGCAAGCAGTCTTGGCGCGACGCCCTTCCCTCCGCTTACCAACAGTCCGGTCGGGCAATACGTTGGACAGAGCAGAGCACCGCAGCGTGCACAAGGAGAGCGAGGGATGATCAGAGGGGTGCAACCAGCACGGGCCGCCCGCGCGGTGCGTGCGATCGCCGCGGCCGGATGCTTCGTCATCGTGCCGTGGCTCGCCACACACGCCCAGGCGGTATCGCCCGCGGCGATGGCGAAGGCGGACAGCGGCCGACCGCCCTATACCGCCGCCGACGTGAAGTTCATGCAGGGGATGATCGGCCATCACGCCCAGGCGGTGTGGATGGCTGGCCTCGCTCCCACGCACGGCGCGGGCAGCGCCCTGCGCACGCTCGCCGAACGCATCGACGTCTCCCAGCGCGACGAGATGGCCTTCATGCAGCGCTGGCTGCGTGACCGTCGCGAGACCGTTCCCGAGCCGAATGCATCCCACGAGATGGCGGGGATGCCGATGCCGGCCACGATGATGCCGGGCATGCTCACGCACGAGCAGATGATGCAGCTCGACGAAGCCAGAGGCACGGAGTTCGACCGCCTCTTCCTCACCTTCATGATCCAGCACCACCAGGGCGCGCTCACGATGGTCGATCAGCTCTTCTCCACGACCGGGGCAGGGCAGGACGTCACCATCTTCCGCTTCGCCTCCGACGTCACCGCCGATCAGACCACCGAGATCGAGCGCATGCGCTCCATGTTGTCCGCCATTCCCCCAAGGTCAGAATGAAACTCCGATCGATGCTTGCCGCCGGACTGGTCTTCGGCGGCGCGTGCGCGTCGTCCATGAACAACGCCCACTCGTCATCCGCCGACATGTCGTCGTCGCCCCCGCGTCCGGACCCGCGCGTCGGACTCCGCGGTGGCTGGTACGACGCCGGCGAAGCGATCTGGAACCTCGGCATCGTCTCCAAGACCCGCCCGTCGGAGAAGTTCACCAATCCCAGCACGCCGGGCGACGGACGACTCACCAACTCCGATCTCGCCTTCCTCGGCAACTACGTCTTCCAGGGCAACTACAGCGGCTATCAGGTGTGGGACATCGCCGATCCGCGGCATCCGGTCCTTCGCACGGCCTTCGTCTGCCCGGGCTCCCAGAGCGACGTCAGCGTCTACCGCAACCTCCTGTTCGTCTCGGCCGAAGCGACGAATGGCCGCGTGGATTGCGGGATGCAGGGCGTGGCCGACACGGTGAGCCACGAGCGCGCCCGCGGCATCCGCATCTTCGACATCACCGACATCGCGAACCCGAAGGACATCGTCACGGTGCAGACCTGCCGGGGCTCGCACACCAACACGCTCGTCACCGATCCGAACGATCCGGCGAACGTGTACATCTACGTGTCCGGATCCGCCGGCGTGCGCTCGTCCAGCGAGCTCCCCGGCTGCTCGGCTGCACCGCCCGATCAGGATCCCAACTCGGCGCTGTTCCGCATCGAGGTGATCAAGGTCCCGCTCGCACATCCGGAGCAGGCGGCCATCGTCAGCTCGCCGCGCATCTTCGACAACCTCGTCGCGCCGGCGCGCCACGGTGAGACGGCGGCCGACAGCGCAGCCGCCGCGGCGCGTGCAGCAGCCTCCGGGCGGCAGCGGCCGGCGAGGCCCGCCACGATTCCCGGCGTATCGCCCGGGCCGACGCAGTGTCACGACATCACGGCCTATCCCGCGATCGGGCTCGCCGGTGGCGCGTGCGCCGGCTACGGCCTGCTGCTCGACATCAGCGACGTCGCGCACCCCAAGCGGATCGGTGCCGTCGCCGACTCCAATTTCTCCTTCTGGCATTCCGCGACGTTCAGCAACGACGGATCCAAGATCCTCTTCTCGGACGAATGGGGCGGCGGCACGCAGCCGCGCTGCCGCGCGACCGACAAGATGGAATGGGGCGCGGACGCGATCTTCACGCGCACCGGCAACACGCTCACGTTCAAGAGCTATTACAAGATGCCGGCGGCACAGACCCAGAATGAGAACTGCGTCGCGCACAACGGCTCGCTCATCCCGATCCCCGGCCGCGACGTGATGGTGCAGTCGTGGTATCAGGGCGGGATCTCGCTGTTCGACTGGACCGACGCGGCGCACCCGAAGGAGATCGCCTACTTCGACCGCGGTCCGATGGACGAGACGAAGCCCGTGATGGGCGGCTACTGGTCCTCGTACTGGTACAACGGCTACATCGTCGGGTCGGAAATCTCGCGCGGCCTCGAGATCTTCGAGCTGAAGCCGAGCGCGTTCCTCACGCAGAACGAGATCGACGCCGCGAAGTCGGTGCACTTCGACCACTTCAACGCGCAGGAGCAGCCGAAGATCGTGTGGCCTGCCACCTTCGCGCTCGCGCGCGCCTATCTCGACCAGCTCGTGCGGGGCAACGGCCTCCGCGCCGACCGGACCACCGCGATCGCGCGCGATCTCTCGGCAGCGGAGGGGATGTCGGGTGCGGCGCGCGGCGCGGCGCTGGCGCAGCTCGCCACGCAGCTCGATGCTGATGCGTCGAGTGCGAGCGACGCGGCCAAGGTGCGCACGATGGCGGCGGCGGTGCGGGCGCTCGCGGGTTCGTAAAGCAGTCCGTCCCCGGCCCCGGTAATATGTCGTCGTTCAGGTTATGATTATGGGGCCTCCCCCATAATCACAACCTGAACGATCGGAGCATGC
The DNA here is from genome assembly GCA_036488775.1 of Gemmatimonadaceae bacterium. Lineage (GTDB taxonomy): Bacteria > Gemmatimonadota > Gemmatimonadetes > Gemmatimonadales > Gemmatimonadaceae > AG11. Next base: position 11,313 of record DASXHF010000042.1, on the reverse strand, counting down.
GGGTTCCACCGGTGACAGCGCATGGCAATTGACGCGACGGTGCTCGGGCGCGGACCGGCCGCCTGGATGGCGCGCATCGCCGAGCTCATGGAGGACCTGCGACGGCGTGAGGACCGGATCGCTCTCGCGCTCAGCCTCCTCATCGGCGCGCTCGTCGGGCTCGTCGTCGTGGCGTTCATTCTGCTCACCGGCAGACTTGCGGCGCACTTGTATCCCGCCGGAGGAGCCGGCTGGCGCCGGATCCTCGCGCCCACGCTCGGGGCGCTCCTCACCGGATACCTTCTCTTTCGATTCTTCCCCGACGCTCGCGGGAGCGGCATCCCGCAGACTCGCGCCGCGATCTTCATCTACGACGGGCGGATCACGCTGCGGACGGTCGTCGGGAAATTCGTGTGCTGTTCCCTCTCGCTGGGCAGTGGGATCGCGCTCGGGCGCGAGGGTCCGTCGGTCCACATCGGATCCGGCATTGCCTCGGTCGTCGCACGACGACTGGGACTGAGCCGCGCGCAGGTCCGGTGGCTCATTCCGGTCGGCGCGTCCGCTGCGCTGGCGGCGGCGTTCAACACGCCGATCGCCGCGGTGCTCTTCTCGCTCGAGGAGATCATGGGCGACCTCCACGCGCCCATCCTCGGCTCGGTGGTGCTGAGCTCGACGACGTCGTGGATGGTGCTGCACCTCGTGCTGGGAGACGAGCCGCTTTTCCACGTCGCAGGCTATCATCTCGTCAGCCCGGCCGAGCTTCTCGTATACGCCGCCCTCGGCATCGTCGGGGGACTGGGCTCGGTAGCGTTCGTCAAGCTGCTGCTCGGCCTGCGGCGGCGATTCCTTCAGCTTCCCCGGTCCACCCTCTGGGTGCAGCCCGTGGCCGGCGGCCTCGTCGTCGGGCTGCTCGGCTACTTCGTGCCGCAGGTGCTCGGTGTCGGCTATGATCAGGTCGATCGCGTGCTGAGCGGCGACGTGATCCTCGGCATGGTGATCCTGCTCGCGGTGCTCAAGATCGTCGCCACCGCGGTGTGCTATGCATCGGGAAATGCGGGCGGCATCTTCGGGCCGAGCATGTTCATCGGCGCGATGATGGGGGCGGCGGTGGGACGCGTGGCGCATCTAGCCCTGCCGACCATGACGGCCGGTGCCGGCGCATACGCCCTCGTGGGGATGGGGACGGCGTTCGCGGGCATCATCCGCACGCCGCTCACGTCGGTGATCATGATCTTCGAGGTCACACGCGACTACACGATCATCGTGCCGCTGATGATCTCGAACCTGATCGCGTTCTACATCTCGCAGAAGCTACAACGCGAGCCGATCTACGAAGCGCTGGCCCACCAGGATGGCCTCCATCTACCGACGGGCGCCTTCCGCCCGCACGCGGGACGTTTGCGTGTGAATCGCGCGATCCGCGAGGCGCCCGAGCCGCTGCCCCCCGCGCTCGCGGCGCACCACGCGCTCGATCGCATGAAGGATGGCACGCTCACGTCATGGCCAGTCGCCGACAGCGACGGACTTCTCGGCATGGTGCGCACGGCGGACGTTGCCGCGGCCGTCGGTGCCGGCCGCGGTGGTGCAACGCTCGGCGAGCTGCTCCGCGATGGGGAATCGGCCGGCCACGATGCATCACTTCACTTTGCCCACGTTCACGGCGATCAGCCGCTCGGCCAGGCGCTTGCCCGGATGGGCGAGGCGCACCACACCGTCCTGCCGGTGGTGAGCCGCGCCAACGTCCGCCTGCTTCTCGGCGTCGTCACGCTTCCGGACATCCTGGCGGCGTACGGGGTGGCGAGCGCCGACGAGCTACCCACCGCGGTGTTGCGCGATCATGAGTGACCCGACACGCATGGACGTGGAGTCGCTGCCCGCGGCGAGCGCGACGGTATTCGTCGCGACCTTCGCGGCGATCGCCGTCGCGATCGTCGTGCTGCTGCTCGTGGACGAATGGTTGGCCCGGCTGGACCGGGACGAGTCACGGGCGCACGCGGCGAATCTGTACGCCGACGGGCAGCGGCTGCTCGCGGCGCAGCGCCCGCATGACGCGAGCGACCGGCTTGCGTCCGCGGTGGCAATCGATCGCACGAATGTCGTCTACCAGCTCGGGCTTGCCGAGGCGTCGTTGGCGGACGGGCGCCCGGCCGATGCGGAGACCACGCTCAAGGCCGTGCTCGATCGGTCCGAGACGGATGGAGCAGCCAATCTGCTGATGGCGCGAGTGCTGGTGCGCGAAGGGCGCGTGGATGATGCCAAATCATTCTATCACCGGTCGGTCTACGGTCAGTGGCATGGCGACAGTGCCGGCCAACGGATGCGAACGCGGTTCGAGCTGATCGATCTGCTCGCGCGACACGGTACCCGGCAGGAGCTGCTCGCCGAGCTGCTTCCGTTGGAGGAGGTGGCGCCGGACAGCATCGGGCTGCGGCGCAAGCTCGGCCGCCTTTTCATAGACGCCGGCTCGCCCGCTCGCGGCGTGGCGATCCTCGAGCAGGTGCTGCGACGCTCCCCGAACGACGCTGCTGCCTATGCGGGTCTTGGAGAGGCCGCGCTCGTTCTCGGCAACTATCAGACGGCGCGTGCCGATCTGGCGATCGCGGCGCGTTTGGCACCCGGCGATCGCGTGGCGGCGCAACAGCTCGCGCTTGCCGACACGGCGCTGGCCCTCGATCCGCTCCGTCGCGGCATCGGCCGGCGCGCGCGGCTCGAGCGCGCCCGTACGCTGCTCAATCGATCGCTCGACGTACACACCGCCTGCGTGCCGGCCATGGCGACGACGGCGGCCCCGCCGTACACGGATGGAGCGGCTGATTCGGCGCGCCGCGCGCTCGCGAGGCCGATCGCCCCGTCGGATGGCGAACGACGGGCCGACGGCATGCTGTCACTCGCCACCGCGCTCTGGAATTCGGTGCCCGTCGCCTGTCGTCCCACCCGGACCGTGACCGACCGGGCCGTGGCCCTCATCCACGCGAAGCTCGCCACCTGACCGGCTGGCCGCCGCGAGCCTCACGGCCGGCGCCACTGTCGGATAGAGCGATCAGGGATTGGTCGTGTCCGGGCGCGTGACGCTGTCGCGCTTCGACGGCGTCGGATCGCGGAAGTTGAACAGACTATCGCTGAGCGACATCGCACGACGCCGGTTCGCCGAATCACGGGTCGTCGACTCGCGCCTTGCCGCCGTGGCGCGCCGCACCGTCGAGTCGGGCATTACGAATCTTGGCCGGGCCGTCTGGCCAGCCGCGGACGCCGCCGCCGCGGCCCGTGTCCTCGATGTGTCGCCGGCTGTCCGGCGCACGGTACGCGCGACCGAATCGCTCGATGGCGCGATCCCGCCCGCCGACGAATCGAGCACCGTCGTGGACGTGGGCAGTGGAACGATCGACGGCGGCACTGCGGCGAGCGGCGACGACGCGACCGGTGCCGATGCGACCGGTGTCTTGGCCACGGATGCTGCCGCGACCGACTCCGTCGACGTGTGCCGGTTCGCGATCGCGATCGTCGAACCGGCGATGAGCGCCACCGCAGCGGCGGCCGCGCCGGTGAGAATCCACCGCCGGCGGCCCCACGTCGCCACACCGTGAGCCGTCGCCGCCGCCTCCTCCTCGTCGTCCGCCGCGACCACGGGCGCGATCTCCTTCTCTTGGTCGGGCGCGGACTCTTCCTGCGCCGGTGCGAACACGATCGGCTCGTCGCGCATCACCGGCGTCTCGTCGTCGAACTCCAGCGCCTCGAGCGGCGAGATCATCGGCGGGACGAACATCGGCGTCGCAAAGTCGTCCTCGTCCAGGCGCGTGTCCTGATCCTCGATCTCCTCGAGCGCCGCCTGACGCTTCTTCTCCACCTCGAGCTCCCCCGCACGCTGAATGGCCGCGCGCAGGTCGGCGATCCGGCGCCGGTCCTCCGCCGCCGCTCGCTCCATCGCCGCCTTCTGCGCGGCGACCGTCCGCTCCAGCTCATCGCGCTTGGCGGCGAGCTGCGCCCGCTCGCTTGTCAGCGCTCGGCGCAGCTCCTCACGCTCGGCCGTTGCGGCGCGCTCGAGCTCCGCGCGTTCGCCGGCGAGCTTCTCCCGTTCCAGCGCCGTCTCGCGCTCGAGCTCGGCGTGCTTCTTCGCCATCTCCTGCTCGAAGCTCGCCCGCTCGGCGGCCAGCTTGTCCCGCTCCAGGCGCTGCTCCTCGAGAATCTCGGCGCGAATCCGATCGCGCTCCGTCTCACCCTCGGCCAACGGGTCGGCCATCCCGATCAGGGCGAGATACGCCGCCACGTCGGCCGGCGTGCCCGGCGTCTTTTCGTCGAGCAGAGACGCCGTCGCCTCGACCAGGCGGGTCGGCAAATCGGGGCGTTGCTCCGCGAGCGGCTCGTCCCCGGCCCGCTGATCGGCGTTGCCCGTGAGCATCGCGACCGCGAGACGGGCGATCGTTCGAGCGTCGTCGTCCACGTCCGAGTGACGAATGCGTCGGATCGGGGCGATGCCGAACGACACTCGCACCCGGTCCGTCTTCGGCTCCAGGAACACGCGCTCCGGCGTGACGTTGCGGTGGACGATCTTCTGCCCACGGGCCCAATCGAGCAGCCCGTTCACCTCGCGAAGGATTGCCGCGATGCGCGGGTTCGTGAACGTCTCACCCCCCGCGAGCCGCTGCGCCAACGACGGATCGGTCACGCGCTGCGTGACGACCGCGTACACGTCGTCGCCAATCCAACGACCCTCCAGCACCGGGATCAGACGCCGATGCGAGAGTCGCGACAGCACCTGCGTATCGGCCGCGAGGAGCGTGAGAGCATTGGCCTCGTCGCCCTCCGGTGGAGTGACGATCGATATCAGCACCCCCGTCTGGTCCTCGCGGCGCTTCCCGGCGCCCGCTTTCCGGCGGCCGATGTAGCTGCGCGGCCCGTTGGGCACATCGAGCTCGCCGACGATCTCGTAGTCGGCGGCAAGGGGGGACAGGTCGGGGGACTGCGTGGTCTGGCTCATCGTGAACTCCGAAACGACCGATGCTGGATGGTATGGCCCGGATTCATTGCGTGAATGATGCCGCGGGCTGTACCGTGGTCCAGGCGGACGCTACCGTATGAATCCAGGTCTCAGCCGCGCCGCTTGAAGAACTGCACGGCCTTCTCGTGCTTGGCCGCCGCGGCGCGCGTGCCGAAAGTGCCGAGGTTGCGTCGCTTGCCCGTCTTGGGGTCCTTCTTGCGCGAATAGAGGCGATACTCGCCGCTCTTCAACTTGCGGATCATCTGTCCTCCGGCGTCTGGCCGTGTGTTCGCGAGGCGGGGCTCCCTCGAGAAGGTCCTACCGTCTCACAGCGGTGACGTCCAGCAATTCTCGCCGCACCTCATCCGCTTTGCCAGCCCGGGCGAGCGCCGCCCACAGTCGGTCCACGGTCTCTCGATCCACCAGGCCGGCGGGTGAGCCGAGCGTCGGTCCCGCGAGCTTCTCGGAAGCGCGGAACGCATCGACGGCTGCTATTGCCTCGGCCGTGTACTCGTTGGCCGTCGAATCGCGCGGCAGCGTGCGGTTCACCGCCGGTCGATAGAGGCCGAGAGCGTGGAGCAGCACCTTCAACTGCCAGACGTCGTTCCCCGAGAACTGCTCGAGCTGCCGATAGCCCAACGTCTGCGAGATCGTGTTGTAGATGCGGCGCAGCTCGGCGACGGGCTCCGGGTGCTCGCAGACATTGATGAACGCCGTGATCTTGTCGGCGCGACGCGAGCGGCCCGGTCGTGGATCGGCGATCACGACGGCCGCCGATTGACTGCGTCCCTTGCGCGCGTCACCCCCGGCGGCGTGGCCGGCGGCGATCGCGTCGATCAGGCGGTCGGCGAGGTGACGCGGCGTTCCTTCCGAGGCTTCAAATGAGGCCGCCACAGCGTCCAGCGTCGCGCCGCTCACCAGCAGGTTGCCCTGCGTCACGTAGTTGCGGCCGGCGCGTCCGCCTGCCCACTGGGTCGTTCCGTTCCCGGTGTGCTGTGCCGAGCGGCCGTCGACCGCGATCACGCCGATCTGGCGACTCGCCGCCCCACTGTCGGCCGCGAGCAGCCGCCGCAGCGCTGAATCCGGCGAGAGGCCGGACGCCATGAGGTCGAGCAGGGCAGGTCCGTACTCGGTGCGCGTGTTGGCCTGCGTCGCGACCGCCCCGACACCCGCGCGCACCCAGGGGACGCCGTTGCCCACGCACGGTACGCGGGTAGTCACGGCGACGCCGGATTCTCCGGTGCGCGGATCGATCGCGGCGATGGAGAAGGTGTGGAAGGTGACGGACTCTCCCGAGCCCCACGCGACCGGCTCTTGCGCGGTGGCGGACGTCGAGAGAGTCGCAACGGTGAGGAGCAAAGCGGCCGATCCAATTTTCAGTGTCATATAAATTGAAATTTATTTATCCGTGAAGACGCGCCACCTGTGAGGCGCGTCGGCTGTCGCCGAGGAGTGACCCGTCCAGCTCGCCTTTTGAGAAGGCAGTGACGCAGGGTTCCTATCGAAATCTCCCCGCGACGGCAAGACCCGGCTCGATAGACCACACGACCACCGGAGTCACAAACAAGGACCGCGGCAAACACGTGTCGTAGCGAGCTCTTGTTCGTCCTACGGGAGCACGACCCGACCCGGCCTCGCCGCCTCACCCGCCCCCCTTCGGTCGCGTTGTCGATCCTTCCTCAGCCGCCGGCACACCGCCCCTCACATCGAGCGCGTACTGCGCTCCTCGTCGGTCTCCTCGCCACGCTGCCAGCTCCGGTCCGCGGTCATGCGGTCATCGCATCGACCCGTCCGACGGCCGGCGCAACCGCGACCGGCCGCATCGAGGGGACCGTCGTCATCTCGACGGCGCTGTCGACGCGCCGGCCGCGCTTCCGGATCTACACCAGCCCCGGTCCTGGCGCGAATCCACCGAAGCGCGAGACGAACGAGATCCTGAACGTCGTCCTCTATCTCGACGGCCCCGTCGCCGCCGGCGATACCGCCGGCGACGCCCGTGCTCAGCGCGCCGCGCGCGCGTCGATCACGCAGGAGGGCGAGCGGTTCGTGCCGCACGTGCTCCCGGTCCGGCGAGGCGCCACCGTCGACTTCCCCAATGCCGACGACGTGTTCCACAACGTCTTCTCGCTCTCGAGCGCCAAGACGTTCGACCTTGGACGCTATCCGCACGGCAGCGCGAAGTCGGTCACCTTCGACGAGAGCGGCATCGTACAGGTGTTCTGTCACATCCATTCCGACATGAGCGCCGTCGTCCTGGTGCTCGACAATCCGCATTTCACGACGCCGGCACCGACCGGGCGCTTCAGCCTCGAAGACGTGCCGCCCGGCGACTACACGGTGGTCGGCTGGCACGAGCGCATCAAACCGGTGACGCGCAAGATCCACGTGACGGCGGGCGAGACGGCGCGGGTGGACTTCGCGATCCCGCTCCCCGATGGCGGCTGACGCGTCGGTGATCATGCGCCGGCTGCGCGCGCTTCGGCGCGCGCTGGGCCGCACGCGGCTGGGCGCGCGACTCGCGGTGTTGAGCGCCGGACTCGCCGCCGCGGTCGTCTGTGGCACCTTCGCCGCGCTCAGCGTGCAGGTCCGCAACACGACGCGCGACCTCTTCGCCGAGGCCGTGGCGCGCAATCAACGCACTCTGGTCGAGCTGCAGCGTGACAACCGCCGCCGCCAGGTCCTGACCGCGGGGCTGCTCGCCGAGAGCCCCACGCTCCGCTCGGCGATGGCGACGTATCGCATCGAGAGCCGCGATGGGCGGCACGTCAGGGCGGATCTCACCAACACCGTGCGGCGGGAGCTCGAGCATCTTGGCCGCGACCTGAACGCCGGCGCCCTCCTCGCCATCGACGAGCGCGGCCGCGTCCTCGCGAGCTACGTGAGCGCCGGCGCGGAACCCGCCCTCCGCACCAACCTCTCGGCCCTTTCCGCCGTGCGCAATGCGCTCGATCCATCCGTCGTGAGCACGCGAGGCGAAACGTATCTCTCGGGCCTCGAGCTCGGCGATGCGTACTACAGCGTCGGCGCCGCGCCGATCATCCTCGACGGTTACACGATCGGCGGTCTCGTGTACGGCACCCGGGTCGACTCGGCGTTCGTCGCCACGCTCGGCGCGCAATTCCACGGCGACATCGTCGCCTCGGCGGGAGCGCACGTCATCTCCGCCACGCTCGCGCCGGACGCAGCGCACGTGATCGCCGCGCAGGCCATCGATACGGCTGGACATTCGATCGCGATCGGCGGCGCGGAGTTCATCGTTGCCGCCGCATCGATGGGACAGACGCAGCGCGGTACCGAGATCCGTCTCAACCTCGTGCAGCCCCTCACGCCGACCCTCGACCGCGTCGCGAGCGCGCTGCGCCGCGACTTCATCCTCTACGGCGCCCTCGCGGTGATGCTCGCCACCCTCGGCGCCGTGCTGCTCGCACGGTCGCTCCTGCAACCACTGCGCGCCTTCATCGCCTACATGCGATCGGGCGCCGAGCAGGAGCGAATCGAGCAGCCGTTCGACGCCGAGGAGGCGGCACTCGAGCTCCGGACGCTGAATGATTCCTTCACGCAGCTCATGATCGCCCTTGGCCGCCAGCGCGGCGCGCTGGAGCGTCGAGGCGCACAGCTGGCCGCCGCCAACGAGGTGCTCACCGACGAGATCCGCGAACGCCAGCGCGTGGAGGACGCGCTGCGCGAGAGCGAGGCACAGCTTCGCCAGTCGCAGAAGCTCGAGGCCATCGGTACCCTGGCCGGCGGCGTGGCGCACGATTTCAACAATCTGCTCACCGTCATTTCCGGGTTCACCCAGCTCGCGCTCTCGCGGATCGGCAAGGGTCACGAGGTCGCCGACGATCTGAAGCAGGTGATCGATGCGTCGAACAGCGCCGCGCGGCTCACCCAACAGCTTCTCGCCTTCAGCCGCAAGCAGGTGCTGCAGCCCCGCGTGCTGGATCTCGAGGAAACCGTCAGTGCGATGTATCCGATGCTGCGGCGGTTGATCGGCGCGTCGATCGAGCTGCGCGTCGTGAGCGGCGACCGTCCGGCACGCATCAAAGCCGATCCGGGCCAGCTCGAGCAGGTGCTGCTCAACCTCGCCGTCAACGCGCGCGACGCCATGCCGCACGGCGGTACGCTGGCGATCGAGACCGGACACGAGACCGACGGCTCGGGCCTGTCGCACGTGACGCTGCGCGTGAGCGACACCGGAATCGGCATGGCGCCCGAGGTTCGCGACCGGGTGTTCGAGCCCTTTTTCACGACCAAGGAGGCGGGAAAAGGAACGGGACTCGGTCTCTCGACGGTGTACGGCGTCGTGTCACAGTCCGGTGGCTCGGTCTCGGTGGAGAGCGCGCCCGGGCAGGGTGCGACGTTCATCGTGCGCTTCCCGCCCGCCGTCGAGCAGACGCCGGCGGAGCACGACGCGAATGACGATGCACCGGCGCCGACCGGGACGGAGACGATTCTGCTCGTCGAGGACGATGAGGCGATCCGCGCGTTGGCGGCGCAGGCGCTGACCGCGGCCGGCTACACCGTCGTGCTCGCGCCGAGTAGCGTCGAAGCGCTCACCGTCGTGCGCACGATGCCCGAGCTCGACGTGCTCCTCACCGACATCGTGATGCCGCAGTTGAGCGGACTGCAGCTCGCCGAGCGGGTTCGCGCGAGACATGTGGACGTGTGCGTGGTGTACATGACGGGTTGGGTGGACGACTCGGTGATGCGTCTCGAGCTCGAGACCGACGTGGCGCTCATCCGAAAGCCGTTCACTCCGCTGGAGCTCGCGCGGGCGGTGCGCGGTGCGCTCGACCAGCAGCACGCCATTGGCCAGCGCAACGGCGCCGCCGCGGCGAAGCGTGGAGTGGCGTGACCATGCGGCGCGCTCGAACCCTCGCTTGCGCCGCCGCGCTCTTCGTCGTCGCGCCCATCGCGTCGGCGCGCGCGCAGAGCGGACTTCTCGTGCAAGGGGTGCTCGACGGCGAAGCATGGAAGACGGACAGCGCGTCCGCGCTGCTCGCCCGCAACGGCGGCCGCGCGGCGACGCTCGCCCGCCTCTGCATGTGGGCGGCCACGGAGCCATGGACGGATCTCGTCGTGTTCGGCGCGCTCGAGGGCGAGACCGGCCGCGCGCGGCCCGAGGCAGGGAGCGAGGTGTACCTGGAGCAGTTCGGCGTGCGGCTGCTGCGGTCCGACCATTTCGTGCTCGAGCTGGGAAAGCTGCCGCATCCGGTCGGCGTGTACGCGTCGCGCCACATGTCGTACCGCAACCCGCTGATCGGTGATCCTGACGGCTACTCGCTCCTGTATCCGCTCGGCGTGAACATGTCCGGTTCCGCGTCGATGTTCGACTACCGCGCGGGGATCGTGTCGCTCCCGATCATGCACGAGGGATACAGCCCCGATCCGTCGCCATCGCCCCGGCCGGCGGTCGGGTTCGGCGTCACCCCGGCCACCGGGGTACGAATCGGTGCGTCGGCGACGATGGGTCCGTACCTGCGCAGCGACCTCGCGCCGGCCCTGTTGGCCGGACGGAGTTGGCGCAGCTACCAGCAGCGCGTGCTCGCCGCCGACGTCCAGATCAGCCGAGGATATCTCGAGCTGTTCGCCGAAGGCGCCTACGGCAGCTATGACGTGCCCGGCCAGTCGGCGGCGAACGGTCTGACGTACTACGTGGAGTCGCGATACACCTTCACGCCGCGCCTCTATCTCGCCGCGCGCGTCGAGCGCAACGATTATCCGTTCATCGCGCCGGTGGGCGCGGCGCAGTGGACCTCGAGCAGCAGCGACGTGAGCGACGGCGAGGTCGGCGTAGGCTTCCGCGTCAGCGCGGCGACACTCGTCAAGTTGAGCGGCCGGGCCGATCGCTGGGCGCCGGCGCGAAGCCCGTACGCTCCGTCGGCCAATGGCCGCGCGCTCGCGATGCAGGTGTCGAGGACGTTCGATCTGACGGACGCGGTGAGACCGTGAACAGTGAACCGTTCACCGTTCACGCCAACAGCGCCATCGCCGCGAACGTGGACAGCCAGTGCTCGCCCATGTAGTCGCCCGCCACGTACGGCAGGCTGGCCGCCAGGTGTGTCGATGCCGCCTCCAAAGCGATCACCCGTCGCGGGTCGCCTTCGGCCCAGCTCCGGGCCAGCGACCGCCAGCACCATGCGCGGCTCAGGTTCAGCCCGTCCAGGTGCGCGATCTTGCCGTCACTCCGGTCCGTGACCGAGACGGGCTGGAACAGTGTGGCCGGCTCGCCCTGCGCGATGTGCGGCAGGAATTGATTCAGCCAACGGCCAAAGTCCGCCGCCGGAAGTGCGCGCCGCATGCACTCGGCCTCCACCAGCGCGGGCGAGAGGAAATCGTCGCCGCTCGGCTCCCACGCC
>DASXHF010000041.1:0-12706 GCA_036488775.1 Gemmatimonadaceae bacterium | reverse complement strand
GGGCGACGAGATCCCACGGCAGGCCGGCGCGCGACATCCCGGTGTCGATCTGCAGATGCCAGGGCCGGCCGGTGCGCGCCCACGATTCGATGACGGCGGGATCGCCGAGCGCCGGGGTGAGGTCGGCGCGACGCAACGCGTCGATCTCGGTGCGGAGGATCGGCGTGAAGACAACGATTGGGCGCGTGATGCCGGCGTGGCGGAGCTCGGCCCCTTCGGCCACGGTGGCAACACCGAATCCCCACGGCTCGAGCGCGTCGAGCGCGAGCGCGGCCCGAACTGCGCCGAGGCCATACGCGTCGGCCTTCACCATCGGCAGCAGGGGCACGCCCGCACGTGCCGCCACGGCAGCCCCGTTGCGGCACAACGCGCCCAAGTCGATCTCGACCCAGGCGCGTGTCATGGGACGGCGCGATTCGCTATCATGTGAAGACTCAAGAAGATACGGATGGGAGGAGAGTGATGCAAGAAAAGGCGGGACTCGCGGACACCTTGGCGCTGATGAAGGATCTGCGCCGGCGGTGCGAGTGGGATGCGGCGCAGACCCACGAGTCGCTCCGGCCGTATCTCATCGAGGAAGCGTACGAGGTGGACGACGCCATTCGCACGGCCGACGACCGGGCCCTGAAGGAGGAGCTCGGCGACCTCCTGCTCCAGGTTCTGTTTCATAGCGTCGTCGCCGAAGAGCGGGGTGCGTTCGACTTCTCCGACGTGGCAGAAGGTTTCCTCCGAAAGATGAAGTCGCGCCACCCGCACCTCTACGAGGGCGGCGAGCGCCAGAGCTGGGAAGGGATGAAAGCTAGGAAGCGCAACAGCATCGTCGACGGACTGCCCGCCGACCTGCCGGCCCTACACCGCGCGTTTCGACTTCAGGACCGCGCGGCAGGAGTCGGTTTCGATTGGCCCGACGCCGCCGGGCCGGCCGAGAAGGTCGAAGAAGAGCTGGCCGAAGTCCGCGCCGAAGTGCGGAGCGGTGCACACGCCGCCGGGTTTGGCGTCCCCGATCCGAAGCTGGAGGAGGAGCTCGGCGACCTGCTGTTCTCCGTCGTGAATCTCTGCCGCAAGCTCGGCGTGCATCCGTCGCTCGCGCTCGACAAGGCGAACGTCAAGTTCGCCGCGCGGTTTCAATCCGTTGAGCGACTGGCGGACGAGAAAGGGCTGGATGTCCGGACTGTCGGGCTCGAGAAGCTGGACGAGCTATGGAATGAGGTAAAGGCGGATGGCGATCGCGCGGCCACGCAACAGCGGGATGAACGGGACGTGCCGGAAACGAACTGAAACAGCCGAATCCTTCCGTACCGTAATCCCGCTTTACGGTTTTAGCCGGTGCATCATCCGCGGGAACGCGATCACCTCGCGGATGTGCTGCAGTCCGCAGATCCACGCCACCGTGCGCTCGAGGCCAAGACCGAAGCCGGCGTGGGTGAAGGTGCCGTAGCGCCGAAGATCGAGATACCAGTCGTACGCCTCCATCGGCAATCCCTCCTCCTTGATGCGCGCGACGAGCTTGTCGTAGTCGTCCTCACGCTGCGAGCCGCCGATGATCTCGCCGAATCCCTCCGGCGCGAGCAGGTCGTCACACAGCACCGTGCGGGGATCGTCCGGATTCTCCTTCATGTAGAAGGCTTTCGCCTGCTTCGGGTAGTTGAAGACGAACACCGGCTTGTCGTAGTCCTCCACGATCAACGCTTCGTCTTCGGCGCCCAGATCCTCCCCCCACTGCGTGGTGCTTCCCTTTCGCTGCACGAGCGCGACGGCGTCGGTGTAGTCGAGCCGCGGAAACGGCGCCGTGATCTTCTCGAGCTTGGCGACGTCGCGCTCGAGCTCCGTCAACTCGGCACGCCGCCGGTCGAGCACGCGCTGCACCAGGTACGAAACGAACTCCTCCTGCAGCCGCATGTTCGCATCGGAGTCGTTCCACGCCACCTCCGGCTCGATCATCCAAAACTCGGTGAGGTGGCGTCGCGTCTTCGACTTCTCTGCGCGAAAGGTCGGGCCGAAGGTGTAGATCTTTCCGAACGCCGCCGCCGCGGCTTCACCGTAAAGTTGGCCAGTCTGCGCGAGGTAGGCGTTGCCCTCGTCGAAGTACTCCGTGGCGAACAACCCCGAGCGCTCGCCGATCGCCGCCGTCAGGATCGGCGTGTCGACGCGCAGAAAGCCGCGCTCGTAGAAGAAGTCGTGGATCGCCTGCTCGATCTCGCTTCGAATGGACATGATCGCGCGCTGTCGCGGCGATCGGAGCCAGAAGTGTCGATTGTCGAGCAGGAAGTCGATCCCGTGCTCCTTGGGTTGAATCGGGTAGTCGCTCGGACTCGTGCCGATGATCTGTAGGTCCGTGACGCCCAGCTCCAATCCTCCGGGCGCGCGCGGCTCCTGGCGCGCCTCGCCCGTCACGGCGACGGAGGTCTCCGTCGTCAACTCCGAGAAGTGCGCCCAGACCTCGGGCGCGATCTGGCTCTTCACGAACACCGCCTGACACACGCCGGTGCCGTCGCGCAATACCGCGAAGGCGATCTTGCCCGACGTGCGAACGTGGGTGACCCAGGCGCGAACGGTGACGAGCTGGCCGGCGTGCGCCGCCAGCTCGGCGATGCGAACGGAAGGAACGGAAGACATGACGGCGGGTAGGCGTGCGAGTGGCGCGCGCGAGGCGCCAGGTCTAGAATCCCACGAGCGCGACGCGACGCTGGGTCGCCGCCGCGTCGCGGGCCGAACCAAGAATGCTACATCGCCTGCGCGGCGCAGCAAAGGGTTTCGGCGGCGAGCTCCTTGCATAGCCGTGCCCACACCCGGATCTGCACGATCGACTCATGACCCTGCGCGGGAGGCTCGCCCTCGGCCTCGTCATCATCGCCGCCGTCCTCCTCGTGCCGCTGCTCGTAGCGCGCACGTCGATGCAGCACCTCCACAATCAGGTGCGGAACCTTCGCGAAGGAGAGTTCCAGGCGTCGCTGGTGCTCGGTCGGCTGCGCGACGCGCTCGGCGAGGTCCGGGCCCGCGAAGTCGCGCTCGGCGTCGTCAAGAGCGACACCGTGCGCGAGCAGCTCATGGGCGCACTGACACGGGCCCGCGTTCTTGCCGACTCGCTCGACCGGTATGGGCTCGACAGCGCCGCCCGCGAGATTCATACGAGCCTCGCCGCGATCGGACCGGGTGCCGAGCGCGAATACGCCGCCGTGCGCGCCGGCCGGACGGCCGAGGCGGACGAGATCTCGCGCAGCACCATCTCTCCGGCGCTTCGTGACGCCGAGGCCGCGCTAGCCCCGGCGGAACAGGTGCTGCGGGTCCGCACGCGCGAGCGAGTCGACCAGGCGGACGCCGCGCTCGGTCAAGCGGAGCACATCTCGCTCGCGGCGCTAGCGGTGGCGCTGCTGCTGTTCGTCGTCATCGCCGTCTGGCTGACCCGCTCGATCAGCCGACCGGTCCAGGCGCTCGAACAAGGAATGCGTGCGGTGGCTGATGGCGAGCTCGACTATAAACTTCCCTACCGGGCCGACCGGACCGACGAGTTTGGCCGCCTCGGCGCCAGCTTCCACGTGATGAGCCGCCAGCTGGCGGAGCTGGACAAGCTCAAGGCCGAGTATGCGTCCATCGCGTCCCACGAGCTGAAGACGCCGATCAACGTCATCCTCGGCTACCTCCAGCTGATGGAGGAAGGGGTGTACGGACAGATCTCGGACAAACAGCGGCAGGTCGCTCAGACGATCGAAGCACAAGCACGCACGCTGGCCCGTTTGGCCGCACAATTGCTCGACATCAATCGATTCGAGGCAGGTGGCGGCCGAATCGAGCCACGGCCGATCAAGCTCGGACCGATGCTGGACGAGCTGGAACGCACCTTCCACGTGCTGGCGGTGCAGCGGGGCATCGACTTCCGCATCACGCGGCAGCCCGGACTCCCGGACGAGGTGCTCTGGGATCCGGAGCGAATCAACGAAGTCACGGGAAATCTCTTGTCCAACGCATTCAAGTTCACACCCGCCGGCGGTACGGTGGAGCTCACCGCGTCGCCCGCGAACGGATCGGTGCGCATCGCGGTCCGTGACACCGGCGCCGGCATCCCGGCCGACCAGCTTCCGCACGTGTTCGAGAAGTTCTATCAAGCGGACAACCAGCGCGCGGCGTCGGCAAAGGGCAGCGGGCTTGGACTTGCGATCGCAAAGGAGATCGTCGAAGGGCACAACGGCACCATCCGGTGCGAGAGCACAGTCGGCGAAGGGACGACGTTCACGCTCCTGCTCCCGATCACGGTGCCATATCGTCGCCGCACGAGTGGCCGTCGCGCGACGGACGCCGAGGGAGCAGCATGACGCGGGGCGTCCTTCGCTGCGTCGCTCCCTTCATGGCGATGGTGCTGCTCACCGACTGCGCCGCGTTGCGCGGTGGGCCGGCCAACGCACCGGTGGATGGCGAGTGGACCTCGACGCTCACGCAAGCGCGTCAGGAGGTGCTGGCCATGCGCTTCGGCATCGCCGATCACCTCTTGAGCGACTTCGCCGACCGGCACGCCGGGACGATGGAAGCGCTCGACGCGAGCTACTATCGCGCTCTGTTCAAGCTCGATCCGGTGAATGCGACCGGAACGGTGCGCGAGGCGGAAGCGCTGCTGGACAGCTACCTCGCGGTGTCCGGTCCGCTGCCGATGCGCGCCGACGCGACGACCCTTCGTCGTATCGCAACGACCCTCGAGCATGGGAACGCCATCGCAACATCGTCGTCGAGCGGCACGGCCAGCTCGCCGACTCCGGCGACCGACAAGGCGCGCGACGAGGAGACACAGCGGCTGCGCGACGAGCTCGCGAAGGCGAATGCCGAGCTGGAACGGATCAAGCGGCGGCTGGCGCAGCCGAAACCCTGAGAGGCCGCTGAACGGTGAACCGTTCACCGTTCACCGTCCGCGATTCACCGGGTCCTTACCCCACCCTGAACAACTCCAGGGATCTCGCGTACCGCTCGCCCAGTACGCGTCGCAGCGGGGCGTTGACCGCGGACTCGAGCTCCGGATCCTCGGCGAGCAGCCGATCCGCCGCCTGGCGCGCCTGCTCGTTGAGCAGCTCGTCGCGCAGCGGGTCGGCGACACGGAAGGTCGGTACGCCGCTCTGCCGCTCGCCGAACAGGTCGCCCATCCCGCGTAGCCGGAGATCGGCGCGCGCGATCTCGAATCCGTCGTCGCTGCCGACGAACACGTCGAGCCGCTGCTTCGTCTCGGGACTCACGTCGCCAAGTAGAATGCAGAACGACGCCTCCGCTCCGCGCCCGACTCGGCCGCGCAGCTGGTGGAGCTGTGAGAGACCGAAGCGCTCGGGGTGTTCGATCAACATGACCGTGGCGTTCGGCACGTCGATGCCGACTTCGATCACCGTCGTCGCCACCAGCAGGTCGATCGCGCCGTCGCGGAAGCGGCGCATGATCGCGTCCTTTTCGTCGGCGGGGAGGCGGCCATGCAGCAGCGCCGCGGAGCGCGCGCTGAACGGGCCCTGCGAAAGAACCTCGTACATCGTCGTCGCCGCTTTGAGATCGGTCTTCTCCGACTCCTCGATCACCGGATAGACGACGTACGCCTGCCTGCCCTTCTGCAGCTCGCGGTCGACGAACTGCAGCACTCGGTCTCGCGCCGCCTCGGGACGAAGCGCGGTGGTGATGGCCTGCCGGCCGGGCGGGCGCTCATCGAGCACGGAGAGATCGAGATCGCCATACAGCGTGAGCGCGAGCGACCGCGGAATCGGCGTCGCCGTCATCAGCAGCACGTCGGGTGATTCGCCCTTGGCGCCGAGTGCCTTGCGCTGCTCCACACCGAAGCGATGCTGCTCGTCGACCACGGCGAGGCCAAGGCGCGCGAACGCGGTCGCTTCCTGCACCAATGCGTGCGTACCGATGACGAGCGCGGGACCGGGCTCGGCGAGCTTGGCGGCCAACGCGCGCCGCTCGCGCTGCTTGAGGCTACCCGTGACGAGCAGCGGCACGACGCCGAGCGGCTCGAGGAGACGCGTGACCGTTCGCGCGTGCTGCTCGGCGAGCAGCTCGGTCGGCGCCATGATGGCCGCCTGGTATCCGTTCTCCATCGCCAGCAGCGCGGCGAAGAGGGCGACGATCGTCTTTCCGCTGCCGACGTCGCCCTGCAGGAGCCGCTGCATGCGCCGGTCGCTGCACATGTCGCCGAAGATCTCGCGCAGCACGCGTGCCTGCGCGCCAGTCAGATGAAATGGCAGGTGCTCGCGCAGCCGCGTCGTGAGCACGCGTTTGTTCTCGAACCGGATCCCACGCCGCGTCTCGCGCGCCAGCGCCTTGGCGCGCTGTTGGAGCAGCTGCACGAACAGCAGCTCCTCGAACGCGAGGCGGGCGCGTCCCTCCATCGCTTCCGCGAGCGACGTGGGACGGTGGACCATGCGCAGCGCGTCGCCGATGCCCGGCACCGCGGCCGCCGCGAGCACGTGGCGCGGCAGATATTCGGTGACGAGCGGCAGCAGCTCGTCGAGGTGCGCGTCGATGATACCGCGAATCACCTTGAACGACAGCCCTTCCGTCGCCGGGTAGACCGAGAGCACGCGCCCCTGCGCCGTGCCGCTGTCCTCGTCGCCGAGATTGACATACTCCCGCGGCTGCAGCTGGCGCCCGTGGAAAAAGCGCACGCTCCCGCTCACGAGCAGCACGTCGTCCTTGGCAATCGTGCGATCGAGGTATGGCTGGCCGGGCCACGACACTTCGATCATCCCGCTGTCATCGCGCAAAACGGCCTGGAAGATCCGCAACCCCTTCCTGGTCGGGAGCACGCCCTTCGAGACCACACGGCCGATCACGGTCCCCTGCATGCCCGGCTCGAGCGAGGAGATGGACGCGACGGTGCTCGCGTCCTCATAGCGATGCGGGATGTGATAGAGAAGGTCCCCGGCCGTGGCGACGCCGAGCCGCCGCAGCGCCTCCGCGCGCGCCGGTCCGACTCCGCGCAGGTAGGTGACGGGAGTGTCGAGCCGGAGACGCTGGCGCCGGGAGGGGGCGTCGCCCGTCACTCGTCCGCCAGGAGCTCCTGCGCGAACTGGGCCGGCTCGAAGGCGAGCAGGTCGTCGCTCTGCTCGCCGACGCCGACGAACTTCACCGGCACGTCGACCGCCTCGTGCACGGCGACCACCACGCCGCCGCGCGCCGTCCCGTCGAGCTTCGTCACGACCAGTCCGGTGAGCGGAACCGCGGCGGCGAACATCTTGGCCTGCTGCACCGCATTCTGTCCGATCGTGCCGTCCAGCACGAGGAGCGTCTCGTGCGGCGCCCCGGGAAGGCGCTTCGCGATCACGCGAGCCACTTTCTTGAGCTCCGTCATCAATCCTTCGCTCGTGTGCAGCCGCCCTGCCGTGTCGACGATGAGAACGTCGACGCGGCGCGCCACGGCCGCGTCGATCGCGTCGAACGCCACCGCGGCGGGATCGGCCCCCGCGGTCGCGCCGACGAACTCGGCCCCGCTCCGCTCGGCCCACACGCGCAGCTGGTCCACCGCGCCGGCGCGAAAGGTGTCGCCGGCGGCGACCATCACTCGCTTCCCCTCCTGCCTCAACCGCGATGCGAGCTTGCCGATGAACGTCGTCTTACCCGCCCCGTTGACGCCGACGACGAGGACGATCGTCGGCGCG
This sequence comes from Gemmatimonadaceae bacterium, assembly GCA_036488775.1. Taxonomy (GTDB): domain Bacteria; phylum Gemmatimonadota; class Gemmatimonadetes; order Gemmatimonadales; family Gemmatimonadaceae; genus AG11. The sequence continues at coordinate 5,084 of DASXHF010000041.1, read as the reverse complement.
CTCGCCGCGAGCCGCGGCGACGGATCGCTATGCCCCGCCTGCAGCGCTTCCGTGACGCCGCGATGCAGCGCGTCGAGAAACTCGGCCTCGGACTTCACCTTGCCCAGCTTCGCCAACCGCTCGACCTCGCCGACGAGCTTGAGCGTCGTCGGCACGCCGAAGTCCGCCTCCAACAACAGCTCCTCGAGCCGCTCGAGCGAGCCGGCGGAAACGCCGCCCCGGACCAACACGCCGACGTCGGCGAGCGCGACGTCCTTGATCCTCTGCCACAGCGTTCGCTTGGGGACGTCTCCGGCCTTTCTCAGAATGCGCATGGCTGAAAGCTAACGGTCCGACCGGCCGCGGACGCGCCGCGCGCACCGCACACACACGCCGCACACGAATCACCGCATCCCCACCCGCCGTCGCAGCACCCACTCGGCGCACAACAGCGCGATCAGGAGCGCAAACGCCCAACCCCGTTCCCGGAGCAGTGGCGCTGCGCCGGTTAGGCCGGCACCCCCTGCGCCGCGTGCGCCGGCCGTCACGGTCGGGCGACGCGGGACGAGCTCGCGCGAAGAGTTCACGACGATCATCGCGGTCCCTCCCGCCGTACGCACGTCATAGACGCCGGCGGCGAGCGGCGACGACTCGGTGACCATAGCACCCTCGGCGAAGCGAAGCGCAAGCGAATACACGCGCCCCGTGGCGGATCGCCGAGTGACGGTGACCGCGACGACGCTGTCCGCCGCGGCGCCGCGGCGCCATCGCACCGGCGCGCCCGCGCGAAGCACACCGCCGTCCGGTACCACCGCGCGCCGGTCGGTGCGGGCACCGGCGAGCCAGTCGTACAGCGTCCCCATGAGCGTCCCGTACGCATCCGCCCGCGTGCCACCACGGAATCGCCACCGCCACAGACCCGACGCGCCCAGCACCGCCACGCGGCGCGGCGCATCCCACCCGACGAGCACCGCGCGCCGGTCATCCGACGCGCCACCGCGGTGCGCCAGCAACCCCTGCCAATCCGCGCGCGGTATCGCCGCCGCCACGTTCAGCGGCGGCAGACTGTCGAACGGGAGCGTGGCCAGTGCCTGGGCTAGCGGCGACGGCGGCGCCGCGGAGGCGAACCACTCGCCCTCATCGTTTGACGGCGGCGCGAAGAGCAACAGTGCGCCGTGCGTCGCGGCGCGCGGGGCGCCAAAGACGCTCGTGTCCCCGTGCAGCACGACGAGCGGCGCATCGGCCACCGCGGCGCGGACGACGCTCTCGTCGACGCGGGCAAGGGTTCCGTCCGTTCGCCATGCACCCGGTGCGACGCGGTAGTACGCGCGCGTCGGCAACGAGGTGACGCCGCGGAGCGCAGCGACCGCCTCCCTCGCATCGTAGTCGGGGGCCGTCGACGCGAACACCGCGGCGGGTGCCCGGCTCACGTCGACGCCGACCGCGAGGGTATCGTTGCGCGGCTCGCGGTCTCCCGCCGCGCGTACTACCGCCCGAAGCACCGCCGCGCGCGCGTCGCCGCCGGGGACGACGCGCATGGCGAGCGGAAGCTCGGCGAACGGCCCGAGCGCGGGGAAGTTCACGCCGCCGAGTGTGGCGTCGTCGAGCCGGAGGTCGACGCGGCCGGCCGGTGCTCCCGCCTCGCCCGCGACCAGCGTGATCTGGACGGTTGCCGTATCGCCGGCGAGCAGCGTGCGCGGCACGTCGAGCGTCGAGACGGCGACGTCGGGCGCGGCGCGGCAGCGGAGCACGATCGTACGCGAGCCGGCCGGCAGGCTCGCGAGCGCATCGGCGTCGTCGAGCTCACCGTCGGTGATGACGACGACGGGCCGCCCGGTCCCCGCGGCGCGGTCGGCCACCGGGCGAACCGCGGACGCCCTGTCCGCCGGAGGCGCCGATTTCGCGTCGCTACGGAGCGAGTCGCCGAAACGCAGCCACCGGCCGCGGCCGAGTCGTGACGCACTGTCGAGCGCGGCCTGCCATGATCCACAGCCCGTCCCGGCACCGGCCGCGCGCAGCCAGCTCTCCGAGGCGTCGAGCGCCACCTCGGCCGACGGATGCGCGACTCGTCCCACCGGCGCGCCGAGCAGGAGCGCGGCGAGCAGCAGCGCGGCCAGGAGACGGAGCGCGGCGAGCGGTGCCGTCCGCGGCGCGATCGTCCCTCGTCCATACTGCAGGAGTGCGGCGGCTGCACCGACGAGCGCCGCAAGAAGCCAAAGGAACATGTCGTCGAGTTACGCGGTTCGGCGCGGGGCCGCTGCGCCAAACGCAACTGCGCCGGCGCCTGAGACAGGCGGCCGGCGCAGCGATGAGTCGGATGCGCGCGTGAGCGTCAGCGCGAGCGCGGACCGGTCAGCGCGAGGCGAGGCGCACCACACCGCTCGCGCCGCTGAGTGAGGCGAGCAGCTGGGTGCGGCGCGACTCGAACGCCGCGCGCTCGGACTTGCCGATCGGCTCGGACGACACGTTGCGCAGCGCGAGTCGCGAGTCGCGCTGCACGCCGCCGACCAGAACCTCGAAGTGCAGGTGCGGACCAGTGCTCAGCCCCGTCGTGCCGACGTAGGCGACCGTCTGCGCGATGGTCACGCGAACGCCCGGCCGGATGCCCTTCGCAAAGGCGCGGAGGTGGCCGTACCGGGTGACGTAGCCGTTCGGATGCCGCAGCTCGAGCAGGTTGCCGTAGCCGCCACTCCAACCGGCGCGCACCACCACCGCATCACCGATCGCGCGCACCGGTGTGCCGGGCGCCGCGGCGTAGTCGGTCCCCTTGTGGGATTTCCAGCGGCCGAGGATCGGGTGGAAACGCGTGCCGAAGGTGCTCGAGATACGACGGAACTCGAGCGGCGCGCGGAGGAACGCCGCACGCAGCGAACGGCCGGTGGCGTCGTAGTATTGTGGACGCGCCGATTTGCTGTCGAAGAGCACCGCCGACAGATCGGTGCCGGAGAGAGAGAAGTTGGCCGCCAGCACCTTGCCGACCTTCGTGACGCCGCCGGGCCCGACCTGGCGTTCGACGAGCGCCTTGAACTGATCTCCTTCCTGAAGATCCCGGCTCATGTCGACGCGATACTCGTAGATGTCGGCGAGCGCCCATGCCAGCTCGTCCTTCGCGTGCGCCGGAAAGTACTGCGACGCGGACGAGTCCATCGCCTGATAGAGATTCGACCGGATGACGCCGCCGACGAGAACGGTGTCGGTGGTCCAGGGCAGCCGCTCCTCGGTGCCGGTCCATGCGGTGCCGGAGCGGCGCATGCGCAGCAACCGGTCGATGCCGAGGTGGAACACGAGCTCCTTCGGATCGTCGCCCGCGGTGTCGGCCGTGAACTCCACCGGCATGCCGGCGCGGAGATACCGGGCGTCGATCGCGTTCGCGGAGGCGGCGCGTACGATCTCCTGGGCGGCCGCGTCGCTCAGGCCGACGCGCCGAAAGAGACCGGTGAGCGTCTCGCCCCGATTGAGGTGCTCGACCCGCGGCGCGCGCGCGACGATGGCGGCGACGGCCGAAACGGGCATGACGGTGCCTTGCTGCAGCACCACGCCGCCTCCGGTGTCGGGAAGCTCAGGGGTGTAGCGGACGGCGACGAGAAACAGGAGCGCCACCGTCAGGTACATGGTGGCGCGAGCGCTGCGTGGCTTCAATCCATCTGTCTCCGGATGAAGGTCGGGATCTCCATGTCGCTGAGATCCTGCGACCCGCCTCCCGGTTGGGCCGGCGTGGCTGGGGGGGCCGGCGCCCGGGGGGCTCGAGGGATGTCGTTGGCGGGACGGGCGGGAATGCTGCCGCCCACACGAGCAGGACGACTGCCCGGGAAAGGAATCACCGGAGACCCCCGCACCGCCGTGACCGGCGTCACGTCCTGCGGCGGCACGACGTGGCCGGGCTGGATCGCCTTGTCGAAGCCGGTCGCGATGACCGTGACCCGGATCTCGCCCTGCATCGCCGGCTCGTGCACGGCGCCGAAGATGATCTCGGCATCGTCCCCGACGGCGTCATGGATGATCTCGTTGATCTGGTGCACTTCACCGAGCGTGAGGTCGGCGCCGCCGGTGATGTTGACGAGCACGCCCGACGCGCCGCTAATGCTGATGTTGTCGAGCAGGGGTGACGAGATCGCCTGCTGCGCCGCTTCCATGGCGCGGTTCTCACCGCGTCCGATGCCGGTGCCCATGAGCGCCGAGCCACCGCTCTGCATGACGGTGCGGACGTCGGCGAAGTCGACGTTCACGAGTCCGGTCACGCTGATGAGCGACGAGATGCCCTGCGTCGCGTGCAGGAGGACCTCGTCAGCCTTCTTGAGCGCGTCCTGGAAGGGGATGCCCTTCCCGACCACGGCGAGCAGCCGCTCGTTCGGCACGACGATCATCGTGTCGACGTGCTTGCGCATCTCGGCGATCCCCTGCTCCGCCTGACGCATGCGCTTGCGGCCCTCGAACAGGAAGGGACGGGTGACGATGCCGACGGTGAGCGCGCCTTGTTCCTTGGCCAGCGCGCAGATCTCGGGAGCGGCCCCGGTGCCGGTGCCGCCGCCCATGCCGCAGGTGATGAACACGAGATCGGCGCCGGCGACGGCCTTCGCCATCTCCTCGCGCGACTCCTCGATCGCCTGCTTGCCGACTTCCGGTCGTGCGCCGGCACCGAGGCCGCGCGTCAACTTCTTGCCGATCTGAATCTTGAGATCGGACTTGGAGCTGAGCAGCGCCTGCGCGTCCGTGTTGACCGAGATGAATTCGACGCCGTCGAGGTGTTCGTCGATCATGCGGTTGACGGCATTGCCGCCACCGCCGCCGACGCCGACCACCTTCATGCGAGCGTTCTGCGCCGCGCTCTCTTCGAATTCGAAGATCATTGAGGACGACACTCCCCTACAACGAGGTGTGCGGGTGGGAAAACTGGAAGGCGCATGAGTCGGGCACTGCGTCGGTGGTCACGGAGGGACTTGCTACGCCGGCGGCCCGAAAGAAGGGCAATATAACTGCTCCAAGGATTCCGGCCAGCCCTGCGTTACGTCGGTAGACGAGCGACCTGCAACGACGGCACAACTGCAACGCCCGCAAGGTTTTCCACAGTGTCGGCGAGAGGTGACGTTTGTGATTTCTACTCTGTG
>DASXHF010000020.1:0-34924 GCA_036488775.1 Gemmatimonadaceae bacterium | reverse complement strand
AGCGCGCCGATGGCGCCGTCCGTCGACTGGAGCTGCGCCGAGAGGAGCTTGATGTTGTCGATGATGAATGGAAAATCCTTGGCGGCCGCGCCGAATTGGACGGTTGCCTGCTCCACGTCGGCCTGCGGGCGGGCCTGGATGGTGTCATTCGGCTGCAGCGCCCCGGCACGCGTCGTCCCGGGGGAAAGGTACACGACCGGTGGTCCGATCACGCTTCCGCCGGGCCGGATCTCGGCGACGGCGTTTCGCCGCAGCGCCATCCGGTGCCGGTCGAGCACTTCCATGTCCACCTCGAGTCGCCTCATGGTGTCGGCGGTCTCGGGGGGCCGAAAACGGATGTCCAGTACCTTCCCGACTTTCTGCCCGCTGAGCCACACCTCGGAGCCGCGGGTCAATCCTCGCGCCTCGCCCACGATCGCATAGAGACGGAAGGTGCGGCCGTGCAGCGCGCCAGGCCTCGAGAACGTCAGGGTCAGCACGATGACGACCAGGATCGCGACGGACGCGATGACGCCGCCGCGAACGTCCGACCAGGCGAGCCGACGAGCCATTGGGGGTTGTGAGAGGGCGGAGGGAAGGCGAATGCCGGAACCGGCAAAGGCCGGACCAGGAATGCTACTCCGATGGACACCGGGTGCGTCGAGGCATCCGGGGGCCTTCGCACGTTCGTGACGGAGTCGGGTCGCCGCCAGAGCCTGAACGGACGTGACCTGGCTCACCTTTTGCCTTGCTCGGGCCCACCGCTGGACCGACTTCATCCGCTTGGGCGCTGCAGCAAGATCTCATGGCAACAGAAGCGCATTCGCTCCTCACGACCGTATCCCCGCCATCCGCACGCGGTGAGCGGATCCATTCCGACAGGGTGCACGGCGCGCAGTCGGCGTCGAAGGCGGCCGGCCTGACCGCCGCTCGACCCCTGGAGCTCCTCGTTCGAGATGCGGACCTCGAGCTGGTGCGCGAAGCCCTGCACGAGGATCTGGTCCCCCGTAAGCGCGCCGAGTCGATCAGCCGCGCCGTCAACATCGTGCTGGCTTTGGTGGCCCTCGTCTGCCTGTGCCCCCTGTTCGTGCTGATCGCGCTGGCGATCAAGCTCACATCGCGCGGGCCGGTGTTCTACTCGCAAGTGCGCGTCGGTGTCGACCGCCGGGCCCGTGGCGCCCCGGCGCACGACCAGCGAGTCTACGACCTTGGCGGCGTGCCCTTCACGCTGCACAAGTTCCGGACGATGCATGTGAACGCCGAGTCGGACGGACGCGCGGTCTGGGCCGGACAGAACGATCGTCGCGTCACCGTCGTCGGACGGGTGCTGCGCCGCACGCGACTGGACGAGCTGCCGCAGTTGTACAACGTGCTCCGCGGCGAGATGAACATCGTGGGCCCGCGCCCCGAGCGCCCGACGATCTTCGCCGATCTCCGCGAGAGCATCCCGTACTATCCGATGCGTCAGCGGGTGAAGCCCGGCATCACGGGCCTCGCCCAGATCCTCCAGCCGTACGACGCGTGCATCGACGACGTGCGGCGCAAAGTGGAGTACGATCTCGACTACATGCGCAAGCAGAGTCTCGTCGGGGACCTCAAGATCATGACGATGACCGTGCCGGTCATGCTGTTCGGACGGGGGGCGCGGTAGCCAGGTCCGAGAGGACGGCAGAAAGCGCGAGGAACGGAAGCGGCCGGATTACGACGGAAGAGCCGGATCAAACCCACCTTTTGTGGTGGCTCGATCCGGCTCGTCCTGTTCGATCCGGCTGTTTCCGTTCCTCATGCTTCGCCGAGAAATGCGCGCGGCGGGATTCGAACCCACGACCTCTTGCTCCGGAGGCAAGCGCTCTATCCAGCTGAGCTACGCACGCGTCGCATCCGGCCGCAGCCGGATGAACCATGTAGTTTAATTCCTCGGCCAGTCGCTCACAAGCAAACGTCTTCTTCCGCGCACCGTCCGCGGCGCGTCGTCCATGCTCTTCCGGCGCTTCTACAATGATCGGCTCGCACAGGCGAGCTATCTGATCGCCTGCCAGGCGTCCAAGCAGGCCATCGTCGTGGATCCCCTTCGCGATCCGGCGCCCTACCTCGACGCTGCGCGCCAGGAAGGGGTGCGGATCACGCACGTCACGGAGACACACGTGCATGCCGACTTTCTCTCCGGGACTGCCGCGCTCGCGTCGGCCGCCGGCGCAGAACTGCTCCTCTCCAGCGAAGGCAGCGGTCCGATGGTCTACGACCGCACGAAGGTCGATGCGACGCGCTGGCTCCGCGACGGCGATCAGATCGCGATCGGCGGCGTTCGACTCGACGTCGTGCACGTGCCCGGTCACACCCCCGAGCATCTGACCTTCCTCGTCACCGACACCGCGGCGAGCGACGCGCCCATGGGACTCCTTTCGGGCGATTTCATCTTCGTCGGCGATGTCGGCCGGCCGGACCTGCTCGAGCGGGCCGCCGGTGTCGAAGGAACGATGGAGGCGTCCGCGCGGCAGCTCTTCGCGTCGCTTGCGCGCACCGCGTCCCTTCCCGACTTCATTCAGCTCTGGCCCGGTCACGGCGCCGGCTCCGCGTGCGGCAAGGCCCTCGGTGCGGTGCCACAGAGTACGCTCGGCTACGAGCGGCGAACGAACTGGGCGTTCCGCACCGGCGATGAGTCGGAATTCGTCGCGCAGGTGCTCGCCGGACAGCCGGAGCCGCCAGCCTACTTCGCCCGCATGAAACACCGCAACGCGACCGAGGCGGTGCCGCTCCCGCGACGCGAGCGCCGCACCGACGCGGCTCTGCAACAGGCCGTGAAGGAGGGCGCACTGGTCATCGACGTACGCGAGCCGGCCGATTTCTCCGTCGGACATCTGTCGGGCGCGTTGAACGTGCCGCTCGGCAAGTCGTTTCTCACCTGGGCCGGCTCCGTGCTGCCCGACGATCGCGATATCGTTCTCCTCGCCACGCCGGGCGATCGTGGATCGGCCGAGCACGCCGCAGGCGAGCTCTCGCTGATTGGGATCGACCGTGTGCTCGGCGTGCTCGCACCCGAGCGGTTGCCGGGCCTCACGGACAGCCCGCTTTCGACGTTGGCCTCCGTTGGCGCGGACGCGTTGGGTGCTTCCTCGCGGGCCGGTCGCATCGTGCTCGACGTGCGCAATCGGAGCGAGTGGAACGAAGGGCACGTCCCCGGCGCACGGCTCATCCCGCTCGCGGAGCTCACGACGCGCCTCGACGAGCTGCGGGGCGGAGGGCCGATCGCCGTGCATTGTCAGGGCGGATCGCGCAGTGCCGTTGCCGCCTCCGTGCTCCAGGCGGCCGGCTTTCCCGACGTCGTCAACGTCGAAGGTGGCTACGCGGCGTGGCTTCGCATCGGCCACCGACCGATTCGTCCCGACTGACTCGATCCGACTCGATGTGACGAAAAGCGTGGTTCCTCTAGTTTGATCTGATAGACATGACGGACCGCGCGATCATCGACCAGGTACTGGGCGGCGACGTCGAGGCGTATTCGCGCCTCGTCGATCGTCATTACGATCGCTGTGCCCGAATCGCCGTGCGTATCCTGGGCAACCGCGAGGATGCCGAGGAGGCATTGCAGGACGCGTTTCTGCGCGCGTACCGCGCATTGGGCGACTACGAGGATCGCGAGCAATTCACGGCGTGGTTGACGCGTATTCTGGTCAACCAATGTCGCACGATGCTGGCGCGCACCCGCCGCCGGGAGGCGGTCTTCCTCGACGTCGATCCGCTCGAGCTCGACATCGCGGTGGGCGTGTCGGACAACGCGGCGTGGCCGGAGTTGGATCAGGCGCTGGCGCAGCTGCCCGCGCCGCAACGTGAGGCGGTCGTTCTCAGGTACGCGGCCGATCTCACCTACGAGGAGATGGCCAGGATCACCGGCGCCGGCGAGTCGGCGCTCAAGATGCGTGTGCAGCGCGCCTTCGCGCGTCTGCGTGCGTTGCTCGAGGAGGTTCATTGTGTCTGACGCGAGTTTCGAGCACCGAGTGCACGCCGCCCTGCGCGCGCGCGTCGCGACCGACGTGCGGACAAAGAAAGCGATCATGACGCGGGTCCGCGCGGCGGCACGCACACCCTCGCGCCGGGATGCGCGCACCGCCGGGAAGCGCAGCGCGCGTTACTCGATCATCGGTCTCGCGCTCGCGGCCGGTCTCGGCTCGATCGCGACCGGATCGTCGATCCTTCCGACGATGCGCGCGGCGTCGGCCGGCGGCCCGGTCGTGATTGGCGATACGGTGGTGGGGACGCTGCGCGACACGCTGCGGCTCGTCCGCCTCATGTTCGACGCGCCCGACGCGCGCCGCGTCGCCATCGCCGGCGACTTCAATGGCTGGCATGCCGACGGCGCTCCCATGCACCGTGACGGCGTGACGCGGCGCTGGTCTGCGACGCTCGCGCTGCGCGACGGTACGCATCGCTACGCGTTCGTCGTCGACGGAACGCGGTGGGCTGCCGACCCGTCCGCGAACCCGGTTCGTGCCGACGGTGGCCGCGTGTACTCGCTCCTGCACGTCGCGCGTGCGAGCAACTGAGCGCCCAGCCGCTTCCCCGCGCCCGTCATACGTGGCGGCGGCTGCTGCCGCGTGCGCCGTCCTTGCCCTCTACGCCGTCACTCTGGCGCCGACCACCGCGATGTGGGACGCCAGCGAATACATCACCGCGGCGTACGTGCTCGGGATTCCGCACCCCCCCGGCAACCCGCTGTTCGTGCTGCTGGGCCGAGTCGCCACGTTGGTGCCGATCGGCAACGTCGCGATCCGCGTCAACCTGCTGGCGGCGGTGTCGAGCGCCTTCACCGCCGGAATCTGGTTTCTCGTCGCGGAGCGGGTGCTGGCGCGGTGGTTCGAGACGCGCTGGCAGCGGGTGGTCGGCGCGAGCCTCGCCGCGCTCCTGAGCGCGACCACGTTCACGGTGTGGAATCAGAGCGTCGTCAACGAAAAAGTCTATACCGTATCGCTCGTGTTCTTTGCCGTCGTGTCATGGCTGACGGTGCTGTGGTGCGACGATCCGGACGGCGCGCACGCCGACCGCCTCCTGGTGCTGATCGCGTTTCTCATCGGGCTGGGCTACACGAATCATCCCGCCGGGTTTCTGGTGGCACCCGCAGTCGCTGTCGCGGTGCTCGCTCGGCGACCCCGGACCTTCGCGCGATGGCGTGTTGTGCTGATGGCGACGCTGGCGCTGGGACTCGGGCTCACGCCCTTTGCCTACGAGCCAATTCGCGCGGCGCATCATCCGCCGCTGAATGAAGGTGAGCCCACCGGATGCACGAGAGAGATCGGCTTCGGCTGCACCTTCTCCTCGACGACGGTGAAGCGGCTGATGGCGAACGTCAACCGCGAGCAGTACGGCAAGCCGTCGCTCGCCGACCGGCAGGCGCCGCTCTCGGCGCAGCTCGGGATGTGGTGGCTCTACTTCGAGTGGCAGTGGCTGCGCGACGCGCGCGGCACGCAACCGCTGCTCCAGGCGATACTCGCCGCGCTGTTCTTCGCGCTCGGCATCGGCGGCGGCGTCGTACACTGGCGGCGCGACCGCGCTTCGTTCTGGTTCTTCGCGCCACTCGTGTTCACGGTCACGCTCGCGCTCGTGTACTACATGAACTTCAAGTACGGTGCATCGCAGGACCCCGGTCTGCGCGACGTGCCGCGCGAAGTGCGCGACCGCGACTACTTCTATCTCTGGAGCTTCTCCGCCTGGAGCGTGTGGGCGGCGCTCGGTGTTGCCGCGCTCTGGCATGCGCTCGCAACGCGGCGTGGACCGGGCGCGCCCGTACGGTGGGCCGCGGCGTCACCCATTCTGCTCATCGGCATCCTTCCGCTCGCCGGCAACTGGCGCGAAGCGTCGCGTCGAGGCGAGACCGCCACTCGTGAATGGGCGCACGATCTGTTGAACTCCGTCGAGCCGTACGGCATCGTCGTCACGCTCGGGGACAACGACACCTTCCCGCTCTGGTACGCCCAGGAGGTCGAAGGCGTGCGGCGCGACGTCACCGTCGCCGTCACGTCGCTGCTCAACACCGACTGGTATCCGCGTGCGCTGCTGCGCCGCCCGATCGAGCGCTACGATGCCGCGCTCGGCCCCGCAGTGTATCGCGATCGGGATTGGCCCGTGCCGGTCCGTCCGATTCTCTCGCTCAGCATCGACCAGCTGGATTCCATCCCCGAGTATCTCGACGTGCGTGAGCCGCAGCTCTTCGAGCACGGAAGCATCCACGCCATCGTCGATCCGCGGCGCCTGGAGTACGGCGTACCACTGCGATCGGATATCATCGTCCTCCAGCTACTGAAGGACAATCTTGGCATGCGTCCGATGTACGTCGCGCGCACGACAGGTGGCTACGTGCGCGCCCTCGGGCTGGAGCCGTACGCGCTCGTGCAGGGGCTGACGAACAAGATTATGCCGACACCCCTCACCGCGAATGCCGATACGCTCGCGGTGCCGGGCATGGGTCATCTCGATCTGCCGCGCTCCGAGGCGTTGTGGCGGAGCTATCGGGCGCCCGCCGCCATGATCGCCCGGGGCGATTGGGTCGATCGTCCCTCCGTCGGGATCGCGATCACGTACATGGACACCGCGCTGCTGTTGGCGGCCGCGTACGAGAATCGCGGCCGCCCTGCCGACGCGGAGCGGATCAGACGCACGGTGATCGATCTCGGCGAGGCGACTCGAACGCTGGATCTGTTCATCGATACTGGTGCCGTACCCGCCGTTCCGCCGCCGGCGGTCGGAGGCGATGTTCCCCGTGGTACCTCGTTGCCCGTGCGTCGGTGAGCGTTCGCTAAGGCGGTGTGGCGCTGGCAACCGCCTGCGCGCCCGCCTAGGATTCGGCGATGGCACTCGTTCAAACGGCCACGCTCCGCGGCCTGCCGCCCTACGTCTTCGCCGAGCTCGACCGCCTGAAAGCCGCGGCACGCGAACGCGGCCTGACCCTCGTGGATCTCGGCATCGGCAGCCCCGACTTGCCGATGGCACCTGGCATCGTCGAAGCGCTCGCGACAGCCGCGCGCGGGACCGGCATGCAAGCCTATCCCCCCTTTCGTGGCGCGCCCGTCTTCTTCGACGCGATTGGCGGCTTCATGCAGTCGCGCTTCGGTGTCACTGTCGACCCGCCGCGGGAGGCAATCGCACTCAGCGGCGCAAAGGAGGGCATCGCCGGAATCATTGCGGCCCTGTGCGGACCCGGCGACGTGGCGCTCGTGCCGGAGATCTTCTATCCCGTGTATGCTCGGGCGGTGTGGTTGAGCGGCGCCGAAGTACGGTGGGTGCCGATGCGCGAGCGTGATGGGTTCGTGTTGGATCTCGACGCGATTGCTCGCGCCGATCTCCGGCGCGCTCGCGTTCTCATCACGAACTACCCGAACAACCCGACCGGTGCGCGGGTGGAGCGCGCGTTCTTCGACCGCGCCGTGGAGTTCGCGCGGCGTAACGGTCTGCTGCTGATCAGCGATCTCGCGTACAGCGAGATCACGTTCGACGGATCACCTGCGCCGAGCGCGCTGCAGTCGGATCCGGAGCGCGAGGTGACGCTCGAGTTCCACTCGTGCTCCAAGATGTTCAGCATGGCTGGTCTGCGCATCGGCTTCGCGGTGGGGAACCTGCCGGCGATCGAGGCGCTGGCCGCGTATCGCACGAACATCGGCTACGGCACCCCGACCGTAGTGCAGCATGCCGCCGCGTATGCGCTCGACCATCACGCGACGCTCGTCCCGCCGAAGGTGGCGGAGTATCGCGCCCGCCGCGACGCCATGGTGAGCGCTTTCGGGGCCGCGGGGTGGAACGTTCCGGCACCGGCAGCGGCGATGTATCTCTGGCTGAGCGTGCCGGATGGTGTCGATGATTGGGAGTGGGTGCGGGCCCTGATCGACGACGGTGTCGTGGTCACGCCCGGCATCGCGTTCGGCGACGGTGGGCGCGGGTTCTTTCGCATCTCCCTCGTGCGCGACGCGGATACTCTCGCCCGTGCCGCGGCGACGATCGCCGACCGGCGTGACGCGATGATCGGCCAGCGGACGCCAGACCGACCCGCCGGCCCACGCGTGAGGCCAGCGACGGGGAGCTGACCGGTCCCTCACCGCCGCTCTCGCAGAACGCCCGGATTTCTGGCGATTCGCAGGAATGGCCGGTCGTGGCGACCCGGTCATCACGTCCCAACCAGACCGGTCGACACGCCCGAATCGTGAATCGACCGCCTCCCGATCGGTCGTCCTGCCCGGCGGTGTGACCCAGCGCACAAGCGGCCTCTGCATTGCCTAAGGATCGGTTCGCCTGCACGCGTGGCCACTCCGTTGCACCCGGATCTCTGGGTGCGTGAGGCAAGATGCGGTCATCCGAGACGACGCGCACGATCCCGATTCCGTTCCGTCACGCGTCGGCTTCCTTCTCGCCGCCCACGCCGTTGCCGTCGGCGCCGACGCGCTTTGCCTCGCTGGATGGCATTCGCGCCGTGGCGATTGCAATTGTCATCGTCAACCACGCCGCGATGGCTGGGCGGTTCTCGCCGGCGGTGACCAGCGTCCTTCAGAGCCCCTTGATCGGGCTACAAGGACTTGGCGTGACGACGTTCTTCGTCGTCTCGGGCTTCCTGATCACCTCCATTCTGCTCCGCGAGCTGGACCGCACAGGCACGATCGACCTGCCGCGATTTCTGCTGCGCCGCTCGCTGAGGATCTTTCCCGCGTATTTCACATACGTTGCCGCCGTCGCGGCCCTCGGATGGCTCGGACTCCCGCAGGCCGGTGGACGATCGTTCGCTCACGCGCTGACGTTCACGATGAACTACGCGGGCCCCCATGGCGCATGGGCGCTCGGGCACCTGTGGTCGATGGCGAGCCAGGAGCAGTTCTATCTTCTCTGGCCCATCGTGTTCATCTGCGCAGGGCGGCGTGGCGCGTCGCGATTGGCGTTGGGAACGGCGACGCTCACTCCGTTGCTCTACGTCGTCTACGTCACCGTTTGGCCGGCGACGTTCGCCGCGCGGACGACTCCGTTCGCGTTCGACACGATCGCCATCGGATGCTTGTTGGCGCTGCACCGCGACCGACTCGGCCACCTGCCATGGTTCAACGCGCTGGTGGACGCACCAATCAGCGCTCCGCTGGTGTTCGCGCTCGGACTTCTTGGCGGGATGATCGGCACCCGTCCCGGGTTGTTGACGCATCCTCTGCTGGCGATCGCCATTGCGTTGTTGGTGGAGCGGTCGGTACGTCGTCCGTGGAGCGGCCTCGGCCCGTTGCTGAACTCACGCCCTCTAGCGTATCTCGGCGCCGCGTCCTTCTCCTTGTACCTGTGGCAGCAGATCTTCCTGCGCCCGGAGACTGCAGTGATCGCACCGTTCGACGTGCTCGCCGCGATCGCGGTGGGGCTTGCGTCGTACCACGCCATCGAGCGCCCGTCCAGCGCCCTGTGGCCGAAGCTCGAACGATGGCTCGCTGACAGGAAGGCAGCCCAACGCCAGCCGACTCCGAGCATTCGCGGGGTGTCGCGCTGGCGGGCGACAGTACCGATGCCACCTCGCCGGCGCACCGCAGAGCAGACATAGCGTCGCCCCAATCGCACGGACGACGCATCGCCCGCCTTGCGGGGGGCCACCGTCGCGCGCAGACTCGCTCATGCGTTTTCTCGGCGTCAATCCATGAGAGTCATTCTCTTCGGAGCGACGGGGATGGTCGGGCAAGGGGTACTGCGCGAGTGTCTGCGCGACGATCGTGTCGAGTCGGTGCTTACGATCGGCCGCACCGCGACCGGCCGCACGCACCCCAAGCTGCGCGAGCTCGTTCGCGCGGACATGTTCGACGTGGGCGCAGACGGCGCCGACTTCCGCGGATACGACGCATGCCTGTTCTGCCTCGGCGTCTCGTCGCTCGGCATGAGCGAAGCCGCTTACACCCATCTGACGTTCGACCTGACGATGGCCTGGGCGCAGGCGATCGCCCGGACCAACCCGGGGATGGCGTTTCTCTACGTCTCGGGTGCCGGCACGGGCGGGAAGGCGATGTGGGCACGAGTGAAGGGACGCACGGAGACGGCGTTACTCGCATTGTTGCCGTCGGCGTACATGATCCGCCTGAAGGTATTGCGTCCGATGCACGGCGAGATCTCGAAGGCGCGCTGGATACGGATTGCGTATCCCATGCTGCGTCCGCTGCTGTGGCTCGTACAGCGTGTTGCGCCGGACACGGTGGTCACTACTGAGGAGCTCGGTCGAGCGATGCTTCATGTGGCGCGAGAGGGTGCGCCGACGCACGTGTTGGAGAGCAGGGATCTACGCGCGCTCGCTTCGGCCTGAGCCGCGCGGATCTGTGGCCGGCATGGACCTCGCGGCAGTATGACGACAAAGCCCCGTCTGCATGGTGAACGCAGACGGGGCTTTGTACTTGAGACTGCCGTATGGTCGGGGCGACTGGATTTGAACCAGCGACCTCCTGCTCCCGAAGCAAGCCAAACGACCGACCGCGGTCCGGCAGGGCAACCCCAATCCGCGTCGAGACATCCACGTATCTCGATGGGAAATCAATTCTTAACCGTGTTCGATTCTGAGGGAGTTCCGAGCGTCGGCGCCGGACTTTCCCGGCACGGATCACGGGGTTTGCAGAGAGAAACTGAGGAGAAACTGAGGACGGATTTCATCGGCCTGCTGCGCGCGGCGTCAAGCCACTGATCGCGCAAACGGAGGGTGGGCGGAGCCCCGGACCGCCGACATGCCGCCACGTAGTTCAGTGCTCGGCTAATCGCACCAAGGCTGAGCTTGTCAGCGATACGCACCGTCGAGGTATTCATGTTTGAATAACTAAACTATTGCTGGCAGAGATTTAGCCTTCTTCCATTTCCTTCAGAAGTTGCCACATCCTCAGGTCGAAGGCATCCGCGAGCTTCTCGATGTTGGCCAGCGTGAGATTTGTCGCCTCGCTCCACAGTGCCCATGTAGGTCCGATGAACCTTCGCCTTGTCGGCGAATGCTTCCTGCGAGTACCCGGCCTCCTCGCGGAGTCGGCGAATCGTTCGCCCGAATCACTTCCTGAGATCCATGGCAGAACGCTCGACATCGACGGTCGATCCATCTACAGCATAAACGTTGACAGTCTGGACGTAGACATAGCTTGCTGCTCAGATTCGCGGCATGCTCAAGACACGTTTCTGCATGCTGTGTGTAGTGCTCTGAGCTTCGGCGGCATGCGCGAGGGAGCGCACCCTCGAAGTGGTGAATACCAGCGGGCGTCAGCAGGCCGTGATGGTGTTTGACCGATCGTCGGCTGACACTTAGTGGATTGACTCCGTAGACGCAGGTCGTTCCGTCTGTTGGCGCGTACCGGAGTTCGCACGGAATCAACATGTCATTCTTTATATCGCGCCGGTGACTACTGAGTCGCAGGCGACTGGTCTGCTGCCGCGGCCCAAGGCATGGACGGATTCGGTCGTGCTAGATCGAAGCTGATCCCTCAGAGTTCACGCGTCGTCCGTCGCGGCCTTCGTCGACCGAAGAGCATCGTCAGCCTGTCCACTCCAATAGGTCGCGCCGACAGAAGACGAAAGATTAAAGCTCTTTAATCTTCGACTCCGCTACTAGGTGGATACGGACCTGTTCGGTCAGCAGCAGCCACGAAAAGCCTTCAAATCGGACCCTGTCACGCGGCCCTGGGCTAGCGGCCTGAGCCCTCCAACAGCCATTCTTCGCCTTCGAGGATTCATCAACTCAGGCGACGGAGGCGGTAGTGGCTCAAGGCAAGCGCCGTGCAAAGAAAAGCGCGATCACGAGGGCGCCAGTGGCCGGCGCTTCCGCCCCCGAGTCGAATTCTCCGACCGCAGGTGCTACGCCGACAAAAACGTTCTTCGTGGACATGATCACGAAGGACATTCGTCTCGACGACTGTATCCTCGATCTCGTTGACAATTCGATCGACGCCGCAAGACGGACGGCGGCTAAGAAAAAGGGGAAGAAGCCGTATAGAGGCTTCTGGGCTGAAATTACCTTCGACAAGAGCCAGTTCACGATTGCTGATAACTGCGGTGGGATGACCCGCAAAGCAGCGGAGAACTACGCCTTCCACTTCGGGCGACCGGCCGCTGCTTCTCAACTCGCCGTAGACCACGGTATCGGGCTGTACGGCATTGGGATGAAGCGGGCATTTCTCAAGATGGGCCGAGAGGTCGACGTTCGCTCATCAACCACGTCCGAGGCGTTTCATGTACCGATCAACGTGGACAAGTGGCGGGAAAATGACACCGACAACTGGGACTTCGAACTCAAGCCGATCGACACGACTTCGCCCGGGATGATGATTGCAATCACGAAACTCTACGATGGAATTTCGGACGAGTTGGATCGAGTAACATTTCCCGGCGAGTTGCTTCAGCGAATCGCGATGACGTATGGTCATTTTCTTGACGAGGGCTTCGTCGTCAAGGTAAACGGAACTGCGGCGAAGTCGATCGATTTTACGTTGCGCGAAGGCGCTCACGTGAAACCGGCGCGCGTGAAATACAAAGACGAGGAACTACCGAGCGTCACGGTCGAGATCATCGCAGGGATGCGCGCGTTTCCGGGAGTTCAAGAGACCGACGAGACCTCGGCAAGTGCTGAGCGCACGGCCGCAACGCTCAACGGTTGGTTCGTCGCCTGCAACGATCGAGTTGTGGTCGCCGCCGATAAGTCATCGAAGACCGGTTGGGGCACCGGTCGCGGCAAGACGAAGATTGGTGTGTGGCACCCTCAATACAACGGGTTCTTCGGACTGGTGCGTCTCTCGTCAGCGAATCCCAAAGAGCTTCCTTGGGCGACTACCAAGCGTGAGTTGGATTACGAGTCCCCGCTTTGGCGCCGAGCGCTCGCCAAGATGATGCCGATAACACGAGCTCTGACCGCCTACTCCAACAAGCGAAAGACGCACACCACCGAGGCAATGCCGCTGGAAAAGGGCAAGTCCGTTCGTGCCGACGCCGTGCGGCTTCGGCCGGAGCCCGTACTGCCGAATTTGAGCACCGCGCGAAAGTCTGGGCGTAAGAAAGGCGCGAGCGTCAATATCGGGTACGAGGTGTCGCGGCGGCGGGCCGATCGACTCGGACGCGAATTGGAGGCTGAGAACGGCGACTATGACCTGATCGGCAAAGAGGCTTTTGACTACGCCTATCGCGTGCTGGTGGGAGAATGAAGGCGCAGGCGAAACCCGCGAAGTTGTCGTCGTCGGAGCGAATCAACTATTCGCTTCGACCGAACAAGCACATCGAGCGCAACATCGTCTTTCGAGCATTGCACCGCTTGGAGCAGGAACTTCATGTCTCGGACTATCGCTACGTCGGCATGGGTAGTCTTTGGTTCGTTGATTTTCTCATGGCGCACAGGCTGCTCGGCATCAACGACATGCTCTCAGTCGAGGCGCATCTCTATGCCAGGGCGAACGCCAATCGACCGCTCAACTGCATTCGTGTTGCTGAGGGATTCACGAAGACGGTACTACGGAAGGAATCGCTGGAAAAAAAGCGAGCCGTCCTCTGGCTGGACTATGATGGTCCGACGACCGCCGATGTACTGGAGGATCTCACATACGTAGTCGGCAAAGTTCCGAGTGGTAGCGTAATCCTTGCGACGGTCAATGCTAACCCGCTCAGAGACAAGTCGAAGATCGACGCGCTGGAGGAAGCGCTTGGGGACCTGCTGACTGAATCGTTGACGCCAGAACAAATGCGTGATGGTCCTGACGGGTTCGCCGGGGTGATCGCCACGGCACTGACTGGTCATCTTCAGGACGCCGGTCAGCTGCGATCGAGCGGGCGATACTCGCCGTTGTTTAACTTCTACTACGCGGACGGAGCATCGATGGTGACCGTCGGCGGCATCATCGCGGACGACGCAACGAAGGACGCAATCGCTCGGAGCGGCGTGGAGAATGCGCCCGGCGTCACGCGAACCGCATCGTTCACCATCGATGTCCCGCTTCTCACGATCCGCGAGAAGCTCGTACTCGATCGATTTCTGCCCGCAACCGATATCAAGGTTGCCGCAGCGAAGGAGGTGGGCGTGATTCTCTCTGCCGATCAGCTCGAAGCGTACCGGTCCCTGTATCCGTACTATCCGATGTTCGCCGAGATCCTTCCGTAGCGGCCATGGAGTACGGTGTCTATGATCGGTTGATGGACCAGAGTGCAGCCGCAAAACGAAACAAGAAGCGAATGGACAAGGCCACTGTCGCTGGGCCTCGTCCGAAGGTAGTGCGAGAGGTCTGCTCTCGTCTTGCCCAAGCATACGGATCGCCCCGCCTCGGCAACCCTCGGCACCCGCTCGACGATCTCATCTTCATCATTGCGTCGAACAGGACTGGACCGACCGTCGCTTCCCGGGTCTACGCATCGCTGCGGCAGCGCTTCCGCTCGTGGAATGAGTTAGCGACAGTGAACTCGAAGGAACTCGAAGCGATTCTTGCCCCGGCCGGACTCGCCAGCAAGCGAGCCAAACATCTCATCGGGATTGCGAAGCGCTTGCGTCAGGATTTTGGCCGGGTGACACTTGCCCCGCTCGGCGGTGATTCCACGGCTGCGATCGAAGAATACCTAACGTCGTTGCCGGGTGTCTCCGAGAAGGTTGCGAAGTGCGTGCTCCTTTACGGCTTCGGTCGCCGAGTTCTGCCTGTGGATGTTCACGTCCATCGAGTTGCCGGACGACTCGGCTGGCACGCACACAAGCGGGCGGATCAATCTCACGCCACTCTCGAAGCCGTCGTTGCGGCTCCGCAACGCTATGGTTTTCACACGAACGCCATCGCTCTCGGTCGAGAGGTCTGCAAGCCCGTTCCGTTGTGTAGTGCTTGCTTGTTGGTAGAGTTCTGCGAAACGGGAAGAAAACTGGGCCGAACTCGTCGCGGGGGGTATCGAAAGGGCTCCACAGCACCTTAATTTCCTGGCAGTTACGGTCGAACCCGCTGGGTCAAGAGAGCCGGCGGGGACTTGTTGCGTACTTCAACCTGAGCTTCCCAGAATGGCGTCTGAGAGGCGTTCACGTCAGGTCCGATCCCCCATTGCCGTTGAGGTTTTCGCCGGTGTTGGCGGCTTATCTCTAGGCCTTGAGCGCGCCGGATTCGATGTTGCTGCGGCTGTCGAATTCGACGTGAACCATTCGGCAGTTCACAACTTTAATTTTCCCAAGACTGCTCTGATTCGCGCGGACGCAGCGAAGGTATCTGTCCGTCGTGTCAACGATGCTGTACGTCGAGGTCTGAATGCACACGGCCGCGAAGAGAAGCGCAGCGGGCCGATTGACTTGCTCGCGGGCGGCCCGCCGTGTCAAGGATTCTCCGACGGCGGAACTCACGACCCCAACGATCAACGCAACCAGCTGATTTTCGAGTTTGCTCGATTTGTTCGAGAACTCAAGCCGCGCTTCTTCATCATGGAGAACGTTCGGGGCCTCCTACGCTCGAAGCACAAGACAGCGTGGGATCGGCTTATCAACCAGCTGACCGACAGCGGATACGAGGTTGCAAAGCCCGCGGTATTGAGTGCTAGCGATTTCGGTGTGCCGCAGGATCGTGATCGCCTCTTCCTTTTGGGCTGGCGTGTCGGTGAGGACGCCGTTTCGCCTCCGGTCGCCGGGGTCCTTCCGACTCCTAAGGTGCGTGATGCCTTCCGGGCGCTGCCAAATGCGTCGTCGTTTCCCGAGCTGTATGAGGAAGATGTCCTAGCGTTTGATCGCTTGGATAGACGAGGGCGCGAATCTCTCGCCGACGCCGATGCTACCTATGCTCGAAGTCTGCGCGATGACGATCCGGTTCGTGGCTTCCGGCGGCCGTGGGCAGACAAGAAAATGAGTGGGATGGCCCTCACGCATCACAGCGACAAGGTTGTGAAGCGGTTCGAGAAGACACCAGCAGGCGAAAGGGACTCGATCAGTCGTTACGCAAGACTCGACCTAAGCGGGCTTTCTCCGACCCTTCGGTCGGGTACCGGTCCCGATCATGGTTCTCACACACCTCCGAGGCCGATTCATCCATCGGGAAAGCGAGTGATAACGGTTCGCGAAGCCGCGCGACTTCACTCGTTTCCCGATTGGTTTTCTTTCCACGCGACTAAGTGGCATGCGTGGAGAGGAATTGGAAACGCTGTCCCGCCTCTCCTTGCCCAAGCCGTTGCCCGCCAGGTTGCTGAACGTTGCGAAGCGACGGACAGCGTACGAGGCACGCTTTCATGGGGCGACACAACGAAGCTAGGCTACGAGGAAGCTTGGTAGTTCGCTTCGGCGGGTCGTGCAACGACTTCCGGTGAGCAGTTTCCTCTATGTCGGTGAGATCAGAAAACGTTGACGAGGTCGTGGCCGATCTGCTTGGCTCTGTGCGCGGGCGCCGCTGGTCCGTTGCCATTCCGGTTCTCGTCAGCGCGCAGGAGAGCGATTGCATTGCGCAAAGCATTTTCGACGCTGCCTTTCTCACTGAAGGTTTATCGGCGAGCCTGACGGAGCCGGCGATTGAGATAGTCGGCGATCCTAAAAATCCTAATCAGGAACTCGTAGTACTATCGGGAACGCTCAGCGACCCGGATAGCCTTCTCGCATTCGTCAAAGAATGGGCAGACACGATGGAGGGCAACGGCGAGCCGTATTCGTCTTCTGAAGAAGGCGATGCCCTTCTCGATCGGATGAATGGCGACGACATGCCTGACAGTTTCGGTGGCCGGAACTTGTCAGGTGGTATCGGGACGCTGCAACCGATTGAGCCGCCGCAATCAAGCGGGGTAGGGAATCATCGCGTGATGCGCTTCTTCTTTCTTCGAGCCAGGCCGCCGTCCTTCGGTATGTGGCAAGGGACTCGCGTCGTCGGAACGGTTTCCGGAAGTCCGGCTTCGTTTGCCTTTGGGATTGGTCTGCTCGAGGTAGCCGACGAGGGCCAGCGCTGCGAGAATGGGATCGACGTTCATGTAGCCAGTGACATCGCCCTCGACTGAATCAAACACGAGCACGACGACGCTTTGGTGACGGCCGACGCGCGTTGCCTTCACGAGGTCGATCGTCTGCTTCGCTCCGTGATAAGGCGGCTCTGTCGTATACTCCGCGCGCGGATTTCTATCGCCCGTCGGCGTCGGCGAATGTTCAGCTTAGAACGCCTAACAGAACCGGTTCTTGCGAGGCGCAGCCGGCATGGCTGCGCCTCTCGTGCCTGACGCTCTCTGGAGCCTGGTCGAACCGCTGATCCCGCCCCATCCCCCACGCGTCCGGGGCGGCCGCCCGCCGATCCCGGACCGGGCGTGCTTCACCGGGATCGTCTTCGTGCTGAAGACCGGCATCCAGTGGGAGGATCTCCCGCAGGAGATGGGCTGCGGCTCGGGAATGACCTGCTGGCGCCGGCTGCGGGACTGGCAGCGCACCGGCGTCCTCGACCGCCTCCAGCAGGTGATCCTCGCCAACCTCGAGGCCGCAGGTGCGCTCGATTGGAGCCGCGCGGTCATGGACGCGTCGCTCGTGCGCGCGAAAGGCGTGAAAAAGGGGGTGAAGCGACCGGGCCCAACCCGACGGACCGGGCGCGCCCGAGTACGAAGCGCCACGTGCTCACCGAACGGCGGGGCATCCCGCTCGCGCAACTGATCACGCCGGGCAATCGAAACGAAGATCACGGTCTTCGCTGCGCTCCTCGATGCGGTCCCGCCGCTGCGCGGCAAGGTGGGACGGCCGCGGCGCCGACCCAAGAAACTGCATGCGGACAAGGCGTATGACTTCCCCGTCGCCCGGCGCCAGCTCCGGCAGCGGGGCATCGCGGTGCGCATCGCACGGCTGGGGATCGACTCCAGCGCGAAGCTCGGGCGGCATCGGTGGGTCGTCGAGCGCACGTTCGCGCACCTGAACCAGATGCGCCGCCTCACCATCCGCTATGAGCGCCGGGCAGACCTTTATGCAGCCTTCCTTACCCTCGGCTGTGCGCTGCTGGCGTTCGGCCATCTCTCTCAGGTGTGTTCGGGACGCTGACGCCAGAGCTCAGCGGAGCGCCCGCTCACTGCGACAACGCCTTCGCACGTCGCTACGAAACACCCGAAAGGAGGCGCCGGACCACGCGCCACTTTCCCCGCTCCGGGGCCACGAGGTAGAGCGCCCAGCCGCCACAGAGTGGTCCACACGAATGGCCGACGGAGACGAGGGCATGGCCTCGATCCGATGCAAAGGCCACCTGCGACAGAGCGAACGGGCCAGGAGTATCTGGTCGCACTGTATCTGGGACAACGATGACCCCCCCACCAGGCGGAAAGCACACGCAGAGGTCCGTTGGGCGGGCATTCAGACTATCGAAGGCGGCCAGGAGCGCCGAGCCGACCCCCGTATCGGCCTGGACGCTACGGTAGAAGGTTGATGTGTCGCCGAGCGCCCGCGCCAATGAGTGCGGCCACGTACGCCGGCTCACGCGCACAGGGCGGGCCTGAGCCGGCGGGAACGAGTCCAGCACTGCGGCGTAGACGGCGTACACGTCTCGCTGGGAGGGACGCACTGTAGCGGGTTCACAGGCGGCCAGACCGGCGCAGTAAAGGGCAAGCAGTGGAATGGCCCGGCTGTTCATTGGTGGTCGCGGCGGTTTTACGCACGTTGGACGGAGCAACCAGATCCTGCCTATCCCACAGCTTCGCAGTCGAGGACGCAGTCGTCATCGGCCTGGGCGTCTCCCAAGCTACGCCTCCCGTTCCACCTCTGGCCAGGTACCCCTGCCTGCACGCCACGTGCTCGGCTGACCGCTGTCCAGTATTCAGAACTCCCATCGCCACCCCGGCCGGCGAGGTTGCAGTCGAGACGACCGGTTTTGATAGAAGCTCTTAGGCATGTCGACCGTTCGACGTGGCCGCAGCGGGCGGTTGGAAAGACGTAGAAACCCTGCTTACGTGCTACCAACAGGCCGATCGTCAGGCCCTGCTCGCGGTCATGAGCGAGCCCAGGAAGGTCACCGAAGCGAGCGTGATGGGAACGACCGGCTAAACCGAAGCCGTCCATCAGAGATCTGGAACAGTCCCGAGACCGAATCTCCACGAAAAACCGGAGAAACTGAGGACGAAACTAAGGACGGCTTCGCGGCAATGAAAAAGCCCCACAACGGAAGTCGTTGCAGGGCTTAATCTTAAATGGTCGGGGCGACTGGATTTGAACCAGCGACCTCCTGCTCCCGAAGCAGGCGCGCTACCGGGCTACGCTACGCCCCGCCGAACCACCCGCTACCGCGTGAACCGCCGATGCGCCCGGAGGAACTCGAATCCCCAACCTTCTGATCCGTAGTCAGATGCTCTATCCAATTGAGCTACGGGCGCTCTCGAAACGACGCTCACCTCGGCCGGTCAGGCTGGCCGAATGCAGACGCGGATAATAGACGGCACGCGGGCTTGCGTCAACCCGCGGCACTCTCTGCTGCACGCGGGGTAAAGCCGGAAATCACAACGCCCTCGGCGAGGCCGAGGGCGAAAAAAGCATGGGCGGTACAAGACTCGAACTTGTGACCTCCACGATGTCAACGTGGCGCTCTAACCAACTGAGCTAACCGCCCCTCACTTCGGCATCGGGCGGCGTCGAACGCACGCCGTGGTGCCTTCCTGTCACATCGGTCACCGCATCGCCGATTGCATGACGACACTCAAGTGAACCGGAGAGCGGGAAACGGGACTCGAACCCGCGACCCCAACCTTGGCAAGGTTGTGCTCTACCAACTGAGCTATTCCCGCACGGAACCTCGCAGATCCACGGTCCCTGGTGGATCACTCACCGCCTGCCGCAACCGCTGCAGGCAAACACTTGCGTACCGATGCCCCGCCCAGTGGAGGTGAGGGGAATCGAACCCCTGACCTCTTGAATGCCATTCAAGCGCTCTCCCAACTGAGCTACACCCCCAGGCACCAAGCGGGAAAAAATGCCCCAGACAAACAGCAGTCGCGCGACTACGGACGTTCCCGCCAGGAACCACGATATATAGCCGCGTGTATATGTGATGTCAAGAAAAACGGGGCTGGCGGAATTGGAGTAGGCCGGTATTTTGCACGGCCATCGGGACCCGCGTCCCGAGCCCACTCAGTGTCGACGCCGCGAGTCGTGAACTCGGCACGGCCCTGAGCACGTTCACAGTAGCGACGCGACCTCGTCGGTGCACGATCTCATTCGGCAGTCGCAGCTCATAGATCCCTACTCTCACGCGTAGGACCTGCTCGAGGCACTCATGACTGAAGTGAAGAAGCCACGGCGTCGCCGCGCCGCGCCTGCGGGGATCGCCCCCAATGAGCCGGAGCGCGACATCCTGGATCAGTATCTGTACGAAGTCTCCACCTATCCCCTCCTCAAGGGGACGGAGGAGATCGAGCTCGCGAAGAAGATCCGCGCGGGCGATCAGGATGCACTCCAGGAGCTCGTGAAGCGCAACCTGCGCTTCGTCATCTCCGTAGCCAAGAAGTATCAGAACCGCGGACTCCCGCTGATCGATCTCATTGGCGAGGGGAACGTCGGTCTGCTCACCGCCGCACGGAAGTTCGATCCGGATCAGGGCGTCAAGTTCATCTCCTACGCCGTGTGGTGGATCCGCCAAGCGATCCTGTCCGCGCTCGCGCGCCAGGGGCGTACGGTACGCGTGCCGCTCAACCGCACGGCGGATCTCTCGCGCATCATCAAGGCAAGCGAGATCCTGCGCCAGAAGCTCAACCGCGAACCGAGCCCCGAGGAGCTGAGCCAGCTCACCGGACTCTCGGTCGACGTCGTGCAGTCGCTCGCCGCGCTCAACACGAGCGACGTCCGCCTGGATGCCCCGATGGATCCGGAAGGCGATCGATCGCTGATCGAACGGTTCGTGGCCGACGAGATGCCGGACACGGAAGAGGAGGCGATGAATCGTTTCCTCACCGACGAGATCGAGCAGGCGCTGTCGACGTTGCCGCCCCGCGACGCGAAGGTCCTGCGTCTCTACTTCGGTCTCGAAGGCGGTCGCGAACACACGCTCGAAGAGATCGGCTCGATGCTCGGCGTCACCCGTGAACGCGTGCGCCAGCTTCGCGACCGTGCACTCAAGCGCCTCCGCGAAGGCGACGTGGGACGTGCACTCGGAAGCTTTGCGGCGTAACTGATAACTGCGGTCGACTGATAGAACGGCGGTCGGCCGATCAACTGCGTACAAGGAACGGGGCGGCCATTCGTGGTCCGCCCCGTTCTCGTTTCGGAGAGTGATCCCGGACCGGTCCGCAAGGTCTGGCACGTGTCCCGCCCTATGATCACTTTCCTGTTGTCGGCGGCGAGGCCTCGCGGCTCCACTGACCGCCGTTAGATCAGTTGACCGCAGTTCAATCAGTTGACCGCCGTTCTGTCAGTCAGCCGCCGTTCAATCAGTTGACCGCAGTTCCCAGTCATGATCCAGCTCAAGAACGTCTACAAGGCCTTCGGCCCCAAGCACGTCCTCGAGGGATTCACTCTCGACATCCCCGAGGGGGAGACGATGGTGATCATCGGCTATTCCGGCACCGGAAAGTCGGTCGCGATCAAGCACATCGTCGGACTGTTGGAGCCGGACGCGGGCGAGGTCTGGGTCGACGGGCTGAATGTTCCCGAGTTGAGCCGGCGTGAGCTGTACGCGCTCCGCGCACGCATCGGCTACGTCTTCCAGTTCGCCGCCCTGTTCGACTCGTACACGATCGGTGAAAACGTGGCGATGGGGTTGCGGAAGCAGGGGGAGCTGACCGAGTCGGAGATCATCCAGCGCGTCGACGAAGCGCTCGACCTGGTGGATCTGCCGGGTGTGCGGGATCGGTTTCCCGCCGAGCTGTCCGGCGGCATGCGGAAGCGCGTCGGCATCGCGCGCGCGATCGCGCTCCGGCCGAAGTACATCCTGTACGACGAGCCGACGACGGGGTTGGATCCGGTCACGAGCGCGGTCATCGATCAGCTCATGGTCCGCATGCGCGAGAAGCTCAACGTGACGGGCGTCGTGATCACACACGACATGCGCAGCGCGTACACGGTCGGTACCAGGATCGCCATGCTCTATCAGGGGCGCGTGCGTTGGGAGGGAACGATCGAGGAGATCCAGCACACGACCGACCCGGTGGTTCGCCAGTTCATCGAGGGGCGCCCAACGGTGGAGCACGGCGTGCCCGGCGCGGCATCCGCAGCCGTCTGACCGCCGCCGATGACACGCGCCCGCGCGCAGCGCGAGACATCGGCCGGCGGAGTGGTCTTTCGCCTGGACGGCGGGACGCCGCTCTTTCTTCTCATCCGCGACAGCTACTCCAACTGGGGATTTCCGAAGGGACACCTCGAGTCGGGGGAGCGCGCCGAGGATGCGGCAATGCGCGAGGTGCGGGAGGAAACGGGGTTGGGCGAGCTGTCGCTGCGCGGCCGGATCGAGACGATCGACTGGCACTTCCGCTTCCGTGGCCGGCTGATCCACAAAGTCTGTCACTTCTTCCTCATGGAGACGGCGCAGACGGACACGGCACCGCAGCGAGCGGAGGGGATCACGGCCTGCCGTTGGGTGGAGTACGCCGACGCGGCGGGCGCGATCTCGTACGCGAACGCGCGTGACGTGCTCCGCCGCGCCTTCGCGATGATCGTCGACGGTGCGCCCCCGGCCGACACCGACGGGCAGTCCGCGGACCGCACGGAGCAGCTCGGTCTCGCGTTGGACGAGTCAGCCGACCGCGGGAAGGAGCGGGCATGACGGACATCGCGCGAAGCGCCACACCCGGCCAACCCGGGGTCCCGCGCGGCGTGGCCCCGTCGCCGCTCGTGGCGATGTTCACTGGGCGTGAGCGCGCTCGCACGCTGATGCGCCGCGCCTTTCCGCGGCGGAGAGCCCGCCTCGGCCTCGCCAAAACCCCGGAAGAGCTCGACGGCGTGTTCCGAACGTCGCTCGTGGATGCGGCGATCGTGGATCTCGCCGGCGCGGGCGAGGACACCTGGCGCGCAGCGGCGCTCGCGCGGGAGTTTCCGAGCGTGCCGTTCTTTGGACTCTCGGCGCTGCGCGCCGCGGAAGCACCCGCGCTCGCGCAGTGTGCGGCGTTCGACTTCGCGGACGTGCTGGTCGAGGCCGTCGACGATGCCGTCCTTCGCGAGCTGGTGCTGCGGCGCGGCTTTTCGGCGCGGTTCAACGACGCGCTCGCCGAGCCGCCCGATTCGCTCGCGCTCGCGACGCCCCTTCAGCACGCGGCGTGGCGCGTGATCGTGGCCTGGGCCGGTCGGCCGGTCCGCACGCAATCGCTGGCGGACGCACTCGGTGTCACGCGCGAGCATCTGAGCCGGACGTTCGCTGCCGAAGGCGCACCCAACCTGAAGCGCGTGATCGACCTGGTGCGACTGATTGCGGCGGCGGAGCTGGCGAAGAATCCCGGCTACGACGTACGAGACGTCGCCGCGGTGCTGGACTTCGCCAGCTCGTCGCATCTGTCGAGCACGTCGCAACGAATCGTGGGGACGAAGCCGGCATCGCTGTCGCGCTTGCGCGCCATCGACCTGGTGGAGCGGTTCACGAAGGGTCATGGTCGGAGTCGCGGGTGAGTGCCGGATCGATGGGCAGACTCGATTTCCGGGTCGCAGTGCCCGACCGGGGCGCCTCGTCCGCGATCTGCCGGTCGAGGTAGGCGAGGTAGCCGGTCAGCAGGCGAGCGACCTGACTGGAGCGAGTGGTGAGGGCGGTAAAGGTCCCCGCGGGGATGAGCTCGGCGTGTTTGGCGACGGCGAGCTCGGTCTCGAACTGGAGCAGGGCGCGCTTGGCGGCGAGGTAGGAGGTCCGTTGCTCGGCCGCGGCGGCATGGGCGCATCCGGCGGCGATATGAGAGCCGATGGCCAGCGCTGTCACGAGCACGGAATCGGATACGACTTTGGTCTCCCGTCGGACGTTGAGGCGCACGGCTCGGACGGCGTCCCCAGCCAGGGCGACGGCCTCCTGCCAGACTCGGAACTCACGGATGCCGTTGGACATGGCGACAGGATAGGGCCAGCTGCCTGCCCCGCGGCACCGGAACTGCGCCAGTGGGGCCACTTTCTCCCCGACCCGGCCTGTTGCTTCCGTCGAAGGCTTGTGATAATTTTCACAAGCTGAACCACGCCCCCCTTCGCCGCTCTCTCCGACCTTCCGTATGGCATCCGAAACCACGCTCCGCCCCGGCGAGATCAAGGATATCCTTCTCAAGGAGATCGAAGCCGCCGACCTCCACGAGCTCGACGTCGAAGAGGTCGGCTCGGTTCTCGAGGTGCGGGACGGAATCGCACGCATCTACGGCCTTCAGAAGGCGATGGCCGGCGAGATGCTCGAGGTGCGCTCGAGCGAGACCGGCGAGATGATCACGGCCCTCGCGCTCAACCTCGAAGAGGACAACATCGGCGCGGTCGTGCTGGGTGATTATCTCCAGCTCAAGGAAGGCGACGAGGTCCGCCGCACGGGACGCGTGCTCGAGGTGCCGGTCGGGCCAGCCATGGTCGGCCGCGTCGTCGACGCACTCGGCCGTCCGATCGACGGCGCGGGCGCGATCAATACGACGGCCACCCGCAAGGTCGAGAGCGAAGCGCCCGGCATCATCGTGCGTCAGCCGGTGAACGAGCCGCTACAGACCGGCATCAAGTCGATCGATGCGATGATCCCCATCGGTCGCGGACAGCGCGAGCTGATCATCGGCGACCGTGGGACCGGCAAGACGGCCATCGCGATCGACACGATCATCAATCAGAAGGGCCAGGGCGTCATCTGCGTCTACGTTGCCATCGGCCAGAAGGCGTCGACGGTCGCGTCCGTCGTGGAGCGGCTCAAAGCGGCAGGGGCGATGGAGTACACGATCGTCGTCGTCGCGTCGGCGTCGGACCCCGCACCGATGCAGTACATCGCGCCCTACTCCGGCTGCGCGATGGCCGAGTTCTTCATGTACAACGAGGGCCGTCCGACGCTTGCCGTCTACGACGACCTGTCGAAGCAAGCGGCGGCGTATCGTCAGCTGTCGCTCGTGCTGCGGCGTCCGCCGGGCCGCGAGGCGTATCCGGGCGACGTGTTCTACCTCCATTCGCGCCTGCTCGAGCGCGCAGCGAAGCTCTCGAAGGATCCGTCGGTCGTGGATGGAAAGCACATCCTCAAGCCGGGCGGCTCGTTGACGGCGCTCCCGATCGTCGAGACGCAGGCGGGCGACGTGTCGGCGTACATTCCGACGAACGTCATCTCGATCACCGATGGCCAGATCTTCCTCGAGGCCGACCTGTTCTACGCCGGTGTGCGTCCTGCCGTGAACGTCGGCATCTCGGTGTCGCGCGTCGGTGGATCGGCGCAGATCAAGGCGATGAAGACGGTCGCCGGCCGCCTGCGTCTGGATCTCGCTCAGTACCGCGAGCTCGAGGCGTTCGCCTCGTTCGCGTCGGACCTCGACGCCGCGACCAAGCGCCAGCTCGAGCGAGGCGCGCGCACGGTCGAAGTGCTCAAGCAGGGCCAGTACCAGCCGATGCCGGTCGAGCAGCAGGTCATGATCCTGTACGCAACGGTCAACGGTTTCCTCGACGACGTTCCGGTGAACCGCATCCGCGCCTGGGAAACGGGCTTCCACGAGTTCATGGGGGCGCAGTTTCCGCAGGTCGGCGAGCGCATTCGCACCGAGAAGGCGTTGTCGAAGGAGATCGAGGCGGATCTGCGTCGCGGCATCGAGGAGTACAAGAAGATTGCTGCCCAGGCGTACGAGCAGCAGCTCGCCTCTGCCACGGCCTAGAGCCGTGGCGCGCCGCATTCGCATGGTGACGCATGGCTAAAGGCCGCGAGCTGAAGGGTCGCATCAAGTCCGTCGAGAATACGCGCAAGATCACGCGCACGATGGAGATGGTGGCGACGTCCAAGATGAAGCGTGCGCAGGACCGCGTGGTGGCGGCGCGCCCGTACGCGACCGCGCTCGCGGACGTGATCTCGAGCCTCTACTCGCCCGATCTCGCCGAGCGGTTTCCGCTGCTGCGGCAGCCGGCGCAGCAGCGTCGCGTCGCGCTGGTGGTGATCTCGAGCAACCGCGGTCTCGCCGGCGCATTCAACGCGAACCTGATCAAGGAAGCGCGGGCGCGCGTTGCGGAGCTCGAGCGCTCCGGCACACAGGTGGACGTGCACGTGATCGGCAAGAAGGCGCTCGGCTACTTCCGGTACGTCGGCCGGGCGGTCGCCTCGCAGCGCATCGACATCAGCGACCGCCCCACGGCGGAGAACGCGTCGGAGATCGTGGACGCGCTGCTGGCCGACTACGTCGCCGGAAACCTCGACGGCGTGTACGTCACCTACGCCAAGTTCAACTCGGTGCTCAACACGCCGCCGACCACGGACCGGGTGCTGCCCGTCACTCCGCCGGCAGCGAAGGCGGGGGGTGTGCAACCAGACTACCTGCTCTTCCCGTCGGCCGAGGCGATCCTCACCGAGCTACTCCCGTCCTACGTGCGCAACGCGATGTATCGGGCGCTCGTGGAGACCGCAGCGGGCGAGCAGGCGGCCCGCCGCACCGCGATGAAGAACGCGACGGACAATGCGAGCGACATGCTCAACGTGCTCCGTCGTACCTATAACCGCGCCCGTCAGGCGCAGATCACGCAGGAGATCGCCGAGATCGTCGGCGGCGCTGCGGCCCTCCAGGGGTAAGTCATCATGGCTACGGCAATCGCTACGCATCAAATCGGCAAGGTCGTGCAGGTCATCGGTCCGGTGCTCGACGTCGAGTTCGAGTCCGGACACCTGCCCGAGCTCTATAACGCGCTCACCATCGACGAGACGACGGAGTCCGGCCAGGAGATCCACGTGACGGTCGAGGTGCAGCAGCACATCGGCCGCAACCAGGTGCGCGCCGTCGCGATGAGCTCCACCGACGCCGTCGTGCGAGGGATGGACGTCACGGATACCGGCGGCCCGATCACGGTGCCGGTCGGTGCGGCGGCGCTCGGCCGCATCCTCAACGTGCTGGGGGAGCCGGTGGACAATGGGCCGCCGATTCCGGCGGATGCGCCACGGTGGCCGATCCACCGCAAGCGCCCCGATTTCGTCGACCTCGAGCCGAAGACGGAAGTCTTCGAGACGGGAATCAAGGTCATCGACCTGATCGCTCCGTTCGTGAAGGGCGGGAAGATCGGACTCTTCGGCGGCGCTGGCGTGGGCAAGACGGTCGTGATCATGGAGCTGATCAACAACGTCGCGAAGGGACATGGCGGCCGATCGGTGTTCTGCGGCGTGGGCGAGCGCACCCGCGAAGGGAACGACCTGTACCTCGAGATGAAGGAGAGCGGCGTCCTCGAGAACGTCGCCCTGATCTACGGCCAGATGAACGAGCCGCCGGGCGCACGCCTGCGCGTCGGCCTCTCGGGCCTGACCGTGGCCGAGTATTTCCGCGATCAGGAGAACGCGGACGTGCTGGTGTTCATCGACAACATCTTCCGCTTCACGCAGGCGGGCTCGGAAGTGTCGGCGCTGCTCGGCCGCATGCCGAGCGCGGTGGGATATCAGCCGACGCTCGCGACGGAGATGGGCGATCTGCAGGAGCGCATCACGTCGACCAAGAACGGGTCGATCACGTCGGTCCAGGCGATCTACGTTCCCGCGGACGACATCACCGATCCCGCGCCGGCGACCGCTTTCGCACACCTCGACGCCACGGTGGTGCTCTCGCGCGCGATCACGGAGCTCGGGATCTATCCCGCCGTCGACCCGCTCGCATCGGGCAGCCGCATTCTCGATCCGCAGTATCTCGGCGCCCGCCACTACAAGGCGGCCACCGACGTCCAGAAGATCCTGCAGCGCTACAAGGAGCTCCAGGACATCATCGCGATTCTCGGCATGGACGAGCTGTCGGAGGACGACAAGAAGATCGTCGGCCGCGCACGCCGCATTCAGCGGTTCATGTCGCAGCCGTTCGCGGTGGCCGAGCAGTTCACCGGCATCCCCGGGAAGTACGTGAAGCTGGAGGAGACCATCAACAGCTTCGAGCGGCTCGTGGCGGGCGAGTTCGACCAGCTTCCGGAGCAGGCGTTTTTCATGGCAGGCGCGATCGACGACGTCGTCGCCAACGCCAAGAAGCTGCAGGGTTGATCGTGCTCAACGTCTCGGTGATCTCGCCGGAAGCGGTGCTGTTCGAGGGGACGACGGAGTCGGTCGTCGCGCCCGCGTTCGACGGGCTCGTGGGCATCCTCACCGGCCACGCGCCGATGATGACGCTTCTCGGCAAAGGCGAGCTGCGGCTGGGCGCCGAGGGGGCAGGGCAGCGGTTTCACGTGGAAGGCGGGTTCCTGCAGGTGGTCGACGACACCGTTCGGGTGGTGACGGAGCACGCGTCGAAGGTCTGAGCTTTTTGGCCATTGCGGTAGGAAGAGCGCCCCCCGAGGGCGCTCTTTTTTTGACCTACGAGGCTCGGGCGATACGTTGCGCGTACCCGGGCAGGCCAAAAACCGGCCTGAACCACTCCGTGATCTTCCGCACAACCTGGCCCTCTACTTGCTTGCCAGGGTTGAGAGCACCCCGGCGGGGGGTGCCGCTAGCCGTGGACGCAGGAGAGTATTCGGTGCACTCTGGTGATGCGCCCCTCCCACCGATTCTGGTGGTAGACGACAATCATGACAACGCGGAGATCATCCGGCAGTATCTGGAGATCCGCGGCTATCCCATCTCCGTCGCCCACAATGGCGACGAGGCGCTGGCGATGTACGAGACCGTGCGGCCCGCGATCGTGCTGCTCGATGTCATGATGCCGGGCCGGGATGGGTGGGAGGTGTGCCGGATCATGAAGCAGCATCCCACGCTGGGCCGGACGGTGCGCGTCATCATGGTGACGGCGCTCGACGCCTGGGATGACAAACGTGAGGCGCTGCAGCTCGGCGCTGACGATTACGTGGAGAAGCCCTTTGACCTGCCGACGCTCGCGAAGACCGTGCAGCGGAACCTGGACCAGATGCGGGTCGCGTCATAGCGGAGCGGCTTCACCCGTCCTCCATCCGCGGGACGCGTGAGCGAGTCGCTTCTCCTCACGGATACGGACAGTCCGGCGATCCGGCAGGCACTCACGCAACTCGACGGGTGGCGTGCGCGGACGTTTGGTCACTCGGAGCTTGGCACCGCGCTCGCCGAGCCCGGCGTGCGCGCCGTGCTGCTGGCGACCGAGGATCCCACGCTCCTTCGCATCGCCGTCGAACAGGCGCACATGCGGGGAGTGCCGGTGATCGTCGCCTGTTCGGCGGAGACGGACCGCCGGCGCGCGCTCGAGCTGCGGGCCGAGGAGTGGTTCCTTCTCCCGGCGACGCCGGAAGAGATTGCCGCGCGCATCTGGTCGGCGGTGGCGCGCGGCGCGACGCTCGGTGCGGACATCGCGCAGCGCGTGGACAAGGTGGAGTACGAGCAGATGCTCCACGATTCGCTCACGGGCCTTCCGACCCTGCCCGTGGTGATCGAGCGGTCGCGGCAGTTCTTCAAGGACCGCGGCGAGCTGGTGATCCTCTACTTCAACTTCGTCCGGTATTCGAAGATCGAGGAGATCTACGGCTGGGAGAAGCTGGACGCCGTGCTCGAGACGACGGCCAGCGCGGTGCGCGAATTTCTCGACGACGACCTGCTGGGTGAATCGCGGGTGATGGTCAGCTTCACGAACGACGACGACTTCATCTTCTTCCACGTACCGGCGGCGGGCGTCGCGGCGGCGACGGAAGGCGAGATCACGGAGATGGTCACGCGACTCCAGCGCCACGTGGCGGGGCAGATCGAGGCGGCGCACGGTGAGGACATCGCGGCGCTGTTCGACATCTACGTCGGACGCGCGCATCTCTACTACAATCCGAAGATCCGGATCGAGCGGCTGATCTACCGCGGCATCCGTGAGGCGCAGAATGCGTCACGCTCGCTCGAGGAACGGGAGCGGGCGCGGCGGGTCGCGGATCTCAAGACGAGCCTGCGCGACCGGGCGGTATACGTGGATTACCACCCGATCGTGGTGGCGACGACGCGGGAGATCTTCGGCTACGAGGCGCTGGCGCGTGGTCAGATGCGGACGTTGCGCAGCCCGGAGGTGATGTTCGACGTCGCCGCCGAAGCGGACCTGATCTGGGAGCTGAGCCGCCTGTGCCGCGCCCGCGCGCTCGAGGGGATGAACACGCGACTCGGTCCGGGGCAGCTGCTATTTCTCAACGTCGACCCGCACGACTTCAGCGATCCCGCGTTCACGGAGCAGGAGGTGACCGATCCGTCTCGCGTCGTCATCGAGATCACGGAGCGGACGGCGATCAAGGACTACCCGAAGTTTCGCGAGCGGTTGAAGGCGTTCCGCGCCATGGGCTACCGCTTCGCCGTCGACGACGCGGGGAGCGGCTACGCGGGACTCGGCTCGATCGCGAACCTCGAGCCGGACTTCATCAAGCTCGACATCTCGCTGATCAACGCGATCGACACGAACTTCATCAAGCAGAATCTGGTGCAAACGATGGTGCGCTTCGCGAATGATCACGGCGCGATGGTGATCGCCGAAGGCGTGGAGCGCGCCGAGGAGTTCAAGACGGTGCAGGACCTGGGCGTGCACCTCGTGCAGGGATTCTTCCTGCACCGCCCGCAGTCGGCGAGCACGCCGATTCCGCGAGTGGCCGCCGCGGCGAAGCGTTAGCGAAGCAGCTCGCGCACGAGCTCCCACGAGCGCACGGCGGCGCCGAGCCCTTCGTGCACGACGCCGTGAGCGGCGGTGCCGGCCGCGGTTCGATCCGCCGGTGAGGCGATCCACCGCTCGAGGGCGCGCTCGAGCGCCTCGGCATCAACAGCTTCCACGCCTGCGCCGGCGTCGAGCAGCAAGCGAGCGTCGCGGCTCGCGCGATTCTCCGGACCGAACAGCACGGGGGCGCCAAAGGCCGCCGGCTCCAGTACCGAGTGAAGTCCCGCGGCGTGAAACGCGCCGCCGACGAACGCCACGTCGGCCAGCGCGTAGAGCTCCCCCAGCACGCCGACCCGATCGACGATCACGACGTCCGCTGCGCCGGCGGCCGGATCGCCGAGGCGCGCCACGCTCAGGTTGGCGGAGGCGGCCCACGACTCGAGGGGCGCGAGGTGCGTCGGCGTGGGCTCGTGGGCGGCGAGAATCAGTCGCGCGTCTCGATGGCGCGCGACGAGTCGCGTCCAGGCGGGAAGCAGTTGCGCCTCGTCGGACGGCCACGTCGAGCCGGCGACGACGGTCGGCCGTCCGCTTCGCAGCGGTGCGAGAAGAGCGCCGGTACGATCGACTGCCTGGGCGCGCGCCCATACCTGGTCGTAACGCGTATCGCCGGTGATGCGGATGCGGTCCGCGGGGACGCCGAGTGTGACGAGGCGGTCGGCGTCCGCGGCGCTGATGGCGCCGACCCGATCGAGGCGCGCATACGCGTCGCGCAGCAGGATCGACGCGAGACCCGACCGGCGCGACGACGACACCGCCAGTGTGGCGCTCACGAGGCCGAGCCGCGTGCCGCGCCGTGTCGCCTCGCGGGTGAGGGTGGGCCAGACGTCGAGCTTGCTGAACACGAGCGCCGTGGGCAGGAGTGCGTCGAGTGCCGCGCGCATGTCGCTCGCAGCGTCGAACGGCAGCACGTCCCGGAAGTCGACGTCGAGCGTGTCGGCAAAGGGCTGCGCGCTCGGCGAGAAGTAGGTGTAGGCGAGCTGCGCGCCGGGCTCGCCGCGGCGCGCGAGCTCGAGGATGGGCCGGGCCTGCAGCCCTTCACCCACGCTCGGCGCGTGCATCCAGAGCAGGGGTCGCATGGGGTCGCGGCGAAACGACGCAAATCGCGCGCGGACACCGCGGCGCGCGGCGAAGGTATCGAGGAGCTTGTTGCGCGAGCGCGGCGCCATTGCGGCGACGGCGCGCGCGACCTGCGCCATGCCCTCGTATCCCAGAGCGAGCGCCCGGCGCATGAGCGCGATCGCGCTCAGCGAGGGTCAGCGGCCGCCGCGCGCCTTGGCCAGCGCCGCGTCGATCGCGACGCGGAAGGAGTCGGCCGGGTACGCGCCCTCGAGCTTGCGGTCGCCGATGAAGAAAGTCGGGGTCGATCGCGCGCCGGCCGTCTTGCTGCGCTCCTGATCGGCGTCGATCAACGGCGCGGTCGCGTGCGACGTCATGCAGCTCCGCCACGCGGGCGCGTTCACCCCGGCCGCGACGGCCAGTGAATCGAACGCCGGGACCGGGTTCACCGTGCCCTCCCATTTGGCCTGCGTCGCGTAGAGCGCATCGTGCACCGGCCAGAACTTGTTCTGCACCGAGGCACACATCGCCGCCTCCGCCGCCGCGCGCGCGTTCGCGTGAATGCTGCTCAGCGGGAGGTTGATGTATGCGAGCCGCACCTTGCCCGTCTGCACGTATTCCTTGTCGAGCACCGCGAACGACTGATCGTGCCACTGCTTGCAGTACGGGCACTGGAAGTCGCTGATCTCGATCAGCCACACCGGTGCCGTCTCGCTCCCGCGGATGCGGCCGCGGTCGGCGGCGCTGCTCACCGAGTCGGTGAGCGCGGTTCGGCTGGCGGTTGGAGCGCTGACCGCGACGTCACCGCTCGTGGAGGTGGTGGCGGGCCGCGCGCCGGCGGCGGGCGTCGCGTCGGTGCGGGCGCACGCGGCGAGCAGAGACGCGAGGACGAATGCGGCGCGGAGGGCGGACGAGGTGTGCGTCATGTGCCGAAAGGTGGAGGTGGGTCGCCAGCGAAAGCTAACGTCCTCCGGGCGCCATGGGGGAGTAGAGCTCGGTCCTGGCGCGTGGCCCGACTTGCGCAACCGCCCACACGCTCATCACGATTCGACATCCGCCTCTGACCCTCCGCAATGCTCTTTCCCACGATCGCTGGTCGCGTGCTCCTCGGCGCGGCGACGCTTCTGCTGCAGACGGGCGGGGTGCAGATCCCGCCGCCGAAGGGTCTCGTCAACGATTTCGCGAACGTACTCTCGCCGGAATCGGCGGCGCGGATCGAGCGCATCGCGCAGGACGTGCGCGACAAGTCGAAGGGCGAGATTGCCATCGTCACGCTGCCGGACCTCGGCGGGCGTGACCCGAGCGAGATCGCGCTCCGCATCGGACGCGAGTGGAAGGTGGGCAATCTGGCGAACATCGGCGACCGCACGCGCAACGCCGGAGCGGTCATCCTGCTGGTGCCGAAGGAGACGTCGCGCGACGGACGCGGATATTGCCGCATCGAGACGGGGCAGGGGGCGGAGGGGTTCATCACCGACGCGACGGCGGGGGACATCTGCCGCGAGGCGACGCCGGCGTTTCAGCAGCGCGACTACGGCGCCGGGCTCGAGCTCGTGACGCAGCGCGTCGCCGAACGATTCGCACAGGAGTTCGGCTTCGCGCTCGACACGTCGCTGCGGGCGCCGGTGATCGAGGCGCCGCCGCGGCAGTCGAGACGGAGCAGCGGCGGAGGGATCCCGCCGATCTTCCTGCTCTTCCTGTTGTTCATCGTGTTGTCGCTGCTCGGGCGCCGACGCGGCGGACGCGGATGCGGCGGATGCTTCCCGATCTTCCTA
The DNA here is from genome assembly GCA_036488775.1 of Gemmatimonadaceae bacterium. Classification (GTDB taxonomy): domain Bacteria; phylum Gemmatimonadota; class Gemmatimonadetes; order Gemmatimonadales; family Gemmatimonadaceae; genus AG11. The sequence continues at coordinate 1,517 of DASXHF010000020.1, read as the reverse complement.
CCGTTCGGTGGCGGCGGAGGCGGTGGATGGGGCGGGGGTGGGGGTGGATTCGGCGGCGGTGGTGGTGGCGGGTTTGGCGGGTTCGGTGGCGGCGGTGGATTCAGCGGCGGCGGCGGCGGCTCATCCTGGTAGCGTGACCATGGCGACGATGACACTCGACGATCTCGTGACGCAGCTCCGCTCCGCGTACGGAGACCATCTCTCCGCGGTGGTGCTGTATGGCTCGGCGGCCGCGGGGGAGCACATCCCGAAGCAGTCGGACTACAACGTGCTTCTCTTGCTGCAGTCAATCGACTCGGCGACGCTGGCGTCGGCGTCGGCGGTGGCGCGCGCCTGGAACGACGCGGGCAATCCACCACCGATGACGATGACGGTGGAGGAATGGCGCCGCTCGTCGGACGTGTTCCCGATGGAGTACGCGGACATTCTCGAGCGCCACCGCGTGTTGTACGGAACGCCACCGTTCGACGGGATCAGCGTATCGCGAGACCACCTGCGGCTTCAGCTCGAGCAGCAGGCGATGGGCAAGCTGCTGCAGTTGCGGCAGAGCGCGCTGCTCGCCGGCACGGACGCCAAGCGACAGGCGGAGCTCATCTCGGCCAGCTTGAGCACGATGATGGTGCTGTTTCGCGCGGTGTTGCGGCTGCATGGCGAGCGGCCGGCCGACGACAACGTCGTGCTTTCCGAGCGCGTGGGGCGGCTCACGGGAATGGATCCGGCACCCTTCGTTCGTGCCGTCCGGCACGTACGCGGCCAGAGTCGATTGTCCCCCGACGAGACAGGACGCGTGCTCGGCGACTACGTGACGGGGATCGAACGGCTCGAGAAGTATCTCGATCGGTATCCGTCGACGGGTTGATGCGCTCGCGCCGGCGAAACCGGCGAGGCATCTTTCATCGTACGTCATTACAGCCCACTCAGGAACTTCCAATGAAACGTCGCTGGCTTGCAGTGCTCCTTCCGCTCGTCCTCACCGGCTGCGGCTACAACACGATCCAGAGGCTGGACGAACAGGCGAACGGCGCCCAGGGACAGATCGAGGTGCAGCTCCAGCGTCGCGCCGATCTGGTGCCGAATCTGGTGCAGACGGTGAAGGGATTCGCCAATCAGGAGCTCGCGGTGTTCGGTGAAGTCGCGCGGGCGCGCGGTGGGCTGCTCGGCGCGGTGCAGAGCAAGGATCCCGAGCAGATGGCGAACGCGGAGGCGAACTTCAACGGTGCACTCGGCCGGCTGCTCGCGGTGTCGGAGGCGTACCCGCAGCTCAAGAGCGATCAGGGTTTCCTGCGTCTGCAGGACGAGCTCGCGGGGACGGAGAATCGCATCGCCGTGGCGCGCCAGGACTACAACGGCGCGGTGCAGCAGTACAACGCCTACATCCGTCAGTTTCCCGCCGTGCTGACGGCAAAGGCGACCGGGGCGAAGGAGCGAAAGTATTTCAACGTGACCAACGCGGCGAACCGCGAGGCGCCGGCGGTGGACTTCGGCACACCCGGTGCGGCTGGTGGTCGCGCACCGGC
>DASXHF010000347.1:0-4773 GCA_036488775.1 Gemmatimonadaceae bacterium | reverse complement strand
GAGTTCACGCCGCAGGACGTGGAAGCGGTGGAGTTCTATTCGGGGCCGGCCACGCTGCCGCCGCAATTCGCGCCGCGGCCGTTCTCGTATACGTGCGGGGCAATCGTGATCTGGACGCGGATTCCGGGGGCCTGATCTCGGCGGATCGTATCGTTCCGCCCCCCGGTCCATTCCGTTGCAGGACCCGGCGGAGGACGACGAACGGAATGCACTGAACGAGCGGAAAGGACGGAATCGACCAACACCGCTCGCCGACGCTGGACTCCCCGCGCCAACTCGAGCCCCGCGAGCTCGAGCTCGTTGTCGTTCTCCGCGTTCTCCGTGTTCAATCGCTCTTGAAGAGCGTTGAACTACAGAGACCACAGACGAATGCTCTTGTGCTGCCGAGATTCCCGAGCGGGGACCCAACGACATTGCCGTGCCGTCATCCGTCGGTTCCGTCGTTTCCGCTCGTTCCGTGCATTCTGTTCTTTGTTCTTTCGTGCCAAGCACGAGCCGGCCGCGCGGTTGCCGAGTGTGGAGTCCACCGATCACCTTTCGGCTCCCTCAATCGACCCGCATGCGCCTCTTTCGTCTCGCAATCTTTTCGCTCGTCCTGACGCTACCGGCCAGCGCACAGATCCCGGCCGGCCGCCCCGCCGATCTCGTCGTCATCAATGCTCGCATCTACACCGTCGACGATACGCGTCCGGTGGTCGCGGCGATGGCGGTGCGCGATGGGAAGGTGCTGTTCACCGGATCCGAGCGCGAAGCCATGGCGCTGCGGGGCGCGAGCACTCGCGTCGTCGATCTCGGGGGGCGTACCGTCATCCCGGGGATGGTGGACGCGCACGCGCACCTGCTGGGGCTGGGACAGTCGCTGCGCACCGTGAACCTCGTGGGCACCAGGTCGTACGGCGAGGTCGTCGCGCGCGTCCGAGACGCCGCCAAAGGTCAACCCGACGGTAGATGGATCATCGGGCGCGGTTGGGACCAGAATCAATGGGGCGACACGCGCTTCCCGTCGCATGACGCGCTGTCGAGCGCCGTCCCGAGCCATCCGGTCTATCTCGTTCGGGTGGATGGCCATGCGGGACTTGCCAACGCCGCGGCGATGCGAGCCGCTGGTGTGACGGCGGCGACGACGGATCCCGACGGCGGCCGCATCGAGCGCACGGCGACCCGCGAACCCACTGGCGTGTTCGTCGACAACGCGCAGGGGTTGGTCGAGCGCGCCATCCCCGCTCCGTCGCGCGACGACGTTCGCGCCGCACTGCGCGCGGCGATCGCGGAGTCGCATCGGTGGGGGCTGGTGGGAGTGCACGATGCGGGCGAGTCGCGCGCGACGATCGATCTCATGGAGGAGATGGCAAAGGCCGGCGAGATCCCGTTTCGCCTCTACGTCATGATCTCCGACGACTCCGCGGCGCTCGTGCACTACATGCAGCGCGGTCCGCAGAGCCGTCTCTACGACGACCATCTCTGGATTCGCACCATCAAGCTCTACGCCGACGGCGCGCTCGGCTCCCGCGGCGCCGCGCTGCTCGAGCCGTACAGCGACGACCCGGCCAACCGCGGGCTGCTCGTCAGCGCGCCGGCACACATCCAGGACGTAGCCACCCGCGCGTTGCGTGCCGGCTTTCAAGTGGCCACGCACGCCATCGGCGATCGCGGCAACCGGCTCGTGCTCGACGCGTACGAGGCTGCGCTCAAGGCACAGCCGACCGCCGACCATCGCTTCCGGGTGGAGCATGCACAGATTCTCAATCACGACGACATCCCCCGCTTCGCACAGCTCGGCGTGATCCCGTCGATGCAGGCGGTGCATCAGACGAGCGACATGTACTGGGCGGGAAGCCGCTTGGGGCCGGGCCGGCTGCTCGGCGCGTACGCATGGCGCTCGCTGCTCGCTACCGGAGTCGTCGTCCCGAATGGGAGCGACTTCCCTGTCGAGGCGGTGAATCCGCTGCTCTCCTTTCACTCCGCGGTGTCGCGGCAGGATGCGCAGAACTGGCCGGCCGCTGGATGGATGCCAGAGCAGCGCATGACGCGCGACGAAGCGCTCAAGTCGATGACCATCTGGCCCGCATATGCCGGCTTTCAGGAGTCGATCATGGGATCGCTCGCGCCCGGCAAGCTGGCCGATTTCGTCGTGCTCGACCGAGACATCATGACGGTCGCCGAGCGGGACATTCTCGGCACCGCCGTCCTCGCGACGTATATTGGAGGGAGAGCGGTTTATGAGCGACGGTGAGGGGTGGGAAATCGGTGAATCGGTGAATCGGTGAGGCAGTGAATCGGCTGGTGACTCGGTGACTCAAAACCGAATGGCCACAACCACCGTGGAGATCTCTCGCAGGATTCTCCACGCGGGTTGAGGCCTGTGCCGTAGAGTCACCGAGTCACCAGCCGCCATACCGATTCACCGTTTCACCGATTCACCGTTTTCACCGTTTTCACCGTTTTCACCGTTCCCACTCATGGTCCAACGCGCCACCGAGCTCGATTCGCCGCGATACCCCTGGCTGACGCCGGAGCGTCAGTCTCAGGTGCGCGCGATCTTGTTCGGGATTGCGTTGTTCGTCGGCCTCGTCGTGTGGGTCTGGCATTCGGTCGGGGCCGCGGCGCCGCATCCGGGTGGGTTCGTGCGAAAGCTGCGTGTCGTCGGGATCATGACGTGGCTCTACGCGCTGGTGCAGATCCTCGACATGCGGTTCTGGCACAGCCACATCGCCGAGCGGCGCCGCGCCTCGATGCGGATCCCCGAAAATCTCATCGCCTGGTTGTTCGGTCAGATGCTCGCCTGGTTCGGAATCATCTACTACGCGTTCACGGAAGACATCAGATGGTACGCCGCGGGGCTGGCTGTCCTTCTGGTGACGTTCGCCGTCTTCCCGATTCGTCGTGATCGCTGAGCGTACGGTCGGCGCGACACGCGTGATCTCGCTCGTCCCGTCGGGCACGGAGATCGTCGCCGCGCTCGGCGCGTTGGATGCGTTGGTCGGCGTGACGCACGAGTGTGACTATCCCGCGGCGGTGGCCTCGCTGCCGCGCGTGACTAGCAGCGCCGTGGACAGTGGGGCGAGCTCCGCGTCGATCGATGCGCAGGTGAGAGCGCTGTCGGAGAGCGGGCGTCCGCTGTTCGCACTCGACGCCGGCGATCTCGAACGGTTGGCGCCGACGCACATCCTGACGCAGATGCTGTGCGACGTGTGTGCCGTCACCGACGGTGACGTGCGCTCGGTTGCTGCGGTGTTGGCGAGCCCGCCGCAGGTGCTGCCGCTGACGGGGCGGACGCTCGACGGCGTGTGGAACGACATTCGTGCCGTCGGCACGGCGCTCGAGCGCGCGTCCGCGGCCGATCGGCTGCTGAACGAGATCGAGGTTCGGTTCGTCCGCGTTCACGAACGACTCAAGGCTGCGCGTGCGTCGAGGCCGCGCGTCGCGGTGATCGAGTGGCTGGATCCACTGTATGTCGCCGGCCATTGGACGCCGGATCTCGTGCGTCGAGCGGGCGGTGTGGACGTGCTCGCGGCGCCTGGTTCGCATTCGGTGCGGATCTCAGTGGCTCAGGTGCGGGCGGCTGGCCCGGAGCTCGTGATCTTTGCGCCGTGCGGATTCGACGTGGTACGCGCCGAGCGGGAGGCGAGCGCGTTGTTGGCAACGGCGGATTGGGAGTGGGCGCGCGGTCTCGAGTGCTGGGCGATCGATGGAAACGCGCTCACCAGTCGACCGGGCCCGAGGTTGGCGGATGCGGTGGAGGTGATCGCTGGGATCGTGGCGCCCGGAGTGTTCGGGGAGCCGGATGAGCGATGGGCGCGGCCGGTACGGCAGCGGAGCTCCCATTAGCGCCGGCCGATGCGGCCGCGGAGCGCTGGTGAGGCGCGCCGTCCTGTACGTCGCCGCCGCGCTCATCGCCGCCGAGCTTCCCGCGCAGCAGCCGCGTCTCACCATCACGCCCGAGCGCCCACTGCCCGGAGCGCTCGTCAGTCTCACGATCTCCGATCTCGGCCATCCGAGCGACTCGCTCGTCGCGATCCGCGGCACGATGGCAGGGGAACCGTTGCACTTCCTCCCGGGACGCGCCACGTACCGCGCGATCGGCGCGGTGCCGGTCGACTCGGTCAGAGCCGTGACGGCTCGGGTGATCCTCGCGCGAGCGTCGGGCCGGTTGGACACGTTGTACGCATCGGTCACGCCGCCCCCGTTCCCGCCGCCGACGGAACGTCTCGCCGTGGGCGAACGCTTCGGCCGCCCACTCGACGCCGCCACTGCCGCGCGCGTGACGCGCGAGAATCAACGCGCTCTGGCGGTGGGTCGCCGGTCGCATGACTCGCCGGTCCGATGGACCGCGCCGTTCGAGCGTCCCCGTTCGTCCGAGATCAGCAGCGGCTTTGGAACGGGCCGCACCTTCAACGGCCAGGTCGCGAGCCGCCACCTCGGCGTCGACTTCCGCGGTGCCGTCGGCGCTCCTGTCCGCGCCGCGAACCGCGGCGTCGTCGCGCTGGTCGACACCTTTTTTCTGGGCGGGCGCGTGGTCTATCTCGATCACGGCGGCGGGATCACGACCGGTTATCTCCACCTGAGCCGAGTGTTGGTCGCGCTCGGTGACACCGTCGCGCGCGGACAGACGATCGGCCTCGTGGGCGCGACCGGGCGCGTCACCGGACCCCACCTGCATTGGACCGCGCGCTATGGCGCGCTCACCGTGAATCCGCTCGATTTGCTGGATCTCTACTCGCCGGATCGGTGAGGATGCAGCAGAATTAGGACGTCTCCCCACGTCTCATGGGC
>DASXHF010000326.1:0-17597 GCA_036488775.1 Gemmatimonadaceae bacterium | reverse complement strand
TGCCGGGACTCGTTGCGCATGCGATTCGCTATCGAGAGCTGCCGCGAGGGATGCGCTTCCATTTCGAGCCGACCGCCGAGCGGCTGCGCCAGATCGCCGATGTCGCGCGACGCGAGCTGCAGTGCTGCGCGTTCCTCGAGTTCAAGGTGGGCTTGGCGCTCGGCCGCGAGTCGCTCACGCTCGACGTCACCGGGCCGACCGACACGGCGCGTTTTCTCTGGACGCTGCTCGCCATTCCCGCCGCGGCGTAAACGTGCGTCTTGACGCGACGGCGCGCCGGCCGTAGTCTCTCGTCATGCACAGCCGCCCGAACAATTACGCGAGCAATTCGAATTGCCCCCGCCCCCGCCACCGGAGGGCCGGCTAGCTCGCGCGCACGTCGACGTCACTGTGCCGCAACGCCCGCCGGACTATCGCCCGGCGGGCGTTTCGCGTATTGGGGTGTAGGTCAATTGGCAGACCGCCCGGCTGTTACCCGGGAAGTTGCAGGTTCGAACCCTGCCGCCCCAGTTCTTTGAGAGAACTCCACATGATCATGCGTGTCGCTCGCACCGCCCGCTTCATCGCCATTCTCGGTATCCTCGCCGGCCCGCTCGGCTGCGGATCGCGCGTGCCGAGCCCGGAGACTTTTTCTCCGCCGCGCCCCCTGAGCGACACCCGGCCGGCGCTCGTGGGGGCGACGGTCGAGTCCCCTGTTGCGGTCGACGTGACCGTCGACGTCGACCCGGCGGGCCACGCGGATCTCGCCACGTTGCAGCTCGGCGGCGTCTGGGCCACGGCGAACCGCGCATCGATCGTCGAGTGGCTCCGGTCCTCCGGATTCGAGCCCGCGCGACGCAACGGTGTTCCGGTGCGCGCGCCGTTCAAGATGGTGGTGGAGGGAAAGGTTTCCGTGCGGCAGGACTGATTCTCTGGCGCGCGGAGGGCGGGGGCGCTACTATCGCGCAATTCCACCGGAGGACCCCATGGCCACCGTTCGCGACCTCCTCGCCACCAAAGGGACCGCCGTGATCTCCATCGCTCCCAACGCGACGGTGCTCGAGGCCGCGCAGCTCATGAACGAGCGTGGCATCGGCGGCGTGCTCGTGATGGACGACGATCAACATCTGATCGGCATCTTCACCGAGCGTGACATCCTGCGTCGAGTGGTGGCGGCCGACAAGGCGCCGGCCTCGACCCGCGTCAGCGAGGTGCTCACCACTGCCGTCGTGACCTGCCAACCCGAGACGACCATCGACGAATGTGGCGCGATCATGACCTCGCGGCGCGTCCGTCACCTCCCGGTCATCGACGCGCGCGGCGTCCGCGGTCTCGTTACGAGCGGCGACGTGCTCGCGTTCCGCGTCTCCGATCAGGAGTCGACCATCCAGCACATGAACAGCTACATGTTCAACACACGATGAGGCAAGCACGGCAGGCCGTGTGTGCCGGTGTCGCCCGGAGGCACGCATGACCCTTCGGATCGCGCTCGCCGCGCTTCATCTCATCGCATTGGGCATCGGGCTCGGCGCCATCTATTGCCGCGCCCGTGCCTTCAACCGTCTGCGCGATGGTGAGAGCGCGCTGGCCGCGGTATTCGTCGCGGACAGTTGGTGGGGGATCGCGGCGCTGCTCTGGATCACGACCGGACTGTGGCGCGCCATCGGCGGCTTCGAGAAACCACCGAGCTATTACTGGAGCAATCACGTTTTCTTCGCGAAGATGGGATTTCTGGTCGTGATCCTGCTGCTCGAGATCTGGCCGATGTCGACGCTGATTCGCTGGCGCATCGCGGCGCGTCGCACCCCGGCGGTCGTGTCGCCGGCGCACGTGGCCACCGGCCGGCGCCTCGCCCGCGTGAGCGACGTCCAGACACTCCTGATCCTCTGCATGGTCGTCGCCGCGGTGATGATGGCGCGTGGCTACGGTGCGCGCGGCTGATCCCTGGCCGCTGCGGCGCTGGACTTGCGCCGCTGGAGGACCTACCAACAGGCGTGCCGGCGCGCCGAAGAGGGCGGGCTGAGCGCTAGGCGCCGGCGAACACTTCAAACGGGTTCTCGACATGGCGAAGCACAGCGATCGCAACCGCACCAACGATGCAGCAGCCGGCAATGAAGGGACGCGCTCTGGCCGAGCGCGGTCCGGCATGCAACCGGGACCGCAAGACCATGCCGAGGGGCAGCACGGCGCGAAGACGCGGCAACGAATCGTCGAGCAGCTGCAGTCGCGGCCGCGTGAAGAGCCCGTCAGCGACCGCCTCGAGCGCGCCCATGAAAAGGCCGCCTGGGAAGGAAAGCGGCGGCTGGTCGAAGACCGACAGCAGCACGACGAGGCGGAGAAAAACAGTGAGCGTGAGCGGTTGTACGACCAGCATGCACGGGGCGACGACGTCGGCCCCAGCGACAACCGCGGGTCGCTACACGGTGTGCTGGGCCACAAAGGTCATCGGTCCGACTACAAGACACGTGGCCCCGACGGCCTGCGCACCAAGGAGTGAGGCGCGGGAACTTCCGCACCGCCAAACGGACAGATGTGCGCGGTAACTGCACGACGACGGCACCTTCACCACCCCCGACCCGGAGAACCAATGGCCGCACCTCAGCTGGTCTCGACCTCGCGGTCGCAGCAGCAGTTGGGCCTCGCGATCCTGCGTGTCATCCTCGGCATCGTCTTCGCGGTCCACGGCGCGCAGAAGCTGTTCGTGTACGGGTTCGCCGGCGTCACCGGGGCATTCGGAAAGATGGGCATTCCGATTCCGGCGTTCACCGGTCCGTTCGTCACTCTGGTCGAGCTTCTCTGCGGGCTCGCGCTCATCGCCGGCCTGTTCACTCGGGTTGCGGCGTTCCTCCTCATCTGCGACATGCTCGGCGCCATATTGCTGGTGCATCTTGCGGGCGGATTCTTCATGCCGGCCGGCTATGAGTATGCGCTCACGCTCATCGCGGCGCTCGTCGCGATCATTCTGGCGGGCCCGGGCTCGCTCGCGCTCGACGACGTGATCATGGCGCGCCGGCGCGGCGCCCCGACCATCACCTGACGATCGCACTACGCTTTACGCTGGATGTAGCGGATGACGTATCCCTCGCAGCACACGACGACACTCGACGAGCGCGACGGCACACAGGTAGGGATCGTCGCGCCAGCACACCGACTTTCTGCCGGTCTCCGTCTCGGACAGGTGCGGCTTCAGGTGGCCGACCTCGGCCGATCGCTGGACTATTACCAGAACGTGCTGGGCTTTCGGGTCGTGAGCCGTACGCCGACCAGCGCATCGCTGGCCGCGCTCGGCGATGACACGCCGGTGATACAGCTCGAAGAACGCCGTGGCGCGGCTCCGGTGCCGCACCAGGGCCGACTCGGGCTGTATCACTTCGCGATCCTCGTTCCCGACCGCGGCAGCCTCGGGCGGTTCATCGGCCATCTGATGGAGATCGGTGCACGCGCTGGCGCCTCCGATCATCTCGTGAGCGAGGCGCTGTATCTGCGCGATCCCGACGGATTGGGGATCGAAGTGTATGCCGACCGCCCACGCAGCTCGTGGCGCACCGCGAATCGACAGATCCGGATGGACACCACACCGTTGGATCTCAACTCGCTCGTCGAGGCCGGCGGCGAGGCGCCGTGGCTAGGCATGCCGTTCGGCACCGCGGTCGGTCACGTGCACCTGCACGTTGGCGACCTGGACCAGGCGTCGGACTTCTACCACACCGGGCTCGGGCTCGACAAGATCGTGTGGAGCTATCCGGGCGCTCTGTTCCTGTCCAGCGGCGGATATCACCACCATTTGGGCGTCAACACCTGGGCGGGAGCCGGCGCACCCAGGGCGGGCGACGACGACGCGCGGCTGCTCGATTGGCGCATCGAGCTGCCGCATGTCGACGACGTGAACGCGACGATCGCGAGTCTGCAGGCCGCGGGCTATCCCGCCGTCGCGACCCAGGACGGCTGGCGAGTCACCGATCCGTGGGGAACGTCCCTCGTGCTCGCGACGCGCCGATCCTGAGACTCTACGTGGCGGCCGGTGTGCCGGTCGGTGTGCCGGTCGGTCCGGTTTCGACCTTCCGGCGGCGGGCCCAGTGGCTGCGGGGCTCGGCTGGGCGCGCGCGCGCCTCCAGCACGCTCGCATAGAACGCCACGATCTTCGACTTCACCCCCTTCTGCGTGTCGGCGCTCGCGGCCTGGAACGGCGCATATCGCTGCCGGTCGCCGGAGACGTCGAACCACCACCACGCATCGTCCGGGGTTGAACGACGGGCCTCTACCCGACAGACGAATTTGCGCCCGTCCTCTTCGAACTCGAAGTCTCGGATCATCCTGCCTCCTCACGGTTGATCCGTAATCTAACCTTGCGCAGCCCTTTCCGGCGCGTCTTGCATTCGGGCAATTTCGTCGAACCTGGCCTGTTGGGCGGTTGCCGCTAGCGCGCAGCCGGTCGACGCGAGAGCTTTCACTCGTGACCACGCCTTCCAAGCTGTTCAAGTTCATCGGTGCTACCGTCGTCGGCACGGTCGCCGGCATGATCGGCGCGAAGGTCGGCATCATGACCGGCGTGCTGGCGTCCGCCGTCGGCACCGGCCTCGGCATCTTCATCGGCAGCCGAGTCGCCGACCATCTCGACCTATGACGTCGAGACGTTCGTCCCGATGGCCGGCGGCGTTCGCCGTGTTCGCGCTCGCCATGTTATGTCGCCCGTCCCTCGCGTGGGCGCAGACCAGGTGGAAAGAGATCGGACGGACCAGCAGCGGCAATTCGGTCTACGTGGATCCGCGCAGCATCAAGCACTCGGGGAATCTCGTGAGCGGCACGGTGCGAGTGGTGTTCAAGGAACCGGTGCAGACGGCGAAGGGCATATGGAAAAGCTCACGCACTGCCCTCACGTTCGACTGCACGAAGAAGTCCGTCGCGGCGAAGGAGAACGTGTACTACGCCGACGAGCGCGGCACCAAGGTCACCGATCGCAAAGTGAACAAGCAACCCGGCTTCGGTCCGGTGCTTGGCGGCTCCCCAGGCGAGCTCGCGTTGCGGTCGTTGTGCGACGGAAACCGGTAGGGCGCTGAGGCTGTAAGCTGACTGGCCAGGTCTGAGTCAGCTACGTCTCACGGTTCACCGTTTCTTCGCCAGGATCGTCCCGCGGCACCGCGCCGATCCGCAGTGACACGGAAACCGTCGTTTCGCCGCTGGTGTGTGTCGCTCCTCCAGCACGTACGCGTAGTCGTAGGCGAGCTCCTCGCCGGGCGCGACGGCGCGGATGGTCTCGATCCAGATGCGACCGTCCTCGATCACCGCGTCGCAGTTGGGGTCGCACGAGTGGTTGATGAAACGCGCTTCGTTGCCGTCGACCGCTGCGTCGATCACGACGTCGTCGTCGATGGCGAACAGAAACGTGTGATGGCGTTCGTCCTCCGCGTCGGGGTAGCGCGCGTCGGCCGCCGCCGGCGTCAACCGTTCGCCCGCATACTCGATCAACCGCGTACCGTCGGGAATCTCGCGCGTGGCGAACGCACCGAGCCCCTGCATTGGCGACGGGCGAATCTCGAACGGCAGTTCGTCGGGATGGTCCGGCATCATTGGAACATAGACTCCGCGACCGTGCGTGACAGCACGCGAGCGGTGCAGCCACGTCGTCGGCGGCACGGCGGGCCGCGCGAGGTTAAGTTGCGAGGATGACACCTCGCGCGATGATCACGCACGACTCCCCTCCGGCGACCGCAGCGGGCTTCTCGGGCCTCGGCCTCGACGCTCGCATTCTCGAGGCGCTCGCGACCCTCGGTTACGAGGAGCCCACGCCCGTGCAGCGCGAGGCCATTCCGCCGCTGCTCGCCGGCCGTGACGTGCTCGGACAGGCGGCCACCGGAACGGGCAAGACCGCCGCCTTCGCGCTACCGCTGCTGCATCTGCTGACACCGGACGCCGACTCGCGCGAGCGGACGCGCGTGCTCATCCTCGTGCCGACGCGCGAGCTCGCGATGCAGGTCGCCGAGGCCGTCCACCGCTATGGACGCGCGATGGGCGTCGTCGCTCTGCCGGTGTACGGGGGGGCCAGCATGGAAACGCAGATCAGAGCCCTCAAGCGTGGCGTCGACGTCGTGGTCGCGACCCCTGGTCGCGCGCTCGATCACATCCGCCGGAAGACGCTGCGTCTCGACGGCGTCAAGGCCGTCGTCCTCGACGAGGCCGACGAGATGCTCGACATGGGATTCGCCGAGGACCTCGAGGCGATTCTCGACGCGACTCCGGCGGAGCGCCAGTCCGCGCTCTTCTCCGCCACGCTTCCGCCGCGCATCGCCGAGATCGCCAACAAGCATCTCAACTCACCGGTGCGCGTGCGCATCGACCGGGAGCAGGTCGCCGCCGGCGCGCCGCCGCGCGTGCGCCAGGTCGCGTACGTCGTCTCCCGCGCGCACAAGATGGCCACGCTTGGCCGCATCCTCGACGTCGAGAATCCGACGTCGGCGATCGTCTTCTGTCGGACGCGCACCGAGGTGGACCAGGTCGCCGAGACGCTCAACGCGCGTGGCTATCGCGCCGAGGCGCTGCACGGCGGCCTGTCGCAGGAACAGCGTGATCGCGTGATGAAGAAGTTCCGCGCGAACACCGCCGACCTCCTCGTCGCGACCGACGTCGCCGCGCGCGGGCTGGACGTGGAGCACGTGTCGCACGTCGTGAACTACGACGTGCCGAGCGCCGCGGAGGGGTACGTCCACCGGATCGGGCGCACCGGCCGCGCCGGTCGCGAAGGGGTAGCGATCACTCTCGCTGAGCCGCGCGAGCATCGCCTGCTGCGGAACATCGAGTATCAGACCAAGCAGAAGATCGAGATCGCGGCGGTGCCGACCGTGGCGGATCTGCGCGCGCGCCGCCTCGAGATGACACGCGCCACACTCCGCGAGACCATTCTCGGCGGCGGCCTGGATCAGTTCCGCGTGCTCGTCGATTCGCTCGCGCAGGAGTTCGACATCATGGACGTCGCCGCGGCGGCGGTGAAGCAGGCCGACACGCGCGACGACGGCACCGAAGAGGAGATTCCCGTCGTCACCATCCGCACCGAGCGGCCGGCCCGGTCCGACGGTGGGCGTGCGCCGTCCGGCGGCTCACGCGCCAGAGGGCGGGAGACGACGAAAGCAGGGTCGCGCGACGGCAAGCGAGGGCGCATCACTCCCGAGTGGGACGTGGCGCGGCTCTACATCGGCGCCGGTCGTCTGGCGAAGATTCGGCCGGCCGACCTCGTGGGCGCGATCGTCAACGAAGCTGGCGTCGATCCACGCGCCATCGGCGCCATTCAGATCACGGAGCGCTTCTCGCTAGTCGAGGTGCCGGAGGAGATCGCCGACAGCATCATCGAGACGCTGCGCGGCACGACCATCAAGGGAAAGCGCGTGCCGGTGCGGCGTGACCGCGAGCAGGGTGGCGCGGGTTGAGGCACTGATGCACACTCCTTCGTCGGCTCGGTCGACCCCTTCAACATTCCAGGCTGTCATGCGACGTCTCTTTCTGTTCGTCCCCATGCTCGGCGCGGCCGGCTGTCTCAGCACCACCGCACTGCCCGACCGCATCGCCATCGATTGCGAGACGCTGGCGACCTCCGTGGCGGCGAGCGCGCCCTCGCTCACCACCACGGCGTCGGGCCTCCAGTATCGCGACGTGACCGTCGGCACCGGCCCGACCGTGGTGAACGGCAGCATAATCGGCTTTCACTATTCCGGCTGTCTGGTCCCCTCGGGAACCAAGTTCGACGAGAATACCAACGTCGACCCGCTCGCCGTCGTTCAGGTCGGCAGCACGCAGACGATTCCGGGGTTCAACGAAGGGGTGGTCGGGATGAATGCGGGCGGACGGCGCCAGCTCGTGATTCCCCCCGAGCTCGCCTACGGCGCCGCGGGCGCCAAGGACGCCAGCGGGAACGTGATCATCCCGCCCAACGCCACGCTGGTGTTCACCGTCGACCTCTTGCAGGTCCAGTAGCCTCTCGATGGTCACGGCCGCGGCGCGGCGCTGGATTCCGCGCCGCCGCCGGGCTATATCACAGGTCGGCCCGCATCAACGACCTCGACTTCTCTTCACGAACCGTACACGATCCGTGCAGACCTACGTCTACTACATCGCAGAGAAGATTCCCGGCGCGATGGAGATGCAGCGCTTCGCACATCCCATTCACGTCGGGATCGTGTCGGCGACCGATCACGAGGCGGCGTACAGCTGCGTGCTCGACGACCTCCGCCCCACCTTTGCCGACGCCCCGCAGCCGCTCGAGGTGCGATTCGAGGTGCTGACGGCACCCCGCAGCGGCGCCGGCGTGTGGAGACACGGCAAGCCAATCGACACCGACATCACCTTCACCGCGGCCGACTGAGTCACGCGGCGTCGCATGACCGATGACCACCCGCTGACGATCCATCTGTCGAGGCGTCGGGACGGGGCGGTGGTGCTCGAGCTCGTCCGCGCCGATGGCTCTCGAACGTGGCAGAAGCGCACCGGCGCGACGGCAGAATTCTTCGCTGTGCATGACCTGACGCACTATGCTGTCGAGACCATGCTCGGTTACGCGCGCGGCTTCTATGGGCTCGTGGCCGAGGGGTGGGACCTGGACGATTTCGGCCACCCGTGGCCGCGTGGACCGCTGCCCGACGACGCTGTTCCGGTCGAAGTGATCGTCGGCTGTTTGGACACCCAGCGCGCCGCCGGCGCGCCGCTCACGGCCGCGGACTGCAACGCCTCGGCGGCGGCCTACTTCGCCAACGCCGGACGTACGTCGCCGGTGAACCTCAGCGACGAGGAGCTCTCGCGGGTGCAGGAGCGCATCTCGAACCTTGCCGGGCGCTGGCACGCACTGTCACCCGGCGATTCGCTCGAGCTCAGCTTTCCCTCGTAGATGCTGCAACAGCGGCGCACGCGACGAGCGTGCGCCGCGACGTCAGACCCGTCTCGTGCTGCCGCGAATGAGCCGGATGACGAACAGCAGCACGACCGCACCGATGAAGGCGACGAAGATGACCCCCGCCAACCCGCCCATCGGTGACGTGATGTTCAGACTGCGGAACAACCATCCGCCGACGAACGCGCCGACGATCCCAATGATGATGTCGCCGATGATGCCGTAGCCGGTGCCGCCCATCACGAGCGATGCGAGCACTCCGGCGATCAGACCGACGATGATCCAGGTGAGCAGATCCATGTCACGCTCCTCGGGGCGATAGAGAGAGCCCACTGCGCGGGCAACTCACATGCCAAGGTCGAGGCTGGCGCCGGTTCCTGGTCAGTCGGTGATCGCGAGCGGCGCCGGCGTGCCCAGCGACACGGTCCGCTGTTCACCGATGTGCAGGATCCCCTTGACCCAATCCCAGTCGCGCGCCGTCCCCGCGTTGTCCATCAGCAGCAACGCGACCTCCGCCGCGTCGTTGGGGTCCATTCGCAGACAGCCGTGCGACGCTGCTTCCCCCAGCGAGCTCACGGCGTCGGTGCCATGGATGTAGTAGTCGGGCTCGCGGAAGAAGATCTTCACGAGCTTCATCGGGTTCGCCGGATTGCTCGGCGCGGTCGCTTTCCGGCCCGCAGCCCACTTCGCGTCCGGTGGCGGCACCCACGCGGGGTTCCACACGATCTTTCGGATCATGAAGTTTCCCCGGGGTGTCGGATACCGGTCCTGTCCCACCGCGACGTCGTACTCCTTCACGACCTCGCCATTTCTGGTGATCGTGAGCCGCCGCGTGGTCAGGTTGGCGGTGAGCGCGAGCGTCGGGTCCGGTTCGGGGGCGCGATACGCGCCGAGCCCGACCGCCAACGCAATGGCGAGCGGGACGGCAAAGGCGGCGAAGATGGAAGCGGTTCGCCGATTCACTCGACGACGCTTGGGTATCGATGTCATGCCGTGGTGGGCTGGTGTCGGTTGCTGGCTCCATAAACGTTTGGGCAAGCCACGTTCCAGCACTCCGGCGGTGGCGCTCGCCGGATGCGGGTCATCCCGATGCGGATCATATTGTCGCGGCGCTCTCTCGAGAGTCCGCTGGTCGACTGTCCCCGAATAGAGGTGTTTTTGCCATGAACTCGTTCCGCCCGGTGCTCCGGACCGCGCTCGCTCTCTGCGCCGCGGGTCAGCTCGCCACGCCGGCCTTCAATGCGGCGAGCGCTCAACTTCGCTCGGCCCGCTCGGTGGTCAGCGAGCAGGACGTCCGCCGGCTTCTCACCGCGCTGGCCGACGACTCCCTCGAGGGACGTGGCACGGGGACTCGCGGCTCGGCGAAAGCCGCCGCCATCATCGCCGCCGAGATGCGGCGGGCCGGTCTCGTTCCGGCGGGGGACAGCGGCTATTTCCAGCGTGTGCCGATCGCGATCGTGTCCGACACGCGGCGCGTGCCGCCGGGCGTGATGATGACCCGCACCAGCCCGACACTCTACCCCAGCTTCGCGGCGCTCGACACCGTGCCCCTCGCGAGACGCCGCACCGCCGTCAACGTCGTCGGCATCCTTCCCGGTTCGGATCCCGTCCTGCGCGACTCGGTCGTGCTCGTTGACGCGCATTACGACCACCTGGGCATCGCGCGGCCAGTGCGCGGCGACTCGATATACAACGGCGCGGATGACGACGCGTCCGGCACCGTCGCGGTGCTCGAGATCGCCCGCGCGCTCAGCGTCGGACCGCGCCCGCGCCGCACGATCGTGTTCCTCGCCACCACGGGCGAGGAGGTCGGGCTGCTCGGCACCAGGTGGTACGTCGCCCATCCGGTGGTGCCGCTCGCACGCATGACGGCCAACCTCGAGATCGAGATGATCGGACGCCCGGACTCGCTTGCCGGCGGCCCCGGTCACGCGTGGCTCACCGGCTACGACCGCTCGACCATGGGAGACATGTTCGCCTCGGCGGGCCTTCCCATCGCGCCCGATCGCCGGCCGGAGCAGCAATTCTTCCAGCGCAGCGACAACATCGCCTTCGCCACGGCGGGAATTCCGGCGCACACGCTGTCGTCCTACAACATGCACGCCGACTACCATCAGCCGAGCGACGACGCGACACGCATCGACTACGAGCACATGACGTCGGTGATCCGTGCGGCGGCCGCCGCGACGCGGCTGCTCGCTGACGGACCGGCACCGCAGTGGACGACCGGCGGCCGCCCGGCTGCATCCGGGCAGGGCGCGGTGTTGGCACCGCATCCACCCACTCCGACACCGGTGCCGCTGAACCCGCGTCTCATGACACCCATCACCCCCGCTGAGCGGCTCGCGAAATACACGACCGTGCGGCTCGCGGCGGATACGGCGGCGCTCACCCCGCGCGAACGGCGAATGCTTCCGCTGCTCGTCGACGCCGCACGCGAGATGCATGCGATCTATTGGCAGCAGGCGTTCGGCAATCGCGACTCGCTGCTGCGCGTCGTGCGCGATCAGGACACGCGCCGGCTGGTGGAGATCAACGTCGGTCCGTGGGACCGGCTCGACGACAATGCGCCCTTCGTCGCCGGCGCCGGACCCAAGCCGGCCGGCGCGAACTTCTATCCGCGCGAGATGACGAAGGACGAGCTCGAGCGCGCGGTGCAGGCCGGCGGTGCTCGTGCCGACAGCCTCAAGTCGCTCTACACGATGATACGCCGCGACGCCTCCGGACAGCTCGTCGCGATCCCGTATTCGCAGTATTTCGCGGCGCAGAACGAGCGCGCGGCGTCGAGGCTCCGCGAGGCCGCCACCCTGGCCGATGACGCGGGTCTCAGGCGCTACCTCGAGGCGCTCGCCCGCGCGCTCGTCACCGACCACTATCGGTCCAGCGACATTGCCTGGATGGACATGAAGACCAACACGCTCGACCTCGTGCTCGGCCCCATCGAGACCTACGAGGATGAGCTGATGGGCTACAAGGCGGCGAACGAGGCGTTCGTGCTCGTGAAGGATCAGGCGTGGAGTCAACGGCTCGCCCGCTACGCGCGGCAGCTCCCCGCGCTGCAGCGTGACATTCCGGTCCCGCCCGCCTACAAGCGTGAGCGTCCGGGGACCGACGCCGATCTCAACGCGTACGACGTCGTCTACGTCGCCGGCCAGGCGAACGTCGGCGCGAAGACGATCGCGATCAATCTGCCGAACGACGAAGTGGTACAGCTGCGCAAAGGCACACGGCGACTGCAGCTCAAGAACGCGATGCGAGCGAAGTTCGATCGCATCCTCCTGCCGATCGCGCAGGAGCTGATCGTCGACGACCAGCTCCCTCACGTGACGTTCGACGCATTCTTCGAGAACGTGATGTTCCACGAAGTGGCGCACGGCCTCGGCATCAAGAACACGATCAACGGCCGAGGCACGGTCCGTCTGGCGCTCAAGGAGCGGGCTGGCGCGCTCGAGGAGGGCAAGGCGGACATCCTCGGCCTCTACATGGTCCGCCAGCTCAACGCCCAGGGGGAGCTCGGAGGCGAGCCGATCGAAGACAACTACGTCACCTTCCTCGCGAGCCTGTTCCGCTCGGTGCGTTTCGGGGCAGGGGACGCGCACGGGCGCGCCAACGTCGTCGCCTTCAACTACCTGCGCGACCTCGGCGCGTTCACCAGGGAGGCAAACGGCAAGTACCGGGTAGACGTGGCGAGAATGCGCGCCGGAACGGACGCCCTCTCGCGCGAGATCCTGACCCTTCAGGGCAACGGGGATTACGAAGGCGTGGGACGCTTCTACTCCGATCACGGCTCGATCGACGCCACGCTCCGAGCAGATCTCGATCGGCTACGGAGCCGGGGGATCCCGGTCGACATCGTCTACGATCAGCAACGCTGAACCGGCCGGACACAGCAGCCTGGGGCAGGGAAAAGCGGGAAGAGCGGAAACCGCCGGATGACCACGGAAGAGACCGGATCAAAAACCCTCAATTAGGGTTTTGATCAGGCCCTTTCTGTGACAGGCCGGCGTTTTCCGCTCTTCTCGCTTTCTGACTCAACCCTCGTCGGCACCTCGACTTATGTGATTTGCATCGCACCGAGCTGTGCGATGCAAATCACAAATGTTCGACATGTGCATTTTCCGGAAACGACGGGGTGCCCCTGCTCGTCATAAGGGAGCGGACTGAGCTTCTAGGCACGACGTCCGCGGTCGCATCGTTTCACCGACGTCCCGCCGAGCTGCCTCCCACATGCTGCATACTCTCCTCCTTGGCGCGCTGCCGCTCGCGCTCCTGTCCGGGTCTCCCGATTCCATCGCCGCTCACCCGGTGGCAGCCGCACCGGCCGCCGGGGGTGGCGGCCCGCTCGCCATGGCCGACAGCATCGTGCTGGAGAAAAAGGCTCGGCGCCTGACGCTCTACCGCATGGGAAAGCCGATGCGGTCTTATCAGGTGGCGCTCGGCAATGCCGTGGGCGACAAGGTGAGCGCCGGCGACCGGAAGACGCCGGAGGGCCTATACGCCATCGAGGCGCGCAATCCGCACAGCGCCTACCATCTCTCCCTCCAGATCTCCTATCCCGACGCCGCGCATCGCGCCCGCGCCGAAGCGCTCGGTGTCTCTCCGGGCGGCAACATCATGATCCATGGCCTGCCGAATGGCCGTGGCAGCGTCGGCGCCTGGCATCGCAACTTCGACTGGACCAACGGTTGCGTGGCTCTCACCGACGAAGAGATCGAGGAGATCTGGAACGTCGTCCCGATCGGAACCCCGATAGAGATCAAGCCGTAGCCTGCCAGTAGGCTTTAGGGCACGGCCTCTCGCCGCTCGCTCCCCCGCGCGGCGGGCGCGCGGACATCGACGTACTTTTCTCTGCGGCGGGCGGGCGTCGATGGCGGCAGCGCGCCGCCTGTCTGGATGGACCCGTGCTGCCGGTCTTTTCAGCTCCGCGCGGATGACGACATCGAACGGTGACGTGGCAGGTCCGCGAGCGCACGGCGTGCCTCGCGTGGAGATCACGTATTGCCCGCGGTGCCGCTGGCTTCTCCGGGCCGCATGGATGGCGCAAGAACTGCTCGTCACCTTCGAGCGCGAGCTCGGCGAGGTGGCGTTGCGTCCCGGCGACGAAGGTGTCTACGAGGTGCGCCTCGACGGCACGTTGATCTGGTCGCGGCTCGACGACGGAGGCTTCCCGGAGCCTAAGGAGCTGAAGCAGCGCATTCGGGACCGGATCGCGCCGGATCGAAGCCTCGGACACTCGGACCGCTCGAGCACGTAGCATGACCTCTCGCCAATCGCACAAGGACATCGCGGCGGAATTTCTCGCCCGCTCTCGACACTATCTCGACGTCGAATATCCGACGAAGATCCGGCGGTGCCTCGACGCGCTGCCCGCAGACGCGGTGTGGCGGCGCACCGGCGAGGATTCCAACAGCGTCGGCAATCTCCTGCTGCATCTCGCCGGCAACGTGCGGCAATGGATCGTGAGCGGTGTGGGCGGAGCGCCCGACGCGCGGTTCAGAAGTGGAGAGTTCGCGGCGCGTGACGGCGCCGGCGCACCGGCGCTGTTCGCGGAGCTCCGCGCGACGCTGGACGAGGCGGTGGCGGTGATCGGCTCGCTCACGGCCGAGCAGCTGATCGAGCGTCGCAGCATCCAGGGACGCGAGCTGTCGGTGCTCGACGCGATCTATCACGTCGTCGAGCACTTCGCGCTTCACACGGGCCAGATCGTGCTGCTCACCAAAGCGTCCGTGCCCGGTCGCATCCGGTTCTACGAGGATGCCGGCGGCCTCGCGATCCCGAGGTGGCGCGATGGGCCGTAAGGTCCCCTGACATATGCGCTTCGCGACCTTGGCGACCGACTACGATGGTACCATCGCCACGCACGGGACGGTGGACGCGGACACGCTCGCCGCGCTGCGTCGATTGCGCGACGCGGGCGGCACGCTGGTGCTCGTGACCGGACGAGAGATTCCCCCGCTGCTGGAGTCGTTTCCCGACGTCGGTCTGTTCGACCTGGTCGTGGCAGAGAACGGCGGGTTGCTCTATTGGCCGGACTCGAAGCGCGAGAAGCCCCTGTGCGAGGCGCCGGACGAGGCGTTCGTGCGCGCGCTCAAGAAACGCGGCGTCGCGCCGTTGTCGGTGGGCAGGGTGATCGTCGCGACCTTCGAGCCGCACGAGACGACCGTGCTCGAGGTCATTCGCGATCTCGGCCTCGAGCGGCAGGTCATCTTCAACAAAGGGGCGGTGATGGTGCTGCCGTCCGGAGTCAACAAGGCCAGCGGGCTCGCCTGCGCGTTGGAGGAGATGGGCACTGATCCCCTGCGGGTGGTCGGCGTGGGCGACGCCGAGAACGATCACGCGCTGCTGCAGCTTTGCGGGGTCGGGGCGGCGGTCGCCAACGCGCTGCCCGCGCTCAAGGCGCACGCGGACCTCGTGCTCGATCGCGACCATGGGGCCGGCGTCGCGGACTTGATCGGCCGCATGATCGACGGCTCGCTCGCCGAGGTGGAGCGCCGTCCGCGGACGGCGTCGCCGGATGAGGAGGACCGGGTGAAGGAGCTCACCGATCCGGTCGACGTGCATCCAATACGCGAGTGGTAGTGCTGCGAGGAACGAAGCGGAAGGAGCGGAAAAGGCCCGATCAAAACGAAAAGGGCCGGATCGAACCCTTGTCAGGTTGTTGATCCGGCCGTTTCTGTCCATCCGGCTTATCAGTTCGTCCCGCTTGCCGCCGGGCACCCGGAACGTTCTTCAGTACAGATAGACCTTGGTGCCGACCGGGACATTGTCGTACAGCCACTCGATGTCCTCGTCATGGAGGCGTACGCATCCATGCGTGACGGCGGCGCCGATCGAGTTGGTGTACGGCGTGCCGTGGAGCTGGTAGCCGTCACCGAGCGCGAGCCGGAAGTGTCCGAGCTCGCCCTGGATGGTGCTGTGCTTCGTGCCCGGCGGCGGGATGAAGAGGGTGTTGTCGAACACGATGTGCTCGTCCAGGACGAGCGGCACGAACTCCCGTTCGCCCGGGTAGATGATGCCCACTTCGTCACCCTGGGTGAGGAGCCTCGTGCCGTCGCGGAGCCGGATGACCTGTCCGCGCTGAAGCGCGCGCAGCTTGAGCCCGTGCTCGAGGGCGACCTCGGCGTAGTGCCAGGCGGGCGGCGTCCACACGGGCTCCTTGTCCTTGGAGAGCACGCGGCGGACGCCGCGCGGCGTCTCGAACCGCCAGGTCCGGCCGCCGTAGTTGAGCGTCGCGTTCATCGCAGTGGCGACCGGCGCGGTGCGGAGGGTGTCCTCGTTGTCGATGACGTACAGGGTGTGCGCGAAGATGTCGACGACGATCCGGAAGCCCTCGGCGCGGCTGGCCGCGGAGCGGGCGGACTCGTAGGCGAGGCTGTCCTTGCGTGAGTTGAAGAGGCGGCGGGTAGCACGGGCCGGCGCGACGTTGTCGCCGTCCTCGGGGAGGGAGCCGTCGGAGGTCATGGTGCTGTCGTCGCTCCGGCGGGCGATCTTCCGCAGGAGGGCGACGAGCCAGTTGCGGCTCTGGGCCGACGAGTCGTCTCTGGCGACCGCGGCGGAGTCCGGGGTCGTCTCCGTGCCTTGCGCCTTAGCGGGCACAGCCGCAGCGGCGAGAAGCAGGCTCAACAGGATGGTTGTCTTTGGTTGCGGCATGGGCTGAAACTACACTGCGGAGGGTGAGAAAGTTCTCACCCTCCGCAGCAATGCACCAACCGTTCCAGATTTGCCAGCGGCCCTTTTTTTTGGGGCCCATGCTGCTTCTTCAGACGACTAGTAGAACTTCAGACCGCCGTAGACCGGGAACATGTGGGAGGTCTTGCCCGACGTGTTGATCGTCATGTAACGGCCCTCGGCATAGAGGTGCAGCCCGCCGAGGTTGAAGTCGACGCCAGGACCGACGTCCCAGTAGGCGTGTCCGCCGGAGACGTTGATGAAATGGGTCGGGTTGTTGTCATACGGACCAACGAGTTGACCCGGCAGGGTGATATCCCCGAAGTGCGACCAGCCGCCGCCGCCGAACACGTAAATGACCGGGTTCAGCTTGCTCGTGCGATCGAGCGGCATGCGCAGGATCACATCGCCGCCGAGCGTCCAGACCGACGGATCGTTGCAGGCCCGGCAATCCGTCTCACGATGGCTGATCTTGCCGAACGTTCCGTCGACGCGAAGGCCGAGGGGGCTCGTGCCCGGGAAGTACCCGACCTGTCCCTGAAGGGCCCAGCTGTCTTTGAACGTGCCACGAATGTCGTTCATCGGGATGTTGGCACCAGCGCCAACGCCGAAGAACAATCCGGGGAGCCGCTGGAGCGGCGGGTACACCATGCGCGTCACGGTGTCATAGCGCATCACGGTCGTGGAGACGGTGTCGACGCGCCGCACGGTGACCGTGTCGACACGGGTGATCGTCACGGTGTCGTGCGTCGCCACCGGTGCTGCCACTTCCTTCCGCACCGGGATCTGCTTCTGCGAGCGCGCGCGGGTCCGTGTCCGTGTCCGTTTGGGAGCTGCCTGTGCACTGGCTTCGAAAGCGCTGCCGAGGGTAATGGCGGCTGCGAGGCCGAGTGCGTACCACACTGAGTTCCGAGTCTTCATCCTTGTCCTCCGTCGCCGTCGCCCAAATTTTCTCGTTCCCCGCGGGCGAGGTTGCGGGTGCGACGAGTGTCGTCGCTTTCTACCGGGCTCGGGGACAGGCACACCCCGTGCCGCGGGAGCAGAATATAACGCGATTTGCAACAGAAACTACCGGCAT
>DASXHF010000338.1:0-4144 GCA_036488775.1 Gemmatimonadaceae bacterium | reverse complement strand
GGACGACGCGAAGTCCGAGGTGCGAGGGACGCTCGTCACGCTGCGCAACGACCTGCGCTCCGCTGCCGGACGCTCGGGCGACCGCGCGACGCAGCTGCACATCCAGGGCGCGATCAGACGGATCGACGAGATCCTCGATCCGCGCGGGCGGGAGCGCAGTAGCTGAAATTGACGACAGCTGACAGCTGATACTGCGAGCTGACAGTCGACAGTGGGATCTATGAGCGCTCAGTGAACGACGAAGGGCACACCGGAATTGGTCGGTGTGCCCTTTGCCTTACTGTCAGCTCACAGCTCACACTGTCGACTGTCGGCTTGCACTGTCAATTGCCGGTACGAGCTCACAGTCGAGCAGACGCTATCGGCTCTCGGTGAAGGGCGATCTCATACGGAGTGAGAACTCGCCGCGCCGCGTCGGGTACCATGGCCCATGCCGTCATCGCTGTCCCACGCTGCCGCACTCGTGTTCGCGAGCGTGCTCTCGGCGCACGTCTCCGCCGCCCAGAGCTCACCGGCGCGCGACGAGCCCGCCGTCTGCCTGGGCTTCTCCTTTGGTCCCTGGACCCCGGCGCTCGAGTGGAGTGCCGCTGGTCATGGCGCTCGCCCCGACTCCAGCCAGCTCCATCATGCGTCGTCGGGCCGCGACTGGGCGACAAGCGGCGTTCGCGGTGAAGCCGACTCGCTCCTGATTCTCTTTCCATCATGGTGGCCGGCGGGAATATCGATCGAACTTCCCACCCGCAGCCCGGCGCCGGGCGACACGGTGACCGGAAAGGCCCACGCTTTCGTCGCGGATGGAAGGGTGAGGATCCCGACGAGCCGAGTCCGCGCTTGGCGCGTCGCGTGCTGACCCCAACCGCGTCGTTGACTCAGGACACTCACCTCACATCCCCGCGCACTTCCGCTGATTCGCCACCCGATCGCTCGGTCCGTCGAGATTCTGCCCGTCGTGCTCGACGCTGACCGTGTACCGCGAACCCGGCGTCCCCGCCGAACGGATCACGATCGTCCCATTCTGATCCGTGCGATACCACGGCGCCGCGTGCCGGCGGTAGAGTGCCTTCGCCTGCTCGTGCATGTGCCCGTAGTCGTTCATCGCGCCCACCGACACCGCGACGACCGACGGACGCACGAGATCGACGTAGCGATCCGTCACGCCGTTGCAGCTTCCGTGATGATCCGCTTTGAGCACGTCGGCGCGCATCCCGGGATTTCGCTGATAGCCCGCCGGCCCGTACATCCACTCCAGCGCCTCGTGCTCCGCATCTCCCGCCATCCACATCGTGAACGACGCCGAGTCGGGGCCCACCAGCTTCAGCGCGACGGAACGGTTGTTCGCGCCGGGCCCGTCCGGATCGGGACGCATGATGTGCAGCTTCGCGCCGCCTTTCAGCGTGACGGTGCAGATGGGCTGACCATTGGCGCATGGATCATCCGTGTCGCGGTAGACGAGTGATCCCGCCTCCACGCGCGCTGCGATCGAATCGCGCAACCTGGCGAGCGTCACGTTCGGCGACGGATCCTGATTCTCCCAGAAATAGCGCACGGTGATGCCGCGTCGTGACGCGAACAGCTCGCGCAGCCCCTGATAGTGGTCCGCGTGCTGATGGGTGAGCACCACGGCGTCGATCGTCCCGCCGTTCAGGTGCAGCGCGTCGAGATACTGGCCGAGCGCCTGCGGCTTGGGCCCACCGTCCACCAGCACGGTGGACCCGCCGTTCTGGATCAGGATCGCATCGCCCTGCCCGATGTCGAGCACACGAACCACGAGCTCGGATGATGCGGGGGCCGCTGCCCGCCGCGCGGCGGGCATGGCCGACTCCGCATCGCGACACCCGGTCAGCGCGAGCGTCGCGACGACCGCGACGCCGAACAGCTTTCGCGCGCCAGCGTGCATGTCTATCCGACGCTCAGGCGCGTGCGCCGACCAACCCTCTCGCCGCTTCGACGATCTTCTCCACCGTGAGACCGAGCTCGGTGTACACGCGCTCGTACGGCGCGCTCGCCCCGTACCGCTCGATGCCGAGCACGACGCCGTTCGAGCCGACCCACCGGTACCAACTCATCGGATGCGCGGCCTCGATCGATACGCGTGGCACGTCAGACGGGAGCACGGAATCGCGATACGCCGCTGGCTGCGCGGCGAACAGCTCGTGGCTCGGCAGGCTCACGACCCGGGCACGGATTCCCTGATCGGCGAGCTTCTCTCGCGCCGTCATGATCAGCGCCACCTCGGACCCGCTCGAGAGCAGCACCACCTGCGGCGCGCCGCCGTCGGCGTCGGCCAGCACGTAGCCGCCCTTTGCCAGCCCGTCCGCCGGCGCATACACCTTCCGGTCGATGAAGCCCAGCTTCTGACGCGTGAGTACGAGACACACCGGTCCGTGCGAGTGCTGCACCGCGACCTTCCACGCCTCCGCCGTCTCCGACGCGTCGGCCGGCCGGATGACGGTGATTCCCGGAATCGCGCGCAGCGCCGAGAGCTGTTCCACCGGCTGATGCGTCGGTCCGTCCTCGCCCAGGCCGATCGAGTCGTGCGTGTAGATGAAGATGACGCGCTGCTGCATGAGCGCGGCGAGCCGCACCGCGGGACGCATGTAGTCCGAGAAGATCAGGAAGGTGCCGCCGAAGGGCATGATGCCCCGGTGCAGCGCCATCCCGTTCATGATCGACGCCATGCCATGCTCGCGGATGCCGAAGTGCACGTACCGGGCGGCGTAGTCGTTCGGCGCGAAGTTGCGCCACGTCTTCACCGCGGTGCCGTTCGACGGCGTGAGATCCGCCGATCCGCCGAACAGCTCGGGAAGAATCGGCGCGAGCGCGTTGAGCACGACGTTCGACGCCGCTCGGCTCGCGACGGCGCCGTTCTCCTTGGTGAACGACGGCACGACCTTCTCCCATCCCGGCGGAAGCTCGCCGCTGATGCGCCGCTTGAACTCCTTGGCGAGCGCCGGATTGGCGAGCGTGTACGCATCCATCACGCGCTGCCAGGCCGCGTGCGCCGCCGCGCCGCGCTCCTTCACGCCGCGCCACTGCTCGAGCACCTCCTCGGGCACGTAGAACGACGCGTTCGGACGGGGCCAGCCGAGCTTCTCCTTCGCCGCGACGACGTTGTCGGCGCCGAGTGGCTCGCCGTGCGCCGCCGCGGTGTCCTGCTTCGGGCTGCCGTAGCCGATGTGCGTCCGCGTGATCACGAGCGTCGGACGCTCCGTCTCCGCCTTGGCGTCCGCAATCGCCTGATCGATCGCATCGAGGTCGTTTACGTCCTCGATGTGCAGCACCTGCCAGCCGTATCCCTTGAAGCGGAGCGCCGTGTCGTCGGTGAAGGTGAGGTCGGTGCTGCCGTCGATCGTGATGCGGTTGTCGTCGTAGAAGCCGATCAGCTTCCCGAGCTTGAAGTGTCCGGCAAACGACGACGCCTCATGGGAGATCCCTTCCATGAGATCACCGTCGCTGCAGATGAAGTACGTGTAGTGATCGACGATCGGCGCCGGATTGCGGTTGAACTCCGCCGCGAGATGCGCTTCGGCGACCGCCATCCCGACGGCGTTACCGATGCCC
Source organism: Gemmatimonadaceae bacterium (assembly GCA_036488775.1). GTDB lineage: Bacteria > Gemmatimonadota > Gemmatimonadetes > Gemmatimonadales > Gemmatimonadaceae > AG11. The sequence continues at coordinate 583 of DASXHF010000338.1, read as the reverse complement.
TGGCCAAGCGGCCCCGTCGTCGTCTCGACCCCGGGCGTGTGGCCGTACTCGGGATGGCCCGGTGTCTTGCTCCCCCATTGCCGGAACTGCTTCAGATCCTCGAGCGTGACGTCGTAGCCGCTGAGATACAGCGCGCTGTAGAGCAGCAGCGACGCGTGGCCAGCCGACAGCACGAAGCGATCGCGGTCGGGCCAGTGCGGATCGGCGGGATCGTGCTTGAGATGCTTGGTGAACAGTGCGTACGCGAGCGGCGCGAGCGCCATTGGCGTTCCGGGATGCCCGGAGTTCGCCTTCTGGACCGCGTCCATGGACAGCGTACGAATGGTGTTGATGCTGAGAAGATCGAGATCGGCGAGGGTGGCAGACATGAGGACAAGATAGCGGGCATTCAGGCTCGTGGAACACGGGCAGAAGAGACCGCTACGGTGCACGGCTACTCAAGTACTTGGTACCTTGTAGCACCAGTACCAAGACCGACATCCAACCCATTCCAATGCGGGTCGGCTTCCGCTGGAACGGCGTGAGATCGAGCCGTAAGCGAAAGCTGTCAGAGGTCGAGCAATAAGCTGGTACTACGGCGGCC
>DASXHF010000292.1:0-4788 GCA_036488775.1 Gemmatimonadaceae bacterium | reverse complement strand
CGCGCCCGACTCGAGCGCGTTGGCGAGCGAGTTCTTCAGGTTGCCTGCCTTGTCGCGTACCTGCGAGCCGACATCGGACAGACGATCACCCGCCGTGCTCGCGACGTTCTTCGCGCGATCGGCGATGCCGCCACCCAGCTCGGTGTTGCCACGCGAGAAGGATGCGTCGCCGCTCGTGCTGCTGCTCCCTGCGCTCGAGCCGTATCCCGACGTCGAGGTGCCCTGCGAGCCCGTCTGCGAGCCGCTGCCCGCACCGAGTCCGCTTCCCGACGTCGACTGGCCGGAATTCTGACTGCCGAGATTGTCGTTTGCGTTGCGCTCCATAGTACGTCTCCGCCGTGTGAGTCCACTGCAAGGGGCCGACAGCGAATGCAGGCGGCGTGCCGTGCACGACCGATGATGGCGGGAGACTTCGACGAATCCGAGTCGCCTAGCGACGACTCAGGCGCAGTGCTTCTCGAACGCCCCGGCCAGATCCTTTGCGATGTCGTCGGCCGAGCGGCCTTCGATCTGGAAGCGCTCGAGCATGAAGACGAGCTTTCCATTCTTGAGCAGACCGATCTGCGGAGAGCTCGGCGCATAACCGGTGAAGTAGCTCCGCGCCCGGGCCGTGGCCTCGGTATCCTGACCGGCAAACACCGTCGTGAGGTGGTCTGGCTTCACGTCGTTGCGGAGCGCCGCGGCGACGGCCGGCCGCGCATTGCGCGCGGCGCAACCGCAGACCGAGTTCACCACGACGAGCGTCGTGCCGTCCGCATCCTTGAGCTTCGCGTCCACATCAGCCGGGGTGCGCATCTCCTCGATGCCGAGGCGGGTGAGCTCCTGTCGCATTGGCGTGACGAACCGTTCATCGTACATCTGAGTGCCTCAATAGAAAGAAAGAAGGACTATGAGCGCTATTCGCGAACGAGCGCGAGGATGGCGGCCTGCGGCACGACCAGGTAGCGCTCGTTTTCGAAGGTGATCTCGACCGCGGCTTTCCGGAAAAAGAGCGCGTAGTCGCCGCGGCGGGCCTGCATGGGAACGAAGCGGGTCTCGCGCAGCGGCTCCTTCCATGGCTCTTCGCCCGACGCCGAGTCGAAGGAGGGCATCGGCTGGCCGGGACCGGTCGCCACGATCGTCCCGCCCTGCACCGCCTGACTGTCGATCGCGGTGGACGGGAGGTAGAGACCGACCTTGGTCCGCTCCTCGCCGTCCTCGAGCTGGACGAGGACGCGGTCGCCGACGACGATGAGTTCCTTATCGTTGCGAATCATGGAATGAAATATATCCGGCGATGGCAGGAAGGTGCCCGCGGTTGGCCATGTGTCGCAGTTCGGTTACGGCCGACGACTGCGATGTGACGCGGAATACATGGGCCCGAAGTATGCAAAGCGACGTGCCCGCTGGCTCGCTCGACGAATGAAAAATTCGATGGAAACACTCCCTGTGGCGTGGACTCTACAGGTGCGCGAATTCGGCGCAACACTCGACGGCGCACCACGTGCGGCGGACGAGTGAACCGAGCGGATCACCAGGGTGGCGGGTCGGGAATCATCTCGTTTCATGAGAGCAACTTACATCGTTGCTTGATCCACGGAGCGAAGGCGGTAGGGGGGTTCGATCGGAATCGATTCATCGGTACGCATAGTGCCTGTTCGGCCCTGGTGAACTCCGAGGCCGGCGGACGGACTGGGGAGACCGATGGTCGTGCTCGATGTTCTCGATGGTAGCTGGTAGCTCGAGGGGTGTGGGCCGCAGTCAACTTTAATTCGTTGGGGGGGGAGGATCGATGAGAAACAGCTGGAAGGCGGTAGTCGCGCTAGTCGCGGCAGGAGTGGTGGGCAGCGGAACTGCTGCCCAGGCGCAGAACGTCACGTACAGCACGACCGGTGTGTTCTCCGGTGCGCTGGCGTCGACGTACTGCACGAACGGCGGGACGGCTGGTTCGTCGTGCACGGGTGGCGGCTTCACCCTGCAGTTCGTGCCGGTTTTTCCGGCCTCGGCGAATAACATCCCGAACATGGGTGGAACGGTTCCGCTCGGCAATTTCTTCCTGAGCGGCAACGGCAACGTGACGACGCCGGCCTCACCGAATCAGCTGTTCTTCAGCATCGTCATCGCCCAGAGCACCCCGTCCGTCGGCACGGGACAGGCGCAGGGGATCATCGCCGGTCAGGTCATCGGTGATGCCAGTGGCAATCTGAGCACGCTGGTGTTCTCGCCCAATCAACAGGTCACGATCGGCAACGTCATCTACAACGTGATCTTCGACCAGGGCGCCAACGGCATCAAGCTCAACTACAATGGACCGGACGTGACCAACACGACCGCCATCAAGGCGTCCCTCGTCGCGACCCCCGAGCCGGCCTCGATGATGCTCATCGGCACCGGGCTCGTCGGTGTCTTCGGCGTCGCCCGCCGTCGCAAGGCCGCCCAGCTGGGCGTGTAAGGGAGCTCAGCGGCTGGCGTAGTTGTTGCGCCTCAGCAGGGGGTCGGCCGACTGGTCGACCCCCTGGTGCTTTTCGGCGCACAGAGTCAATTCTGACTCCGGTTGCGCCAGATGTTTCCCATCCTTTGCTGGGTAGCGACGACGATGATGCGTGTTGAGCGGCGGAAAGGGCTGGGAGTCGGCGCGGCGACTCTCACACTCCTCACCTTCGTCGTTTCCTGCGGCGGCGGAGGACACGACATCACCGCGCCCACTCCCGTCGCCACCCAGATCGTGGTGAGCCCCTCCGCCACCACCATCATCGCCGGCCAGCAGGCCACCTTCACCGCCGTCGCCAAGGACGCCTCCGGCAACGCCGTCAACGAGTCGCTCACCTGGACGAGCAGCGATCCCACCGTCGCCTCGGTCGCAAGCGGAACGGTGCAGGGGCTCAAGGCCGGCACGACGACGATTCGAGCCACCGATGGCACGATCAACGGCGACGCGACCCTCACCGTCCTCGTCCCCGTTTCCGACGTCGTCGTCACGCCGTCGCCGACCATCGTTCTCATCAACCAGACCGCGCAGCTCACCGCCGCCCTTCATGACGCGGCCGGCGCCACCATCACCGGGCGCACCGTCACCTGGTCGTCGAGCAACGACGCCATCGCCAGCGTGTCGGCCACCGGTCTGGTCACCGGAAAGACCGCGGGCACCGTCACCATCTCGGCGGTCGCCGAGGGCAAGACCGGCTCGAGCACCGTCACCGTCCGGTCCCCCGTCGCAAGCGTCACCGTATCTCCGACGACCCTCGCGCTCGGCTCCGGCAAGAGCAGCACCCTCACGGCCACCGTGAAGGACGCATCCGGAACGATTCTCACCGACCGGACGGTCACCTGGTCGTCCTCCGATCCGAGCAAGGCGACCGTCGGCAGCGCGACGGGCGTCGTCACCGCGGTCTCCGCCGGCACGACGACGGTCACGGCAACGAGCGAGGGACAGACGGGGCAGTCGACCATAACGGTCACCGACCTCACCCCGCCGAGCGTCGCATCGTTGTCAGCGAGTCCGGCGAGCATCAACGTGTCGAGCGGCGCACAGGTCGTCACCTTCTCGGCGAACGTGCTCGATGCCGGCGGGTCGGGCGTCTCACGCGTCGACTTCGCCCTCAACGCGCCGCAGGGCACGGCGAACAATCCGGTGTATGCCTGCAGCGCCATGTCCTTGAGCTCGGGTACGTCGTCGAACGGCGTCTGGACCTGCCCGATGACGATCCCGGCCGGCTCGGCGCCCGGGACCTGGACCGTCTCGGTCGTCGCGATCGACGCGGTGCTCAACCGCCGATCGCTGTCGTCGGCGAATCTCGCCTCGTCCGGGCTCCAGTCCACCATCGCGGTGGCGAACTCCAATCCGGACAACACGCCGCCGGCGCCCGTGGGCGGGCTCAATGGCATTCCACCGCAGGTGGATGTGACCACCCAGCCGGCCACCATGACGGTATCCGTCCGCCTCACCGACGCGGGGGCCGGCGTCGCGCACTTCGACCTGGCGCTCGTGGCGCCCGACGGCAAGACATCCGTCGGTTGCAGCGCCGCTGCGCCGATTACCGGCACCACCGCGGATGGTACGTGGCAGTGCGCGGTCACGATTCCTCAGGGCGCTCAGGCTGGGAATTGGTCGATCCTGATTCGCGCCATCGACGCCGTCTTCAACACGTATCAGTCCGCAGCCAGCTCGACGCTGACGGTTGTCGACAACGCGCCCGACACGACCCCGCCGACGTTCGTGGGCCTCACCGTGTCGCCGACGACGGTCGACGTGTCGACCGGGGCACAGACCGTGACCGCTACCGCTCACCTGACGGACACCGGCACCGGCGTCTCGAGCTTCGTCTTCCGGGTCGCCGCCCCGGACAGCACGATCGCACGTTGCCTCGCCGACCACCCCACCGCGGGAACCCCCTCCGACGGGACCTGGACCTGCCAGATCACGATCCCGCCGGGCGGGGCGGCGGGCGATTGGGCGATCACCGTTCAGGCGAGCGACGCCGCGCTCAATACCGCCACGCTGGGCACGGCCGCGCTGTCGGCAGCGAACTTCCCGACGAAGATCACCGTAATCTCGCCCTGACGCCACACGCTGCGGCGCGGACGCATGTCGCTGTTGCGTCCGCGCCACAGCCGGTGATTCTCCGCCCGGGGAGGCAGCAGGGACCTCTCGGCGAGGCAATGAGTTGGGCTGCGGCGGCGGCTGGCCTCGGCATTGCTGCACCTTGCTCACTTGGGCGGGACCCTGCAACGTTCCTCTTCTTTCCCCGGAAATAGAGATGGAAGCTGGCATGACCTCTTCGGCAGCACTGCACGCCGGCGTGCGACGCG
>DASXHF010000278.1:0-9858 GCA_036488775.1 Gemmatimonadaceae bacterium | reverse complement strand
GCCTGAGTGGTCGATGTATTCCTGGAGCGTCGGTTTGTCGGGAAGGCTCACTTCAGTGCGTGTTCAGGTGCGTGTTCAGATCTGATCGAACAGAATGCAGGAACGGGCGGAAACGACTGAACCTGCGGATCTCTCCCTGGTAGCAGCCGAGCTCCGCACGCCAAGTCCAACCCCGCGACCCAAAGGTCCTTGTTGTTGTTGCAGTTGCCGTCCTCTGTGTTCTCTGTGTTCTCTGTGGTAAAATCGCTCTTCAACAGCATTTGAACCACGGAGAACACGGAGAACACGGAGGAAAGCGCTTTGTTGCTGTCGGGACGCTGAAGGGGCGGCTCGACGAGGCCATCGGTGCCGCCTGCGTATCCGTGCGTTCCGTGCATTTCGTCAATCTTGCGTCGCAAACGGCTCGGCGGCGGCGAGACCATCTGGTCGCGCCGCCGCCGAGTGCCTGCGAAACAACTACTTACGCAGCGTGCAGGGCGGCGCGCGCCTTCTCGGCGAGCGCACCAAAAGCCTGCGGATCGCGCACCGCGATGTCGGCCAGGATCTTCCGGTCGACTTCGATGCCCGCGAGCCCGAGCCCGTTGATGAAGACGCTGTAGCTCATGTCGTGCTGCCGAGCGGCTGCATTGATACGGATGATCCACAGCCGGCGGAAATCACGCTTCTTGTTCTTGCGATCGCGGTAGGCGTACTTCCACCCCCGCTCGACGTTCTCCTTGGCCGCCTTCCACAGCTTGGAGCGAGCGCCGAAGGCACCCTTGGCGTGCTTGAGGATCTGCTTCTTCCGCTTGAGGCGCGGGACGTTCGATACGGCGCGTGGCATGGTCGGCTCCTATCAGCTCGCGAGCAGCAGACGCTTGATCCGCTTCGCCTCGCCATTGGTGGCAATGACATCCGGACGGCGCAGGTGGCGCTTCCGCTTGGACGTCTTCTTCGTGAGGATGTGGCTCTTGAAGGCGTGGCCGCGCTTGATCTTTCCGGTGGCGGTCACCTTGAAGCGCTTCTTCGCGCCCTTGTGGGTCTTCATCTTAGGCATTGCACGCTCTGCTCATTTGGGCGTGAGAATCATCGTCATGGACTTTCCTTCCAACCTTCCTGCGCTCTCGATCTTGCCGATGTCCGAGAGCTCGGTGCTCACCCGGTCGAGCACGGCCTGGCCGAGCTCCGGGTGCGCCACCTGGCGGCCACGAAACATCATGGTCACCTTGACCTTGTTCTTCTCTTCCAGAAAGCGGCGTGCGTGACGCGTCTTCGTGTCGAAGTCGTGATCGTCGATCCCAGGACGGTACTTCACTTCCTTGAGCTCGATCACGTGCTGTTTTTTCTTCGCTACCCGCGCCTGCTTGGCCATCTCGAACTTGTACTTCCCGTAGTCCATGATGCGGACGACCGGGGGGCGAGCGGTGGCGGCAACTTCGACCAGATCCAGCCCGGCTTCTTCCGCCATTCGGAGCGCCGCGTCCACCTCGAGAATTCCGAGTTGTGAGCCGTCGGCGCCGATCACACGGACCGGACTGATGCGGATCATGCGATTGACCCGCACGCGCTTCGTGGTGTCCTGAATACTCGTAGCCTCGGTGAGAGAGCACAAAAAAGCGGACCTTCTGGAGAAGAGTCCGCACGCGCGCGGCGCCCGAACGCGGGCCCGCGTGCAAAGAGAGGACTCCTGCAGCACACCTCGCGTCGACGCGAGGGCCAGAGGGTGGGGAGCCCGAGATACGAGCGCCCGCTTAGCTAGTTGTCACTGCGGAAGTTAGGCGGTTGGAGAGGGAAGTCAAGCCGAAAGAAGGTGACCCTGCACTGTTCGACTGACCCCTCATGACTCTACGCAATCACCTCCGCCCCGTACCCCTTCCCGTCCGCCACGATCTTCCCGAACGCGTTCACCGAATCGTGCTCGAACATGACCGTCCACCCCTCGCTTGCCGCCTCGGCCCAGAGGCGGCGCTTCGTCTCGAGCGTCACGAGGGGCTCGACATCGTAGCCCATGATCCACGGTAAGGGCACGTGCGAAGTCGTCGGCGCGAGGTCGGCCAGGTAGAACAGCCGCTCGCCGGCCGACTCGACCAGTATCCCTTGATGGTGCGGCGTGTGGCCCGGCGTCTTCCGGAGCGAGATCCCTGGAAGCACCTCGACGTCGGCGTCGATCAGCTCGAGTCGTCCGGCGCGCTCCAGTGGATCGAAGTTGTGCGCGAAATAGCTGGCCGACGTCCGCTCGTTCGCGCGGTGTGCCCACTCCCACTCGCCACGCCGCACCACGTACCGCGCGTTCGCGAACGACAGCACCGGCGATCCATCCTCGCCCTTCCGCGTGTTGCCCCCGGCGTGGTCGAAGTGCAGATGGCTATCGATCACGACGTCGACGTCCGCCGGTGAGAACCCCGCCTCCGCGAGCGCGCTCTCCAGCTGCGTCGGACCCGCCTGTCCGATCGCGTCATTCTCGATGCCGTAGATGTCGTAGAACTTCGCGTTCTCCTTGTTGCCGGCGCCCGTGTCGATCAGCACCAGCGCATCCGGGTGCTCGACGAGCAGGCAGCGCATGCCGAGCGGAATCCGGTTGCGCGCGTCGGCGGGAATCTTTCGCTCCCACAGCGTCTTCGGCACGACCCCGAACATGGCGCCGCCATCGAGCTGCTGCAGACCGGCCTGCAGGGCGTGAATGCGAAGGTCGCCCACGGTGCGAGACTGGACCAATGGAAGGAGAGGCATGAACCAAAACTAACCGTGAACGGTGAACCGGGAGACGCGTCGTTAGGCCGTCGTATCCCGCCCCACCGGCTGCGGCATCTTCGGCGCCCGGCGTCCGCGGCGGCGGCGAGCGGCGGCGCGTCCCGCCGCGAGAAAGCGCTCGAGCTCGGACCACCGCTCGCACCCGTGGTCGCGTGCGTCGTCGAGCAGGCGCAGGAGACACTTCGCGGTCGCCAGCGCATCCCCCGCGGCGCGATGCCGCATCCCCGCCGGGATCTCCACGCCATAGTGCCGCGCGACCCAATCCAGGGAGCGCGAGCGGAGCTGCGGCAGCAGCCGGCGGGCGAGGCGCACGGTGCAGAGTCGCCGGCCCGTCAGCTCACGTCCCGTGCTCCGCGCCACCTCGGTGCTGACGAATCGCCAGTCGAAGCCCGCGTTGTGAGCGACGAACACGTTGCCGTCGAGCGCCCGCAGGACGCTGGCGCACACGTCGCGAAAGGGCGCCTTGTCGCGCACCATGTCCCACGAAATGTTCGTGAGCCGCGTGATGAACGGCGGGATGGAGCGTTCGGGGTTCACCAACGTGTCGAACACGTCGACCACGCGTCCGTCGCGGACCGTGACCACTGCGATCTCCGTGATGCGGTCGCCGTGGTCGGCACGTCCACCGGTCGTCTCCACGTCGACGACGGCAAAGGAGAGCGAGGAGATCAGCGGCTCCTCGGACGGGCCGACGCGCCACGCCGGCGCCGACGGCTCGGAGAGCCGCCAGGCGCCGTCGGCCGTGCGCGCGAAGCGCGGATGATCGCCCAGGAGCGTGGCCGCCATGTGATCGGCGACGACGCTTGGCAGCGCCGAGAGCTGACAGATGGTCGAGATGAGCGCCTGCGACGTCGCCGGTCCGGCCTTGAGATAGTCGGCGGCGCGATCGGCAAGGAGGCCCTGCTCCGGTCGAGTCGTGATGCCGGGGCTGGCGAATGGCTCGAGTCGCGTCCCGCTCATCGGGTCGACTTCAGATGACCGTGCCTGTGCGTTGCTGCTCACGAACCGGGGTTGGATGCTCGAGTGAGCCGACGAATCGGCGAGTTCTGCGACAGACGTTTGGTGGCGCGTCGTCGCCTGTTTGTCGTTGGACGGATACCGAAGATAACCCGATTGGCTGCAACACGTGGAGTCCAGATCGCGCGCAATCACTGCCGAGTCCGCTCGAACGTCTGGTGTCGCCGTGGGAGCCGCGCTAGTTTGTGAAGGAATTCACAAGCCGCCCGACGCCGTGAAACGCATCGCTGATTCGACCGTCCGCCGGCTCTCGATCTACCTCCGCTTTCTCGAGGAGTTCGAGGGGCGTGGCCTCGCCACCGTGTCCAGCGAGGAGCTCGCCCGACGCGGCGGCACCACGTCCGCCCAGGTTCGAAAAGACCTCTCCTTCTTCGGGTCGTTCGGCAAACGCGGCCTGGGCTACTCCGTTCCGGAGCTCTCCACCGCCCTCCGCGAGATTCTCGGGCTGGGCAAGGAGTGGCGCGTCGTCATCATCGGCGCGGGCAAGATCGGCGCGGCGCTCGCGCAGTATCGCGGCTTCCGGCAGCGTGGCTTCCACATCGTGGCCGCCTACGACACCAACCCCGAGAAGATCGGACGCTCGCTCGAAGGGATCGAAGTGCGCGACATGGCCCAACTCGAGCGCGACGCCGCGAAATCCCGGCCCGACATCGCCGTGCTGGCCATCCCGAGCGACGGTGCGCAGGGGATCCTCGATCGCCTCGTGAAGGCGGGGATCAAGGCGGTGCTCAACTTCGCGCCGTCACAGCTGCACGCGCCGGCCGACGTCACGGTCAAGTCGGTGAACATGGCGATGGAGTTGGAAGGACTTTCCTTCGCGTTGACGAATCGGGAGTAGAGCGCCCAGCTACCGCCGGCCGGCGAGCGCGCGCAACAGCGCGGCGAACTGCGCCGGCGACAACGTCTCCGGCCGAGCCTCGGGATCGATCACCGCCGCCTTCAGCACGGCGTCAGCGGCTTCTACGTCCAAAGATCTGAGCGATCGCACGACCCGCCGCATCTGCTTTCGCCGCATCCCGAACGCACCCTGCACCAGCGTTCTGAATGGTCGCTCCTCCTCGGGGGCCAGCAGGGGCGACGCAAGCGGTGTCACGCGCACGACGGCGCTCTCGACCTTCGGCGGCGGACTGAACGCACCGGCGGGCACCTTGAACAGCGTCTCGGCGCGCGCGGTCGCGGCCAGGTTCACCCCGAGCGCGCCATATTCCTTGCCGCCGGGCGGTGCGCTCAAACGATCCGCGACTTCCTTCTGCACCATGTACACGGCACGTTCGGCGCGCGGCGCGGCGAGCGCATGAAAGAGGATCGGTGTCGTGATGTAGTACGGCACGTTGCCGGCGAGCACGTACGGACCGGCGGCGAGCTCGCCGAGCGAGACGTCGAGCACGTTCGCCTCGGCGATGAGCACGTTGCTCCGCCGCGCATATCGCTCGCGCAGCAGCGCAGCGAGCGCGCGGTCGTATTCGATCGCGATCACGCGGGTGGCGCGATCGACCAACAGATCGGTCAGCGCGCCGCGACCGGGCCCGATCTCGACGACCGTCTCCGAGCCGGAAAGCTGGAGCGCGTCGGCGATGCGCCCGAGGATGCGCCGGTCGGTGAGAAAGTGCTGGCCGAGTCCCTTGCGCGTCGGAGGGAATCCACGTCGCGACCGCGCCGGCGGCGACGTCTCCGCCGCGTCTCCATCGTCGTCCACGTCAGCTCTTCAGGATCACCAGGGTGAGATCGTCGCGGCGCGGGGTCTCACCGGTGTAGTTGTCGAGGAGCGCGAATACCCGACCGGCGATCTGCGCCGGCGGCTCGTCGCGATGCTTGACGACGATGTCGAGTACCGGACCCTCGTCCAGGCGATGACCTTCGCGGTTTCGCGCGTCGGCGATACCGTCGGTGAAGAGAAGCAGCACGTCGCCGCCGACGTCCCAATGCCGGGTCACCGATTCCGGCGCCGAATCGGTCATGCCGAGTGGAGGAGCGCCGGCACGCAGACGCTCGACGTATCCGGAGCGGGAGATGATGAACGCGTGCGGGTGGCCGGTGTTGCCGTAACGCAGCAGTTGCTGCTCGCGATCCACAACCGCATAGAGCGCCGACACGAACATCTCCGTCGTCGTCAGCTCCTCTTTCACGGAGCCGTACAGGCGGCGTAGCATCTCGGCGGGATCGTCGGTGCCCTGCGCGTGGATCGCCGATGCGCTCATGGTGAGCGCCATGATGAGCGCGGCCTGGTATCCGTGTCCGCTCACGTCGCCGATCATGACGCCGATCCGGCCGCCCGATAGCCGGTACAGATTGTAGAAGTCACCGCCGACGTCCTCGGCGGGGACGACTCGCGCGGCGACCTGCGCCTCGGGCGACACGTGCGCCGCGTCGGGGAGAAGCTTCATCTGCAGGTCGTGCGCGAGCTGCATCTCCTGCTGGAGGCGCTGCTGGTCGAGCGACTGCTGGACGAGCTGGGCGTTCTGGATCGCCGCGCCGATCTGCGAGGCGATCGCCGTCATGAGCTTCTGATCGCCGGCGGTGAACGCCTGCCCCGAGCGGCGTTCCGACAGGTTGACGACCCCGATCGGCTCGGCGCCGTCCTGCGTCGTCCACACGATCGGCACGGACAGCATCGCGCCGCGGCGGAAGGGACGCTCGGCGTCGCACGGCATCTGCCCTTCCTCCGCGATCATCGAATGCAGCGTGCGAAACACGTGCGCGCTGACGCTGCACTCGTCGTCGAGCGCGATCGGCGGGATGGGCGAGCCGTCACCGCCGAGCCGCGCGACGACGACGAGTGCGTTCGCGGTCCGATCGTGCATGAGGATCGAGGCGCGGCGCGCGCCGATCGTCTCGCTGACCTCGCGCAGGATCGTCGCCGCCCCTTCGCCGAGCGACACGGTGCGTCCGAGGATCTCGCTGATGGAGTAGAGGAGATTGATCTCCTCGTATCGTTCCGCGAGCTCGTTCGCCGCGTGTTCCACCTCGAGAGTGTTCTGCAGATACTGCGCGACGACCGGACGCAGGAACTTGAGGTATCGATCGATCTCGCGCCGTTCGATGGGACACGGACCGAGGACGAGCCAGGCCGGACGCGGGCCCGGAATCGGCACGATGACGAGGCGACCGCGCTCGGTCGGCTCGTCGCGGATCACGCCGAGTGGGGGAAGCAGCGACTCGGGCGGGGGATCCTCGTGCCGGGTGCCGGAGATGAAGCGGAGAGGGGTCTCGTCTGCGCCGTCACGGCGCCACACGGCTGCGTCGCAGCCCGTGGCCTCGTAGTAGGCGCGCAGGACCTCTCCCAGCTCGCTCATGCACGTGTGAGAGTGAGCCGCACGACGTTGCCTTCCGGCGCGCCGGGCGCGACGTCGAAGCGCTCGACGTGGTCCATGAGGGCGCGCATCAGGAAGAGGCCCCGGCCGTCTTCGCGCTCGAGGTTCTCGGGGTCAGTCGCGTCGCGCGTCTTGGCGTCGATGTCGAACTTGACCCCTTCGTCGGCAATCTCCAGCACAAGCCGCCGCTCGTCCACATCCGCGCGGATGCGGACCCGTTTGTGGGGGTCTTCGTGGTTGCCGCGCAGGATGGCGTTGGAGAGCGCCTCGGTGAGGGCGACCGGGACGTTCAGCGCCAGTTGGCGGGGGTTGTAGGAGAGCTCCGAGACGGAATGTCGCACCAGATCCACGACGCGCTCGATGTACGCGCAGTCACTGGGAATCTCGACTTCCAGAGAGACACGGAGCCCGGCGTCTTCGGGGGGCGGGGACAGCGGGGACGCGACCATGTCGGGGGCGTGTGCGGCGTGAGGCCAGCGGGGCACCCGGTGTCGGGTGCGGCGGCACTCGATCCGCCCCGAGGGGCGGATCGAGCCGCGACATCAGAAGCTGGACAGCGCGCGGTCGCGCGTGTCTGAAATCTGGAACAGGGTATCGAGCTTGGTCAGCTCGAACAACGTCTTGAGATCGTCGTTCAGGTTGGCCAGCCGGAGCTCGCCTCCCTGCTCGCGGATCTTCTTGGACAACGAGACGAGGACGCCGAGGCCGGAGCTGTCGATGTACCCGGTCTGCGCGAAGTCGATGAGGAACTTCTTCTCGCCGCGCTCCAGCTCGTCGAGGACCTTCTGCTTGAGCTCCTGTCGGTTGCCGACGATCAACTGCCCTTCAACGTCTACCACGACGATATCGCCCTCTTTTTTGATCGAGAAGCTCATGTGCCCGTCTCCTGGCGGTGCTCGTTCAGTGCCTTGACCGCAGTCGATTCCGCCTGGAGGGCGGTAATGGCGGCCACGTTGAAAATGTCCTCGGCCGTGGCGCCGCGCGAGAGATCGTTGCACGGGCGCCGCATCCCCTGCAGGATGGGCCCGATCGCGCGCGCCGCCGCCAGCCGCTGTACCAACTTGTAGGCGATGTTTCCCGCGTCGAGGGAGGGAAATACCAATACGTTCGCCTTGCCGCCGACTGGGCTATTCGGCGCCTTGCGGGCCGCGACCCCCTCGACGAGCGCAGCGTCCCCTTGCAATTCTCCGTCCACGGCAAGCTCGGGCGCTCTCGTGCGAATCTCGGCCAAAGCCGCCCGTACGAGCTCGACGCTCGCCCCCGCGCTACTGCCGTGCGTGCTGAAAGATAAGAGCGCGACACACGGTTCGTCGCCTACGATTTTTCGGCGATCGGCGGCGGCCGCGAGCGCGATGTCGGCGAGCTGGGTGACGGACGGAGTACGGACGACGGCGCAATCGGTGAAGGTCAGCACCTCGGGCGCGGGGCCCCGAAAGGGTGGGACCTCCATGTAGAACGCGCTCGAGATCGTCCGGGCGCCGGGAGCGGTTCCGACCAGCCAGAGGGCGGCCCGGATGACGTCGGCGCTGGTGTGCACGGCCCCGGCGACGCACCCATCGGCCCGCCCCCAACGAACGAGCGCATCGGCGATGAAGAGGGGCTCCGCGGCACACGCGGCGGCCTGGGCCTCGGTCATCCCTCGGGAACCCCGGATCCGGAGCAGCTCGGCGGCAACGTCGTCGAGGAGTCCGCCCTCGGCTGGATCGATGACGTCGCAGCCGGCCGGTACGGCCTCGCCAGGCGCGAGAAGCACGGGGACGACGACCTTTCCCTTGGCGAGCGCCGTCACGGCCTCCCGCGTCCGTGGGTCGTGCCACTCGGGAAAGACGATGCGCCGAGGGCTGGCGGCGGCGCGCCGGTGCAGCGACTCGGGAAAGCTCACCGCGGGCGAATCTTCGCCCGCAGCGCTTCGGCGACGCTCTCGTGCACCAGCCCGGAGACGTCGCCGCCATACCTCGCGACCTCGCGCACCATGCTGGCGCTGATGTAGGTGGTGTCGAGTGACGGGACCATGAACACCGTCTCCAGCCGCGGGGAGAGATGGCGGTTCATGAGGGCCATCTGGTACTCGTACTCGAAGTCGCTCACGGCGCGCAGCCCGCGAATGAGAAGCGAGGCGCCGACCTCGCGCGCGAAGTCGACGAGCAGCCCGCCGAAGGAGCGGACTTCGATGCGCCGTTCCGCGTCCACGGCCTTTCGAACGAGCGCGACCCGCTCATCGATGGTGAAGAGCGGCGATTTGGTGGAGTTGGACGCGACGGCGACGACGAGCCGGTCGACGAACTCCAGGCTGCGATGCATCAGGTCTTCGTGACCCCGCGTGATGGGGTCGAAGCTCCCGGCGTAGATGGCGACTCTGGAATTCGGCACGGGGGGAATGTAAGGGGGCGACGAAGGGATGGTAGGCGCGGAGAAACGGTGAAATCGGTGAAACGGTGAATCGGAGAAACCGTGAATCGGTGAATCCGTGAAACGGTGAATCGGCTGGTGACTCAGTGACTCAACAACAACGGTCACAACCGCCGAAGAGACCTCTCAAGGCGTTCTCCAGGCGGGTTGTGGCCCTTCGGTCTTGAGTCACCGAGTCACCAGCCGCCATACCGATTCACCGATTCACCGATTCACGGACTTCACCGTTTCTCCGATCGATCAAACCCCACGATAAACCGTCACCGCCGTGCCTCCATACTTCCGCCGCTCTCCCCCATCGGGCATCGGTTCCGACGCGCGATGCTCGACTCCGAGCACGTCGGCGAACGGGACCTCGAGCCATCGCTCCGCCACCTTTGCGGCGAGCCCG
>DASXHF010000270.1:0-19615 GCA_036488775.1 Gemmatimonadaceae bacterium | reverse complement strand
TGGTGGACAAGCCGAAGCCGGATCCTAATGGCGCGTGCAGGCAGTGAATGAAGACGGTGAATCGGTGAGTCGGTGAGTCGGTGAAACGGCTGGTGACTCGGTGACTCAAAACCGAATGGCCACGACCACCGCGGAGATCTCTCGCAGGATTCTCCACGCGGGTCGTGGCCATTGCCGTTGAGTCACCGAGTTACCGATCCGCCTCACCGATTCACCGACTCCCCGATTCACCGTCTCACCGCCCTCCACGCCGTGTTCTTGACAAGCTCTGCCCCAAGCCCGATCTTGCCGCGGCTTGTATACAATACCGGCGCCTCGCGGCGCCGCTCGTCTTCGTCCTCCCCGGAGAGTCCAGATGGGTCTTTGGTCGAGAAAGAGCGTTGCGGTGCTGCAGCGCGAAGCCGCCGAGAGCGGTGAAACCAGCCTTCGGCGTACGCTGACGGCGTCCAACCTCACCCTGCTCGGCATCGGGGCGATCATCGGTGCCGGCATCTTCGTTCTCACCGGGAACGCCGCCGCCCAATACGCGGGACCTGGCGTCGTGGTCTCCATGATGCTCGCCGGCCTGGCGTGCGGGTTCGCCGGCCTCTGCTATGCCGAGTTCGCCAGCATGATTCCGATCGCGGGCTCGGCCTACACCTACGGCTATGCGACGCTGGGCGAGTTCGTCGCCTGGATCATCGGGTGGGACCTGATGCTCGAGTACCTGTTCGGCGCGGCGACCGTCGCGGTCGGCTGGTCGGGCAACTTCGTCAAGTTCCTGGCCGAGTTCGGCCTCGTCATCCCGAGGGCCTTCACGGATGCGCCGTTCGCTGTCGATGCGGCGAACAACTTCTCTCGCACCGGCGCGGTCCTGAACATCCCGGCCATGCTCCTCGTCGGCTTGATGACGTGGATCCTCGTCATCGGGATCAGAGAGTCAGCGCGGTTCAACAACGCGATCGTCTTCATCAAGATCGCGATCGTGTTCCTCGTGATCGGCTTCGGCTTCATGTACGTGAACACGGCCAACTGGCACCAGTTCATCCAGCCCAATACAGGCCGCTTCGGCGAGTTCGGATGGAGTGGCGTGCTGCGCGGCGCCGGGGTGATCTTCTTCGCCTACATCGGGTTCGACGCGGTGAGCACCGCCGCGCAGGAGGCCAAGAACCCGCAGCGTGACATGCCGATCGGCATCCTCGGCTCGCTACTCATCTGCACCATCCTCTACATCCTGATGGCGCTGGTGATGACGGGCATGGTGCACTACAGCAAGCTCAACGATCCGGCGCCGATCGTCGTGGCGATTGCGGCCGTCGGCGCATCGCTGTCGTGGCTGCGGTTCGCGGTGGAGATTGGGTCGCTCGCCGGACTGGCGTCCGTGGTGCTCGTCATGTTGATGGGCCAGCCGCGCGTCTTCTATTCCATGGCTCGCGACGGACTGCTGCCGCCGGTGTTCAGCAAGGTGCATCCGCGCTTCAAGACGCCGTACATCACGACGATCCTCACCGGAAGCGTGGCAGCGGTCGTCGCCGGCCTGTTCCCGATCGGGCTGCTGGGACAGCTCGTCAGCATCGGCACGCTGCTCGCCTTCGTGATCGTGTGCGCCGGCGTATGGATCCTTCGAGTGCGGTCCCCGGAGATTCCGCGCGCCTTCAAGACGCCGCTCGTGCCGCTGGTGCCACTGCTCGGCATCATCAGCTGCTTCGGGCTGATGGCCGGACTGCCGAAGGACACGTGGTACCGCCTGCTCATCTGGCTCGTGATCGGCTTCGTGCTCTACTTCACGTACGGCAAGCAGCACTCGCTCCTCGGCCGGGCGGACGCCGCGGCGAACGCGGGCGACTGATCCCGGATCGCGTTACATTGGACGGCGGCGCCCTCGCGAGGGGGCGCCGCTCTCTTTTGACCGATGCACCAATGACCGACCTGCTCTCCGTCCCTGCTGCACGCCGCGCGGCGATCGAGACGCTCGCGCCCTACTTCGCGCCCGGACGTCGCGTCGCGCTCAGCACGCACCTCAACGCCGATGGCGACGGCTGTGGGTCGGAGACCGCGCTCGCCCGCCTCCTCGCGGCGCGAGGCCTCGCGCCGCGGATCGTGAACCCGACGCCCTGGCCGGAGATGTTCGACTTCCTCCTCGGCGACGACGTGGACGATCAGACGGCGCGCGGCACGAAAGCGCTGAAGGACGTCGACGTTCTGGTCGTGCTGGACATCAGCGACGTCAAGCGGCTCGGCGTGCTCACCGACGCGGTGCGCGCGCTCTCCATGCCGAAGCTCGTGATCGATCATCACATCGCGTCCGACGAACCGGCCGGCTCGATCGTGGTGTCGGACACGACCGCGTGCGCGACGGCGGAGCTGGTGTACGACGTCGCGCAGGTGTTCGGCTGGGAGCTCACGCCGGCGATCGCGCGGTCGTTGTACACGGGGATGCTCACCGACACGGGTGGGTTCCGGTTCAGCAACACGACTCCGCGCTGTCTCGCGGTGGCGGCACAACTGCTCGCGTGCGGCGTCGATCCGGAGGACATGTACACGCGCATCTACGCGTCGGCACCGGCGGGCCGAGTGCGCCTGATGGCCGACGTCCTCGGCACGCTGCAGGTGGACGACACGGTGGGTCTCTCGTGGCTGACGATGGCGGCCGACGCGCTGGAGACGCACGGCGTGCGATCGGAGGACCTCGACGGGATCGTCGAGCACGCGCGCTCGATCGCGGGCACGCGAATGGCGCTGTTCTTCCGCGACCTGGGCCACGGGAAGGTGAAGGTCTCCTTCCGGAGCACGGGTGACACCGACGTCAACGCGTTCGCGAGACAGTTCGGAGGTGGCGGCCATGCGAAGGCTGCCGGTGCGTTGATCGCAGGCGGCCTCGGCGAGGTGCGCGACAAGGTCGTCGAGGCGGCAAGGGTGGCGCTTCGGGCATCGCGATAGACTCGACGCCAACAGCGGGAGGGACGGAACGGGCCGGCAACTCACGGAAACGGCCGGATTTGCGCGGTGTGCGGAAAAGAGTTCCGGGCGCGCTTCAGCGTCCCGACAGCGACAAAGGGTTTCTTCTGTGTCCTCCGTGTTCTCTGTGGTTCAAATGCTCTCGAAGAGCGATTTTACCACAGAGAACACGGACACGGAGGACTGCAAAGACAACGGCCAGAACCTCGGGGCTGCGGCGCTGGTCTAGTGGGCGGGGGGTGGCTCACGCGGGGATGATCCGGCCGCGTCGGCGGGTTTCCGGCCGGTTCCGTTCCTCCCGCTCTTCTTCACTTATTATCCAGCATGACCTCGACTCTTCAGGAGCGCCTCGCTGGCGCCCTCTCGCAAATAAAGAATCCCCGTACCGGCGCCGATGTGTTCTCGTCGCAGCAGGTGCGCGACATCGCCACGACGACGGACGGCCGCGTGCGCGCGACGCTGCAGCTCGGCGCCCAGGACGATCCCACGCTCGCGCGTGAGGTCCGTCGCGCGATTCAGAACGTCGCAGGGGTGACGGACATTCAGCTGCAGGTGTCCACGGCACCGGCCAAGCCGGCCGGGCGTACGCTGCCCGTGATGGACTCGACGCCGTCGGCACCGCCGCGGCCTGCGGCGCCGACGCCGAAGCATTACGCGAACCTCGGCAAGGTGCTCGCGGTGTCCTCGGGGAAGGGCGGCGTGGGAAAGTCCACCGTCGCCGTGAACCTCGCCGTCGCGCTCGCGAGCAAAGGCGCTCGCGTGGGACTGATGGACGCCGACATCTACGGGCCGAACATTCCCCGGATGATGGGCGTCTCCGGCGCCCCGCCGGTCATCGACGAGAAGATCGTTCCGCTCCAGGCGCATGGCGTCAAGCTGATCTCCATCGGGATGATGATCGAGCCGGATCAGCCGGCGATCTGGCGTGGCCCGATCGTGATGAAGATCATCAACCAGTTCCTGCAGGACGTTGCCTGGGGCCAGCTCGACTATCTGATCGTCGACATGCCGCCCGGCACGGGCGACGCACAGCTCTCGCTCGTGCAAGCGACCCAGGTCGACGGTGCGGTGATTGTCACCACGCCGCAGGACGTCGCGATCGGCGACGCGCTGCGCGGGGTGAAGATGTTCCAGCGTGTCGGCGTGCCGGTGCTCGGCATCGTGGAAAACATGAGTTGGTTCGAATGCCCGCACTGCGGGAAACCCACGCCGCTGTTCGGATCAGGGGGTGGGGAGAAGTTGGCGAAGACGGTCGATCTCCCGCTGCTCGGCCAGGTCCCTCTGTATCAACGCGTGATGGAAGGCGGCGACAGCGGTGCACCGATCGTGACGGCCGATGCCGGCTCGTCCGCGGCGCGTGCGCTCGCCGCGATCGCGACTCGAGTAGCCGAATCGCTCGGCGCCATGTCTGCCGCCTGAGTTGATGCAAGTCGGCGGCTCGCTTCCACTCGAGCCCCACGAGGGGCTCGCGCCGGTCGCGGTCACCAGCGAGTGGGAGTCGGCGCAGCTCGTCTCCGACCCGCTGCCACACACCATCGCACGGGTCGCGCTGCCGGCCGTCGCGTCGTCGCTGCTGATGACGCTGTTCTTCTCGGTCGACACGTTCTGGATCGGCACGCGGGTCGGCGCCACGGGGCTCGCCGCCGCGTCGACCGCGGTGTTCTGGATCTGGCTGCTCGTGTCGATCGCCGAGATGGTCAGCGTCGGGCTGACGGCGGTGGCGTCGCGCCGACACGGCGAAGGCCGCGCGGCCGAGGCGGCGTACATTGCCGGCGACGCGCTGCTGCTTTCGCTCGCGCTCGGCGTGTGCTGCGCGGTGGCCGGGCTCGCGCTGCTACCGCATCTGTTCGCCGTGATGCATACGCCCGCCGATGTTTCGGCGCTCGGCGTGCGATACCTGCGCACGTACTTCATCGGCGCACCGCTGATCTTCGGGTTCTTCGCCGTGGACGCGGCGTTCAGGGCGGCGGGAGATACGCGAACGTCGTTTCTCCTTCTCTCGACGTCGGTGGCGGTGACGCTCGTGCTCGATCCGGTGCTGATCGTGGGATGGGGACCGGTGCCGGCGCTTGGCGTGGCCGGCGCCGCGATCGCGACGATCTGCACGCGAGGCGTGGCGTTCGCGCTCGGTCTCGCGATCGTCGGTCGACGCGGCGTGGTCCGCTTCCGCCGTCCGCAGGCGCGCACGCTGTCCGCCATCGCGCGCATCGGACTGCCGACGGCGGTGACCGGAGTCGCCTTCTCGTTGATCTACGTGCTCATCACGCGCACGGCGACGCAGTTCGGCACTCCGGCATTGGCCGCACTCGGCATCGGGCACCGCGTGGAGAGCTGGCTATTCATGATAGGCGTGGGCTTCGGGGCAGCGACGGCGGCGATCGTGGGCCAGAACCTCGGGGCGGGAAAGAGCGATCGGGCCGAGCGCGCGGGCTGGATCTCGGTCGGGTTCTGCTCGGTGATTGGCGTGATCGCGTGCGTGGCAGAGTTGGCGGTCCCGGAGCGATTCGCGTCGATCTTCAGCCACGACCCGGCGGTGATCGCCGAGGGCGCGCGCTATCTGCGCATCGCCGCGATATCGCAGCTTGGCGTCTGCACGGAGATCGTGCTCGAAGGCGCGCTCGGCGGCGCGGGGTACACCCTCGCCCCGATGATCACGTCGACACTGGTCACGGCGAGCCGCGTCCCGATCGCTGCCTGGGCGGCGGCGCGATACGGGAGTGTCGGATTGTGGTGGACGATCTCGCTGACCGCGCTGGGCCGCGCGGTGGGGATGATGGTGATCTGGCGCAGCGGACGATGGAAGGGTAGCTCAATAGCGTGATCATCCGCTCATGACGCGCTTCATCACCCTCCTCACGGATTTCGGCACCGCCGACGGGTACGTCGGCGAGATGAAGGGCGTTCTGGCGGCGAACACTTCGGACGCGACGATCCTCGACATCGCGCACGACGTCGTCGCGCACGACGTGGATGGGGCGCGGCTGGCGCTGGCGCGCTACTGGCGCCGCTTCCCGATCGGAACGGTGCATCTCGTCGTCGTCGACCCCGGTGTGGGCGGTTCGCGTGCCGCGCTGGCGGTGGAAAGTGAAGGGCGGTTTCTCGTCGGCCCGGACAACGGCGTGCTGTCGCCGGCGCTGCTGCATCCCGGCGCACGGTGTGTGGCACTGGCCGTACCGGCGTCGGCGTCGGCGACCTTTCACGGGCGCGACGTGTTCGCTCCGGCGGCGGCCGCGTTGGCGCAAGGTGCACCCCTCGACGCGCTCGGGGCGGCGTTCAGCGATCCGTTGTTGCGACGCACACCCGAGGCGACGCGACGTGCGGACGGCGCGCTCGCCGGTGTGGTGATCACGGTCGATCGCTTCGGCAACGCGATCACCAATCTCATGGCGCTGCGCGGCGGGACGGTGGAGGTCGACGGCACCGTTCTGCCGATCGCGCGCACGTATGGCGACGTGAGCGCGGGCCGCATGGTCGCTCTGACGGGCTCGAGCGGTCTCATCGAGATCGCGGTGCGCGACGGGAGCGCGGCGGCGACACTCGGACTGCACCGTGGCAGCGCCGTCGTGCTGCGGCCCGCTGGATGAGCACGCCCTAGGGCGCGCGATTCACCTTCTCGATCGACGGACGGGTCGGACCGGGCTCGGAGACGATGCGGCCGAGGTAGATGGCGCCCGTGTCGGGGTCGAGCGCAGCGGTGCCCAGATGCAGCTCCGACGCGAGCTCGCCCGCGCTCAACACGACGAGCATGGTGTAGTACATCCAGCTCAGCAAGGCGATCACGCCGCCGATCGTGCCGTACGTCTTGTTGAACGATCCGAAGTGCGACACGTAGATGCGGAACAGGAGCGTCGCGGCGAGCCAGAGCACCGTCGCCACCATCGACGCGACGATGACGTGAGTCCAGCGCTGCTGCACGTTGGGCAGCAGCTTGTAGATCACGGCGCCAAGCGCCACGACCAGCGCGACGGCGACGAGATATTCGAGAAATGTGAACGCTGTCGCTCCGACGACGCCGAGGTGCAGCGCATCGCCGGCCCACCGTGCGATGTGGTCACCGAATAGAAAGATCGCCGTGGCGCCGAAGACGACGGCGCCAGCGAGGCCGAGGCAGACGAGTCGCAGCGCGATCCGCTTCCACCAGGGACGCGTCTCGGTGGCGTCGTAGGCCACGTTGAGCGCCTCCATGAGCGACCCGAAGATGTTGGAGCCTGCCCAGCCGGCGAGCAGGGCGCCCAGCGACATGATGCCCGGCCCTCCGCTCGTCTGCACCGTCTCGACGAGCGTGCGCCGCAGCAGCGAGAGCGCGTCAGGCGGCATCGTGGCCGCGAGGCGCGACAGCAGCGACTCCACGAGCTGCTCACCGTTGCCCAGGAGGCCGAGCAGCGGGGTGAGAAAGAGCAGGAGCGGGAACAGCGAGAAGAAGAAGTAGTACGCCGTCTCCGCCGCGAGGGACGGAACCCTGTCCTCGCCGATCTCGCGGACGGTCTTCTTCAGAAGCGGAAGAGCTCTATGACCGCCGATGACGATCGACATGCCGATACCCACCGCGGACGGTTCGTCCGGCAAGAGGCAAGGCACGGGCCATGTACCCGCGCCCGCGGCGCGCGAGCGATCAGCGGCCGCCGCGGCGGATATCGATCTTGCCGAGGTACGTCTCGGCCGAGATCCGGAGGTGATGGGTGGCCCGGTCCCAGTTCGGGGAATACCAACCGTCGTCGCGTTTCACGAAGCCCGCGTGCTCGAACCCGGCCGCGATGCGCTCTACCGCGACGCGTACGCCCACGTCGCTCGGCACGCGTACGATGAGCTTTCCGAGCGCAAGGCTTGTCGTGACGGCGACGTCGTGGGTCCAGCTACCCGAGAAGTCGAGGTCCATGACGCCGATGCCGCCCCGAATGCGAATCCGATCCGCGTTGGCGTTGGCGAGCTGCGTGGCGACGAGATCGGCCGCTCCGACGCCGATGTCGAGCTCTCGCATCGGGATGCGGTTGGGGGACGAAAAGGAAAGTGTCGCGTCGGCCGCGCCGCCCTCGAGGCGGAGCGATTGGAGCGCCATCCCGCCCAGGTCGAGCGTCGACTGCGTTCCAGCCAGCTCGAGATCCAGGTCGAGCGGCACCGATCGCGGCAAGGCGAGGCGCAGCTCGCCGGTCTCCTCGCCGTCGCGCGAGACGTGCGTGGCGCCGGGCCGCGGCTCGGATCCGAGCATCGCGCTCCGCTGCGCCGCGTCGTATCGGTGCAACGGCGTGCTGCGAGTCTCGTCGTAGCGGAGATGCATCTGATAGAGCAGCGGCTCGCTCGCCCCGCGCACGTCCACCTTTCCGCTGCCGTATTGCACGTGAATGCGTTGCGGCATCGTGTCGGCAAGCTGACGCGCCAGGTCGACGGAGCGCCAGAGCGGCGCGCTCTGCGCGGAAGCCGGATACACGGCGGCGCCGATGGCGACCATTCCGATCGCCAGCACACGTCGCATCACAATGCCTCGCGCGCCGCGGCGGGTCGACGCGCCGCCGCGACGCCGGTGAGCGGCGTGGGAGTCTGCCACGACGCGAGCTCGACCGGACGCGTTCCGGACGGGATGCGCCGGTGAGTTCCGGCACGCGACAGAATCGCCGCACCGAGTCCCAGCGTGATCGCCGCCCAAGTGGCGGCGAGCGCGGCGGCGCGAACCACGGATGCGGCGAGCGGAGCCCAGGTGAGGAGCGCCGCGACGATCCAGAGCGCGAAGAAGGCGGATAGTCCGATCGCCAGGGCGATCAAGGCGCGCGAGCGCATCGACGCGTCGCCCGCAGCCGGAAGGGCGCCGCCGACCAGCCGTGCCACGGCGAGAAAGCCCAACGTGAGCAGACCCGCCACCGCGATGACGTACGCGACGATGGCGAACGGGATGAGCAGGATGCCGATGATGCTCACGGCGAGCGCCACGACGAGCAGCAACAGCGCCGGCAGAAGGAGCAGCTGACCGAGCAGTCCCATCCAGAACGCTCGCGCGAAGCGTCCTTCGAGCGTGCTCACGACCTCGTCGAGGTTTGGACCGGCGAAGATCAGCACGCCGATCGCGACGACGAGCAGGACGCCCAGGGTCGCGACGACGAGCCGGACGTTCTCGATCGTGCGTTGCAGGGGCGTGCGTGTGTCGGCCGCGGCCGCGGCGGCAGGAGGCAACGTCGGCAGGGCGTTCATACTGCGCATCTCGCCGTTCACCACGGCTCCATCGGCGATGACGCGGCCGCCGACGGCGAGCACGTCACCGGTAACGAGACCGCCGGGCCGCACGGTGACGTCGCCGGCGAGACTCACGACGGATCCGTCGACGCGGCCGGCGACGACGACCGGCCCGCGCGCCACGATGGTGCCATGAACGACGGTGCCGGCCGGAATCGTTCGGCCGGCGGGGGAAACGCTCTCGGGCGAGGGGAGGTTGGAGATTCCTTCGACGGTGGCGAGGCGTGCGAGGTCGCGCGCATCAGCGGCACGTCCGCGTTCCTGCGCCCGGGCGGCGGTCGGAACGAGCGCGACGGCGGCGAGCAGGAGGCGGAGGCGCGGCATGTTAGGCGCGCCGCCCTGCCGCGGCGAGCCGCCGGATTCCGGCGATCGTGCCGATGGCGGTCAGAAGAAATCCGCCCAGCAGGAGGGACACACCGACCGCGCCGGTCGCCTGAAGCGCCGTGAGCACCGACTCGCCAAACAGCGTGACGGCCAGATCGCGGGCGGCATCGACGATCACACCGCGAAACCGGCTGCTCAGCAGATCGCTCATGAAGAGCACGGCATCCCCGCGCATGGCGAGCCACACCAGCGCGCCGGTCAGCGCGCCGCCGACGGTCGCGGCAAGGCTGGCGACGGCGACCCGCGCGACGGCGGACCGGGGCACCCAACGCTGGACGGCGTCGCGGGCGGCGACGTGGGCCGGGACGAAGACGGGCACCTGGGCCATCACCCGGTCGGCCAGGCGCGCATCGGGCGCGAAGTGCGGGAGGGCCTCGAGCGCGTCGGCGACGACGCGGGCCTCCTCGACTCGTTCGCGGCACTCGCCGCATTCCTGAAGGTGGGCACGCAACGGGGCGACGCCGAATCCGGCCTCGCCGTCGACCAAGAGGTCGATCTCGTTGGGGAGCAGGTGTCTGTGATTCATTCAGCCTCTGGACCCATTGTACGGGCGGCCGGCGGGTGGGGTTTCAGGCCGGCGCGGGCAGGTGTGCGGCAGGTCACTCACGGGTGTACTCGAGGGCGCGCCGGAGCTCGTGGCGGGCGCGGTGGATATAGGTCTTCACGGTGCCAAGCGGGAGGTCCAGGGTGGCGGCGATCTCCTCGTACGACCGGCCCTCGACGTGGCGGAGCATGATGCACGACCGGTACTCGGGACGGAGCCGGGCGATCGCCTGCTCGATCGCGGAGCCCAGCTCTTTGGCCTCCATCTCGTCGAGGGCGCTTTCGGAGGCGTCGACCACGTCGAACCGGGTGGACTCCACCGCCTCGGTCGTCACGGCGTGCGGGGAGCCGTCGATGCTGACCGTGTCGAGCTGTCGGCGTCTCAGGTGATCGATGGCGACGTTGTTGGCGATCTTGAACAGCCACGACGAGAACTTGAAATCCGACCGGTAGCGATCGAGATGCGACAGCACCTTCACGAAGGTGTCCTGGGTGAGGTCCTCGGCGAGCTCCCGGTCGCGCACCATGCGGAAGACCAGCGAGAACACGGGTCGCTCGTACCGCTTGATCAACTCGCGATGCGCGGCATCACGGCCCTCGAGCGCAAGGGCGACGACGTCGGCATCGGGAAGATTCGCGAGATCGAGGGTGCGGAGCACGACGGGTAACGGGTCGCCGCGGCGCAACGGACGGGGAGAGCGGTGCGCGGCTGCGCGTAAGCTACGCGGCGCCCGGCACGCAATCCAGCGTGCGCTTGCCGCTCGCCCGGTCACGGGTGAGCTTTCCTGGATGCTCGAGACCGTGGTGGAAGAGCGTCGCGCCGACGCGGCGGCGGGAGGCGGGGCGGACAAACGCGCGTACGTGCGGACGGTGTTCGAGCAGATCGCCCCGCGCTACGATCTGCTCAACCATCTGCTCAGCCTCAACATCGACACGCTCTGGCGCCGGCGCGCGCTGCGGGCGTTGGAGTGGCACCGCGCTCCCGAGGGGCGCTACCTCGACCTCTGCGCCGGCACGCTGGACGTCGGCGCCGCGCTGAGTCGCGAGCGGGGCTTTCGGGGGTTCGTGATCGGGGCGGATTTCGCCGTGCCGATGTTGCGCGCCGGTGCGGGAAAGGCGCCGCGCGCGGTGCTGGCGCCCGTCGCGGCCGACGCCCAGCAGCTCCCGCTGCGCGATGCCAGCGTCGAGGGCGCCGCGGTGGCGTTCGGCATCCGCAACGTCGCGTCGCTCGACGCCGCGCTGCTGGAGGTGTACCGGGTGCTGCTGCCCGGCGCGCGATTCGTCATCCTGGAGTTCACGACGCCGCACAACGCGGTGGTCCGCGCGCTCTACCATTTCTATTTCCATCACGTGTTGCCATTCATCGGCGGTGCGATCAGCGGGCACCGATCGGCCTATCGCTATCTGCCGAAGTCGGTGGCACACTTTCCGTCCGAGCCCGAGCTCGCGCAACGCATGGTGACGGCGGGATTCACCGAGGTGAGGTGGGAGACGCTCTCGCTGGGCATCGCGGCGATTCACAGCGGGCGCAAGGCACCGGCCTGATGGCCGATCGCGCCGGACGCCCCGAATCGGGTACGCCGGCGTAGCAATCAAACCAATCGTACATCTTCATCGACTCATCGTGTCCCTCGACACTCTCTCCGATTTTCTGCGGGCCATCGAGGCGTCAGGCCAGCTCGTGCGCGTGACGCAACCGGTCCGCGCGGAGCTGGAGCTGTGCGAGATCGCCGACCGCGTGATGAAGATGCCGGGCGGCGGACCGGCGCTGCTGTTCGAGCACGTGCTCCTGCGCGACGGCACGCGCTCGCAGTTTCCTGTCGGGATGAACCTGTTCGGCTCGATGTCCCGGATGGCGATGTCGCTCGGCGTGCGGGATCTGGACGAGCACGGCACGCGCATCACCCAGCTGCTCGATCTCAAGGTTCCGCAAGGAATGCTCGGGAAGCTCTCCATGCTGCCTCGCCTGATGGAGGTGGCGAAGTTTCCCCCGCGGGTCAAATCGGGATCGCCGGCGTGCCAGGAGGTCGTCTGGCGGGGCGACGAGGTGGATCTCGACAAGTTGCCGCTGCTGAAGACGTGGCCTGACGACGGCGGATTCTACATCACCTTCCCGATGGTGATCACGAAGGATCCCAAGCGCGGCATCCGCAACGTGGGCATGTATCGCATCATGCAGACGGGCCGGCGTACGCTGGCGATGCATTGGCAGCGACACAAAGTGGGCGCGGCGCACTGGCGCGAGATGGCGGAGCGCGGCGAGCGGATGCCGGTGGTGATCGCCATCGGCGCCGATCCGGCGTCGATGTACTCGGCGAGCGCGCCGCTGCCGCCCACCGTGGACGAGTTCCTGTTCGCCGGATTTCTCCGCCGCAACCCGGTGCAGCTCGCGAAGGCGCTGACGTGCGATCTCGAGGTGCCGGCGGACGCCGACTTCGTGCTCGAAGGATACATCGATCCGGCCGAGCCGCTCGTCACGGAGGGGCCGTTCGGCGACCACACCGGCTTCTACTCGCTCGCGGATCTGTACCCGCAGGTGCACGTCACCGCGATCACGATGCGGCGGGACCCGATCTTTCCGGCGACGATCGTGGGCCGTCCGCCGATGGAGGACTTCTACCTCGGCCACGCGACCGAGCGCATCTTCCTCCCCCTGCTCAAGCTGACGATTCCCGAGATCGTCGACTATCACATGCCGTCGGAGGGGATCTTTCACAACCTCGTGTTCGTGAGCATCAGGAAGGACTATCCGGGGCAGGCGTACAAGGTGATGAACGCGTTGTGGGGGCAGGGACTGATGTCGCTCGCCAAGGTACTCGTCGTCGTGGACGACTGGGTGAACGTGCGGGATCCGCACGAGGCGTGGTGGGTGGCGCTCAACAACATCGACCCCGAGCGCGACACGCGCTTCACGATGGGCCCGATGGACGTGCTCGATCACTCGAGCCGAGCGTTCACCTATGGCTCCAAGATGGGGATCGATGCGACGCGCAAGCTGCCGGAGGAAGGCTTCACCCGCGAGTGGCCGGCGGTGATCCGGATGGACGCCGCGACCAAAGCACGGGTCGACGCGATCTGGCCGACGCTTGGAATCGAGGGCCGATGAGCAGGACGGCGCCGCCTGCCCGGCGCGAGGGACAGACGTTCGCCGGCACGACGCGATTGGCGACGTACGCCAGCTTCGTGAAGCTGCCGCACACCGTCTTCGCGCTGCCGTTCGCGCTGATTGGCGTGACGCTCGCGTCGTACGATCGCGCTGTGACCTGGCGAACGGTCGGATGGGTAGTGCTTGCGTTCACCGCGGCACGATTTGCCGCGATGGGATTCAATCGCATCGTCGACCGGGAGTACGACGCGCGGAATCCACGGACGATGATGCGCGAGATCCCGCGCGGCGCGCTCAAGGTACGCGAAGCCTGGCTGGCCGTGGCGATCGCATCGACCCTCTTCGTGCTCGCGGCCGGGATGCTGAACCCGCTCTGCCTGATGCTCGCACCCGTCGCGTTGGCGTGGGTGTTCTTCTACAGCTACACCAAACGATTCACGCGATTCGCGCATCTGGTGCTCGGACTCGGCATGTCGATCGCTCCGGTCGGCGGATATCTCGCGGTGACGGGACGGTGGAGCAGTCCGTGGTGGCTGTTGTGCGCCCTCGCGACCGCGGTGGCTACATGGGGCGGTGGGTTCGACGTCCTCTACGCGCTGCCCGACATCGCGTTCGACCGTGCGCACGGGCTGCACTCGATCCCCGTGGCGCTCGGCGAGCGGGGGGCGATCGCGGTCGCGCGGGGCCTGCACGCTCTCACGGTGTTCGCGCTCACCGTGGTCGGCGTGGGTGCATTTTCCTGGGGCACGGTGGCGGCAACGTGCTACTGGCTCGGCGTGCTGGTCGCGGCGACGCTGCTCCTGTACGAGCACTCGCTGGTGCGCGCCGACGACCTGACGAAGCTGGATGCGGCGTTCTTCACGATGAACGGCGTGATCAGTCTGACGCTGTTCGGCTTCGTGTTGACCGGACGCGTCTTGGCGAGTGGATACGCGTCGCTCGTGTGGACGCGGTGAACGAGCTCGAACTTCCGCTCGTCTTCGCGGTCACGGGCGCCTCGGGAGCGCCGTACGCCGTGCGACTACTCGAGCAGCTGCTCGTCGCCGGGCAACGCGTGCAGCTCATCGTGTCGCGTCACGGGCTGCGTCTGCTCGAGGCGGAGACGCAGGTGCGATCGCTGGACGATCTGCGCACGGTGGTCGGCGCCGAGCGGTTCGATCGATTGGTCACGCCATTCGACGACGACGATCGCGGCGCGGCGCCGGCGTCGGGCTCGGCACGCAACCGCGGGATGGTGATCTGTCCCTGCTCGATGGGCACGATCAGCGCGATCAGTCAAGGGACGTCACGCTCGCTGGTGGAGCGCGCCGCGGATGTCGCGCTCAAGGAACGACGGCGGCTGGTGCTCGTCCCACGAGAGACGCCGTACAGTGCGATTCACCTGGAGAACATGCTGCGCGTGACGCGGGCCGGCGCGGTGGTGCTGCCGGCAAGTCCGGGATTCTATCATCGCCCACAGCTCATCGAGGAGCTGGTGGATTTCGTCGTGGCGCGCGTGCTGGATCAGTTGGGGATCGAGCACCGGATTGGACACAGATGGGGAGAGGACCAGCCGGTGAACGGTGAATCGTGAACCCTGCGACGTGCGACGTGAGACGTAGTTGACTCAGACCTGGCCAGTCGACCAGTCAGCCGGTCAACGGCTCACCGTTCACCGTTCCACCCTACCGATCCTTCGATGCTCATTGGCCTCATCTCCGACACGCACGGCCTCGTCCGCCCGCAGGTGCATCGAGCGCTGGCAGGGGTGGAGCTCATCCTGCACGCCGGGGACGTGGGCGGAGACGAAGTGCTCGACGAGCTGGAGCTGATCGCGCCGCTGCAGGCAGTCTACGGCAACACGGACACGCCAGGCGATCCGCGGCTGCGCGACTCGATCGACCGGACGTTCAACGGGGTCACGGTGCACGTGAGTCACGGCCACGAGGTCGGAAGCCCGACGCCGGCCAAGCTGCTCGAGCGCTACGCGGCGCAGGTGATCGTGTACGGTCACACCCATCGGCAGCTCGTGACGCACGCCAACGGCCGACTGGTCGTCAACCCCGGTGCAGCGGGTGCTCGGCGATTCAAGCTCGAGCCGAGCGTCGCGCGGCTCACCATCACCGGCGGCGTCGCGGAAGTCGAATTGGTCCCGCTCGAGGACTAGACCGGCGGTCGGCTACACCGCCTTGAAATGCGACGCCGGATAGAGGAAGTCGTCGCCCGAGTCGTCGAGGATGCGATAGAAGCTGCCGTTGCCCTCGACGCCAAGCATCTCATAGATGCGGCCGAGCGTGAGGTCGTGGCAGCCTCCGGGCTCGTCGCACCCCGGATAGGTGAGCCAAGGCTTCACGCTGATGCACTGCACGAGGGTCATCGGCTGCCACGAGGTCGTCATCGCATCCAAGGCGCTGCCGCCCGTGCATCGGGCGACACGCGTGAGAGGTTGCAACATCCTCGCCAACTCGCCACGCATGTTGGTGACGCGGCTCACGCCGCGGACGTCACGGAATCACCGAACAACGGATCGGTTGCGACGTCATACCCGAGCGGCGGTGGTGTCGACAGAAACTCGCGAGCCGCTCGCGAGCGTGCGAGCTCGGCGGGAAAGCGGCGGAACCATGACGAGAGCAGCAGCAGCTCGTCGACCTCGTGTGAAAGCACCTGCGCCGAATCGCGCTCGACGGGACTGAATACGTCCTCGACCATCTCGATCAGCCGCGTGCGGTCCTGCTCGCTCCGCGGCATGGTGTACTCGCCCCGCACGCGTCCACGCCGGATGAGGTAGACGCGATCGTCACCCTCGTGTCCAGGGACGGTGTAGACGAAGGACAGCGTCTCCACGGCGAAGCGGAACTTCATGAACTGTTCGCGCAGTGCCTCGAGCCGCTGGAGCTTGTCGCGCAACACTGCGGCGCGCTCGAACGCGAGCTCGGCGCTCGCCGCTTCCATCTCGGTGCGCAGCGCGTCCATCGGTCCGTCGTCCGCGCCGTCGAGAAACGCTCGCGCGAGACGAACGCGATCGTCGTACGCATGCGCGGTGCAGGCGCCGACACAGGGACCGAGGCATTTCTTGATCTCGTGTCGAATGCAGCCAGGGGTGCGCGGAAAGATCTGGAAGAGCTCGGGCTGATCGGCGAAGTGGATCGGCTGATCGAGCCGGCAGTCGCGGAGGCCGAGCGCGTCGTTCAGCTCGCGCACGGCCTCGCTCACGCGCTGCGCGCCGTGGAAAGGGCCGTAGTAGACCTGCGCGTCGTTCGCGCCCGCGCCGCGCACGACGAGCAGCTTGGGCGCCGGCCCGCGAGTCAGCTTGATGAAGGCGAAGTGTCTCGCGTCGCGCTTCATGGCGACGTTGAAGCGGGGCCGGAAGCGCTTGATGAGCCGCAGCTCCTCGAGCAGCGCCGCGAACTCGCTCGGCGTGTAGTCCCACTCGATGCGATGCGCCTCGCGCACGATGCGCGCGCCCTTCTCCTCCGGGAACGCGCAGCGAAAGTACGACAGCAGCCGCGAGCGCACGCGCTTCGACTTGCCGACGTAGACGATCTCGCCCTCGGCCGAGAGCATCCGATACACGCCGGGCCGGTCCTTCGCATTCGCGCGCACGTGCGCGCGCATCGTCGCGAGCAGCTCGTCCGACGTCGGCGGACGAAGGAGCTTTATCTTTGACAATGCGCGCACAGCACCGTGGATCTGCCGTCGACGGCGTGGGTCTCGATCAGCCGAGCGCCGCAGCGGGGGCAGGGCTGGCCGCCGCGACCGTACACGGCCAGCGAGCGCACGAAGTCCCCGCGACGGCCGCTGGCATCGCGGTAGTCGCGGAAGGAGGTGCCCCGCGCAGCGATGGATTCGGTGAGGACATCCACGATGCCATCGTAGAGGCGCGACACTTCGTCGGGCGACAGGTCGCGCGCCGCCCGCGACGGATCGACTTCGGCGCGCCAGCACGCCTCGTTCGCATAGATGTTCCCGATCCCGACCACGAGCCGCTGGTCCATCAGCACCTTCTTCACCGCCTGTCTGGAGCCCCGAACAATTCCCGATAGATGGGCCGCGGTGAATGCCGGGTCAAGAGGCTCGACGCCCAATCTTTCGACGTAGGCGCGAAACCGCGGCGGGTTCATCAACGCGACGGTGCCAAGCCGGCGAATGTCGCGGTAGTGAAGATCCCGGCCGTCGTCGAGGGCGAAGTGCAGGGTGGAGTATGGCGCCTCGGTCTCGGGCAGCGGGCCCCGACTCAGCAGCAGAGCGCCGGTGAAGCGCGGCTGCACGACGAGCCGGTCGCCGGTCGAGAGATCGAGCACGACGAGCTTGGCGCGCCGCCAGGCGCGACCGATCGTGGCGCCGCGGAGCCGCCGTGCGAGCGCGGCACCGGTCACCTCTCGGAGGACGTCGGGTTTGCTGACCGCGACGCCGACGATGGCGCGGCCGGCGATCTCGCGGTCGAGATCGCGCGCGATGGTCTCAGTCTCGGGAAGCTCCGGCACCCGCCCGCTGCTCCGATCCGCGCTCGATCTCCCGCCAGCCGATGTCACTGCGCAGCTGCTTGCCGGCGAAGCCGACGCGCCGAGCGTATGCAAGGCTTCGCCGTTGCGCGTCGGCAACCGTCGGCGCGACGGCACTGACGGCGAGGACGCGCCCACCGGCGGTGACGAGACGCCCCTGCGCGTCGCGCTTGGTGCCGGCGTGGAAGACGAGAACGTCCGCCTCGACCGGAGGAAGCGAGATGACGTCGCCGGTGCGGGGCGTATCAGGATACCCGGCCGCCGCAAGCACGGTGGCGACGCATGCGCCATCAACCGAGGGAGCGACGAACTGGCTCACCGGCTCGCCGTGCGCGACGGCGCGGAGGACGGGGAGCAGCGGCCAGCCGCCGAGCGCGGGCATCAGCGCCTGTGTCTCCGGATCACCGAAGCGACAGTTGAACTCGACGACTTTGGGACCGTCGGGGGTGATCATCAGGCCGGCATAGAGCAGGCCGGTGAAGGGGCGGCCGCGCGCGGCGAGCGCAGCGAGCGTCGGTGCGATGATGCGCGTGCACGTCTGTTCGATCACCGACCGCTCGGCCGTCACGGGCAGGTAGGCGCCCATGCCGCCGGTGTTCGGGCCGCGATCGCCGTCCAGGAGGCGCTTGTGATCCTGCAGCCCGGGAAGCGCGACGAAGGAGGTGCCGTCGGTGACGGCGAAGATCGACAGTTCCTCGCCGACCATGAACTCCTCGACGAGGACCTCGTGTCCCGCGTCGCCGAACAGATTGCCGGCGAGCATGTCGTCGATCGCGCGATCGGCGTCGTCGAGCGAGGTGCAGACGAGGACGCCCTTTCCAGCGGCGAGGCCGGACGCCTTGATGACGACGGGTGCACCGAAGCGGCGCGCGGCGGCCTTCGCCTCGGCCGGCCTGGTGTGCACCTCGGCGCGCGCGGTGGGGATGCCGGCGTCGAGCATGAGCTGCTTGGCGAACGCCTTCGAGGTTTCGATCTCGGCGGCAGCCTGGGTCGGTCCGAAGATCGGCAGACCGGCTGAGCGAAAGCGGTCGACGATTCCGGCGGCGAGCGGGGCCTCTGGCCCGACGAGGGTGAAGTCCACCTCCCGCTCGCGGGCCAGCCGTACCAGGGCATCGACGTCTGTCGTGGCGATGGGCACGCACTCGCCCAGTTCGGCGATGCCGGGGTTGCCAGGCGCGGCAACGAGCTGGAGGGTCGGATCCTCCTGCTCGAGCTTCCAGGCGAGGGCGTGCTCCCGCCCGCCGCCACCGATGATCAGAACGCGCATGAGGAGAAGATAGCCGCCGGCCGCCGGTGGACAGCCTGTCTAGCGATTCCCCCCGGGAACCCTAGTTTATTCGGGACTCCCGATGTGGGGTGGAGCATGCAGCTCGAGGAGCTCAACGTCGCACTGCCGGACCGGTATCGCGTCGTCCGCGAGATCGGGCGCGGTGGCATGGCGATCGTCTATCTGGCGGCGGACGTCCCGCACTCGCGCGACGTCGCGGTGAAGGTGCTGAGCCCTGAGCTTGGCGGCGTGATCGACGCGGAGCGGTTCAAGCGCGAGATCCAGATCGCCGCGCGACTCAGCCATCCGAACATCCTGCCGGCGTACGACTCGGGCAGCGCGAACGGGTTGCTGTACTACGTCATGCCGTTCGTCGAAGGCGAGTCGTTGCGCGCACGGCTCGACCGCGAGTCGCAGATGCGGATCGAGGAGGCGGTCGCGCTGGTGTGCGAGGTCGCCGACGCGCTGGCCTACGCGCACGCGCAGGGCGTCGTCCATCGCGACATCAAGCCGGAGAACATCCTGATCCAGAGCGGCCACGCGGTGGTGGCCGACTTCGGCATCGCTCGGTTGCTGCAGGATGCGGGCGGGGAGACGCTCACGGCGACCGGCATGTCCGTGGGGACGGCGGCGTACATGAGCCCCGAGCAGTTCTCGGGCGAGAAGGTGGACGGC